>JAZQSE010000013.1:0-54973 GCA_045629945.1 Fibrobacteraceae bacterium
TTAAAATTTTCTTTGGAGGGGACCCGGCTCGGAGTTGCGAAGGCCGCACGGTCCCCTCCAAGCCTCCCCTTCCTTGGCCGACGCTTTTGCTGCTTAATTTAAAGTGTACTTTGATGTTTGAAAATGTTGTTTTGCGAGGGAACTTGCCGATTCTTGCCACTTGCGCGCGCATATTATCTTTGCGAGCCATGTAATTACATAACAAGTATTTATTACTTTATAATAAATACTTAAACCAAATAGGTCATCTATGCGAAAAAATCTCGGTATTAAAACTTATCTTTGCCCACAACCTGCTTTAATAATTGCCACTTACAACGAAGACAACTCTGTCAACGCAATGGTAGCTGCATGGGGTTCTATAAGTGACACCAATCAAGTAGCTATTTACATAGCACAAAGCCATAAAACCGTACCTAATATTCTTAAACGAAAAGCATTTACTATAAGCATGGCAACAGCCAAAAACATAAAAGCTTTAGATTATTTAGGTCTTAATTCTGGAAACAAGGTTCCAAACAAATTTGAAAAATCTGGTTTAACCGCAGTGAAAAGTGAATTTGTAGATGCGCCTTTAATTGCTGAACTTCCACTTGCATTAGAATGCAAATTTGTAAGTTATAATGAAGAATCAGAACTTATGCTTGCTGAAATTGTAAACGTTTCTGCAGACGAAAAAGCTTTAGATGAAAAGGGTAATCTCTTAATTGAAAAATTAGATGTCGTTAGTTATGATTCTGCAAGTCATGGTTATTATGCTTTAGGTTCTCGGGTAGGAAACGCTTTCAGTGATGGCAAATCAATAGTCTAATTTTTAAAACAAAATCAAAGGCATAAAGAAAACTTATAAAGAAATCCCCGGGCAAATGCCCGGGGATTCGGTGTTTGGAGAAAGTCTTTTTAATCTTAGCGAACTAAGCGGATAGCTTGCACTTTACCTGTATTTTTAGACTTGATAAAGTATGTACCCTTAGCAGAAATAAAGTCGCTATGTTTTACTGTAGAAACAGCTTGTTCCATAGAATAAGCGCTCAAGCGACCAATATAAACCCCCTGCATATCAAAGACATCATAATCGCCAAGCTGATTTACATTCAAATGTAACTGGCCAGCAATAGCTGATGGATCTGCAGCACTACCACCATTTGGTTCTGGGTCTTCAGCATTAGCGCCAGCAACAAATGTTAAGTAGTCAATATTGAAATAACCACCAACAACTTCTAACTTCACAACATGTTCGCCTCTAGAAATTTTTGCAATTTGAGCGCCAACTTTTTCATATGTATCCCAATTTTCTTCGCCAGTCTGTGGAATAGCGAGTTCTTCAATAACCAAAGCATCGTCAATATAAAGATTCAAGCTAGAACCTTCATTACCAGCAGAAACATTAGCAAAGAAAGAATAAGCACCTTCTGTTTCAAAGTTTACAGTATATTCTAACCATTCACCTGGTTCTGTATAACCAAGAACCATGCCCGTTCCACCTAAATAAATGTCAACAGGTTCATCTACACGGAAGTTAGCATCGCCTTGGTTTTCTGTATTGCCATCGCTATAAGAATTATTACCTCTGCCAACACCTGCAATATCAAAATGTTCAGCTTCAACTTTTCCAGGTGCTTTAGCAGCAGTACCATTATAAGGAGCTTGTGGAACAGGATCTGCAACTTCTCCACCACCTATACCTGTTGTATTCTGGCCTTTATCAAGATTATTTGCAAAATATTCTTTAAGCCAGGTCATAGCAGCACGATCTCTACCATTATCAATGATACCTGTATTTTGAGCCCAAGTTGCACCATTGATATACCCCCAAATTGTGATACCAGCAATCCATTCTGTTTCCCACATAAAAGGAATATGGTTAGCGTAATCATTTTTCTGTTTTGTATCATCAGCTTCGCCGATATCATATTCAGAAATCATCAAAGGAAGCCCAGTTTCATTATGAATTCTAGTGAGCTTACTTTCAAAATCGGATTTACTCATACCTTTACAATCGTGAGCTTGTTGACCATAAACATCAACAGGTGCACCATTCTTCACGATAGTCTGAATAAGTTCAATACCTTCATTTATTTGCCAAGAAAGAGTGTTATAATCATTGTAGATGAGTACAGCATTCGGCCAACGTTCGCGAGCCATTTTAAAAGCTGTTGTAATAAAGTTGTATTGGTGTTTACCATTAACAACATCATCACCACCAAGAGCGTCAATAATATGTGTTCCACCACAATCTGGGTCATCAGTAGAGTTACCTTCAGCACCAGCAGCTGGTTTACCATAACCTGAATGGTAGTTATTGCCAGCCCAAATAGCTTCGTTCACCACATCAATATATTCAAGATCTGGAAACTTAGCAGCAACAGCGTCAAACCATTCGGTGATATACTCTTTTGTTTTTGCTACAGTGATACTAGGATTTTTATTTTTACAAAGGAAACTCGGAACCTGAGAACCCCAAATTAAAGCATGGAATTTAAAGAAACGTTCACCTGGTTTTTCCTTAGCCCATTTATAAGCGCTTTCACATTTATCGTAGTTATCCCAAGAAAATTTACTTTTTCCACTATTATCAAGAGAATGAATAGAACCCCATTTACAACCATTTTCGGCAGTAATCTGATTCCAATAATCACTAAAATCATCACGAATCTGACCACTTGTAGTGATATTACCAAGGAATTTTGCACCACCATCTGCAAAAGCAGCCAAAGCTTGCGTAGAAAAAACGCAAGATAAAGCCAATGCTGAAAGAAATAACTTCTTCATAATCTCATCCTTTTTTAATGAATTATCAAAAAGATATTTTCTAAAAACTCCTTTTATTCCAAGCTGGAATAAATTTCCATTGACAATATATCCATACCCCCATCTTAAAAGTAAAGATTTGATAACAAAAGGGAGAAGTCTCTCCCTCGCTTCAACTGACTTTGTCGCCGATTTTCAAAACGCGTTTTGAAAATCACCTTTCCGAAAAAAAGCACAAAGTCATTTTCCGCTACCCTCTCGCTACTCAGGCAAACACCGTCAATTGCTCAAAAGATATTATCTTTGTTCTAAAGAATATTGAATAAAAACTAAGGAATTCATGCAACAAGAAATCCAAAAAACAAAACTTAAAAATGGCATCACCATATTAACAGATAAAATGCCATCGTCTCATTCGGTAGCTATAGGTATTTGGATTCCAAGAGGCTCTCGTCACGAAAGCAAAGAAAATAGCGGCCTTAGTCATTTTTACGAACATCTTGTGTTTAAGGGAACAAAGAATAGAACGGCTTTTGAAATAGCAAGCGCTTTAGAAGACAGAGGCGGCCAACTCGAAGCCTATACCACAAGGCAAGAAACTGGATTTTATGCACAAGTCGTTCCAAAAGACACATTCCTCGCTTTAGAAGTTATGGCAGATATGATAATGGAACCTCTTTTTGCCAAAAAAGATATTTCTAAAGAACGCAAAGTTATAATTGAAGAAATCAGAAGCTATGAAGACATTGCAGAAGAATGTGCTGCAGATCTTTTTTATGCAACTCATTATTCAACATGTGGCTTGTCGTCGCCTATCGCCGGGACAGTCTCTTCTGTCCGTCGCTTAACAGAAGAAGCTCTTTTAAAATATAGAGAACAAGTTATTTCAGAAATACCTCTCTATATCTGTGCCGCCGGTAACATCAATCATGAAAAATTAGTTGAAAAGTGTAAACAACTCTTTCGCAGTAAAAAATCATCTGCAAAAAAATTTCAGAACGATTATTCCATAACACCATCACTACGCATTTCTTCAAAACCAGATTTACAACAATCTAGTCTTGTGTTTGGAACTAGTTTTAAAAAAGAAAATCTTTCTGCAGATTTCCGCTATATACTTTCTCTTTTTAATGTTGCCTTTGGAGCAGGAATGTCTTCTAGACTTTTTCAAAAAATCCGTGAAGAACATGGGCTTGCTTATTCTGTTTATTCGACAACCGATGTATTTTCTGATTCTTATGGTTTCAGTATTGCACTTGCAACAGATCCAAATAAACTTGAAAAAGCATTCCAACTCACTAAAGATGAATTTCAAAAATTCATGGAAAAAGGTTTTTCTGAAAACGAACTGAAACGAACCAAGCGTGGCATTTTAGGCTCTTTAGAAATTGGTTCTGATAATACAGAAAAACGTTTACTACGCCTTGCCGAACACACATTACACTTTGGCTCTTATCAAACTATTGATAAAGTCAAAGAATCTTTTCAAAATCTAGATAACAAAAAAATCTTAGACAAACTCTCTGCTGCTTTTGATTATAAAAATTTTTCAGCTGCAATTGTCCAACCAAGTAAAACGAAAAAATCAATTACCCGCTTATTTTAAAAAGCATCATTAAAAATCCGTTGGTTAGTGAAGCTAACCAACGGATTTTTTTTATTTCACATTTAGTATATAACTCTTTTTATCAATACTTAAAATATATTTGCCCGCATTAGGAACACTTATATTTAACGTATTATCAGCTATACCATTTGCAACAACTTGCCCAAGCACATTACTCAAAGTATAATGAGTCTGTTTTAACATACCACTCACTAAAATATTTCTTCCTTGTGTTGCAACGTGATATTCCATTCCTTTAGCAAAAGGATTCAACTTCTCTGTTGGTGTTTCTGTTTTAAATAAAACAGCTGTAATAGATTTTGCCGGAAGTGCTAAAGAAACTTTATTATTCAAAACTTCTGCTGTTCCTTTTTTCAAAGCGTTTTGTGTATGAGAAACAAATGTTTCCCCTACAAGTTCAGAAAGTGTAAGTGTAGTTACTTCACCAGGATTTACTTCAAAATTCTTCAATGAAAGTTCAACATTCTGTGCGACATTTTCTGCACGGTTCACAAAAATTACTGTTAAGGAATCCCCTGCATTACTTATAGAACTATAGCCAGAAACAAGCGAATCATTACTAGAAACAGATTCAACTCTATTAGGGTGACCATAACGGCTAAACAAATGAACCGTTTCATACATGCCATCTCCCCAAGACCAAGGTGTAAAAATTTCAACACCATTATCTTGCATCGTTCCTAGGAAAGAAGCATAAGTAAGAGCTGTCACCATTGGATCAGTATCATTTAAATCTGTTTCTGTAATCGCAAGAGTAATACCATGGTCTTTACCAAAATACTTTTCTAACCATTGGTTAATACGCACAAAAATATAAGACCTATATGCTTTGAATCCTTCAATTTCATTACTCCAATCACAAGTTCCAGAAGCACAACGAACACCATTTCCACCTTCATAATAATAAGTAGTATCGTAAAGAACACGGTGCCAATTTATGCGATTTGTATAATCTTTTTCTGATGGATACCAATGAATATCAAAAACATCTAAAAGACGAACGCCACTTGCCTTTTCTGCTTCAGCCACTTTCTTAATAAAAAACTCAAGCCAACAATATGATTTTCCATCAATCGTTGGTCTATGATTATCTTCTGCCGTTGCAGCAATATGACACCACTGCCATTCATTTGCAACAACAGGGCCAGTAAGCTTTATATCACCCCAAGCAGCACGAGCTTTCTTTGCTACATCAATATAACGCTCTACTAAAAAATCACCAGTAATATTCAAATTCAAATCAGAATGAGTCCCTTTCCAGATATCCATTTCATTATCCATGCTCCAATACTGAAAGCGACTCATATCATATTTTAACTCATCTCTCCAATGCGGAACAATTCCTACAGTAGAATCAGCAGGCCAAGGTTCACTATAAAGTAAAGCATCACCTTCTTTAATTGCCGTTTGACCATCAGCAGAAGGTTCACCACCACCTGCTAAATTAAGAGTTTGTTTTGCATTTGAACCATGTTCCAATTTCCAATCCCAATCGGCAAAATTATACTCATTTGTTTTAGCAGCATAACCAGTTAATTGAAATGCATACATCGCATCTACACCTGGCATTTTGTCTAATACTTTTTTTGCCGTAATATCCCAGTCATGAGGATATACGTTATTATACCAATCAGGATGCACTGTTAATTTTTTCCGCCAATTATAACGCGTTGCATTATTACCATTATTAGAACGCATCATGTGAATACCTGCGTCTAACATCTGAGCAATAAAAGTATCTTCTTTATCAGTGCTTACAAGACTAGTATCACTGATGTAATTATTATCAATATTTCTACCATAAATATATGGAGAAATTTTTTTGATTCCTGCATTTGCATCAACAGAAATATTTATCTGAGAAAAAGAAGCTACACTAAAAATGCCAACACAAACAGCACTTTTTAAAAGAATATTTTTTTTACCCATAATCCACCCAAAAATAAAATCAACACCTATTCGCAAATATAACTTTTAAAAAAATAAACTGCCTATAAAAAGTACAAGTATTTCAAAAACTCTTATCACTCGGCAATACCAACTCACACAACATACAGGTTGCGATTTTTTCCTAGTTTAATTTTCCGTTCAATTATTGCTATAAATTCAAATTACTCAACAACACCTGTGTTCCCGGACTTTCAATTTCAACACTTTGGAACACTTTGCTCAGTTTTTCAAGATTCTGAAGAGTCTTTCGGTCAGATTCCAAATTCATTTGGTGTTACAAGATTACCTAATTGTATTTTTTCAAATGTTCCTGTTTTCTTTCCTGACTCATTTAGATTTTCTTTGTAATATAAACAAAAGGCAATAACACTGATTTTTTCTTGTAGTGGGTAGCCCAATGTATTTTTAACATTACCATAAACTTTACAGTTATCGTTAGTCAAAATACCAGGAACAGAGTGAATTTGTATTTGAACAACCTGATGCACAGACATCGGATTAGGAACATCGTATGTTACAAGACTTTGCCCTTGAAGATCACGAACTACAATTTGAAGATTTGGAGCGTTTCTAGTAACGCCTTGCTTTTGAAATGCCTTTTTTAAATAAGAACAAGAGAAAAAACCTTTTGTATTTAGTGTAGTCTGTGCCAATAATGTAGGCAATCCATTCCAAATATCATAAACAAAAACATTGCCCGAACTTAATGGAAATGAGGTGTTGTAAAAAACGCAACCTTCTACTTGCCAAGTATCATCAGTTGATGCAGAAATATCTATTGTTCCTAATTCAAAAGGTGTTTCTGTTGCTGCATAAGTATCTGATTATCGCGTTAGGGATAGTTACCCGTAAGGGACGAGACTACAGGCTCGGTGAGCGAAGCGAGTATAGCCCGCCCCACGCTAGTGGGGAACGCCCAAAAAAAAGCCAGCATTCAAGCTGACTTCTTTTCAATAAAACCAGAAATTAATATTATGGTAATTTTACACCAGCGGCTTCAAAAACTTTAGCGTTAGCAGAATTTTTAATAGCAACCGAATCTAACCAATTGTATTCTGCCATTCCTGCAAGGCCTAAGCGCAGACAAAGTTGTTCTTGAGCTTTAGTGTAATTATTAAGAATTTCAATTTTTTCTTGATCAGCTGCTTTTTCAATTTTTTCTGACCATTGTCCAGCTAACAATAACAAACCAGAACTAGCGTCAGCATATTTCTTTGCTTTTTCAGCATCAATAACAGTATTTGCAGCAGGTGCATCAAACTTAACAGATGCAAGTGTTTTTTTAGAATCTACTGCAACAGACTTTGTAGGTAAAACAGGTGTTGCGGTCTCTTCTGGAGTACAAGAAATAAAAAAAGAAGAGAGCATAACAACTGTAGCGATTCCAAGAACTCGTACCATCATTATAAGGTCTCCTCTTTTTAAAGAATAGCGGTTCAGGGACTTGAACCCCGGACCTGCGGATTATGATTCCGTCGCTCTAACCAACTGAGCTAAACCGCCATTAAGTTGAAACAAATTTAGACTAAATTTATAAAAAAATCAAGGGGAATGGTAAAAAAACGATAAATTAATCTTTTTTTATTTCAACTTTCAGCGAATCTTTTTCAAAAGTCAAAATTTGCCAAGACGGTTTAGATGATTCTAACTCAAATGTTTTTGAAGTTGAAGAAATTTGCATTTGAGTAGAAGGCGCTACATAAACCTGTTTATTATTTTTCAATTCTATATGACAAGCAAAATGATAATGACCACAAAAGACATATTCAAGGTTTTTTAAATTCTCTATAAAACTTTGTACCCTAAGAACATCTTTCATTGGATATTTTGAATCCATAAAAGCATGACCACAAAAACAAGGTGGATAATGCATAAAAATAGAGAAAGGTTTATTATCGTGTTGTTTCAACCAGTCAAGTTGCCTTGGTTGTAATTCTCCACAAGAATTATCTAAACAAATAAATCGCCTTCCACCAATATCTAAAATGTAATCGAAAGTTGTTCCTTGAACATAATCAGGCATTGAAAGAACAGCAGAAGCTTTATCTAAATCATCATGGTTTCCAGGAATCCAAGCCCATGGCTTTCCAAATTTATTCATTTCTTCATTAATAAATTCGTATGCTCCCATTTCACCATTATCTGCTAAATCACCACTTAAAAAAATAAAATCTGAATTTTTTACTGAACAAGAATTTAGCGCTTGCTTAAAATTAGAACGCACATCAATCCCCTGCATTACATCAGAAGTTTGACCTATATGCAAATCAGAAATATGTGCTATTTTAAACAAATCACCCATTCCCAAAAATTTACTTCTTTTTATAAAACATTTAATCGATATTATTCTGCATAGTGAACTATATCAATAAAATTTGAGTTTTAATAACAAAACCAACAAAAATTTCAATATTTTTCAACACTAAAAAGTGAATAAAAAGTTCAGAAACGTCAAAAACTCTCTTTTAACATTTATGAACGTTTAAAATTGTGAATAATAATTCAAATTTTAAACATTCATTTTCTTTTTTTACTTTTCTAACTCATTGATAAAAAAGAAGTTAAGAAAATAGCATCTTATTTTATTAACAATTAACATAACTATTACTATAACTTCTTATATAAATAAATTAGATATAATAATTAAGTTGTTGGTTTAACTTTAACTCTTTCTTCCATAGAACAATTGCCTTGAAAACATGCTCCATTTTCAATAGAAAGTTGTTTTGTTTTCATATTTCCAATCATAATAGAAGATTGTTCTAAAGTTAATTTTTCAAGGCAAGTAATATTTCCTTGAATTTTTCCAGCAACAATAGCATTCTTTGCTTGGATTTCACCTTCTACATAACCACTTTTTTCAATAACCAAATCACCTTGAATGGTTACACTTCCGATAATTTTCCCGGCAACACGCACATTGCTATTTCCAGAAATATCTCCTTTTAAAGAAATATTTTCACTGATATGAGTAAAATCTTGTTCATCAGATTTAGCCATAATTTTTACCTTTTCATTTATTGTTAATAATTAAAGAAAGTTTCAGGGTTGATATATTTTCCATCTTTCTGGATAACATAATGCAAATGAGGTCCAGTTGTTTTTCCTGTAGAACCAACAACACCAATTAAATCACCTTTTTCTACTTTTTTCCCTTGTTTTACACTAGCTTTACCTAAATGAGAATAAGAAGTAACATAACCATTTTGGTGATCTATTTTAATAGTTAATCCTAAGTCTTCAGTTTCATTTACAGATATTACTACTCCAGAAGCACTTGCATAAATAGGGTCTTCATTTTTAGCAGCAAAATCTACTCCAAGATGTTTTTCTTTTTCTGAGTATTTTTTACTAATTACTCCTGAAACTGGAATAATATCTGGAATTTTTTCTGCTTTTATTTTTTCAGCAAGAGGAATCCAACCATATCTTCCTTCAAAATCAATTTCATTTTTAACAGATTTTATAGGATTAAGTCTAGTTTTTTCCAAAACAGCATTGATTTTAGAAGTATCATCTTCTAAAAATAGCCCAAGTATATTTTTAATTTGTAAATCTATTAAAAATAATGAATCTAAAGAAGTAAAATATTCTTCATATTTTGTTTGTTTTTCTAAAAGAGTCTTATTTTCTTTTTTAACATTTTCTAATTCTATTGCTTTTTGAACTAAATTACCAGCTAAAAATGCAAATACAATAAAAAATATTAATAAAAATATAAAAAATACCTTTAAAAACTTCCATAACCATATAGGAAGTTTAAAGTTTTTTATTTTACCGGTATTTTCAGGTACCCATTGAATTCTTATGTATTTTTTACTCACGATTTTTCCATAAGTTCTTGTAAATGATTTAAGTCTTCCATTGAATAATAATGAATAGTAATAACTCCTTCTTCTTTATTTTTAGCAGATGGAGTTATAGAAGTTTTAGTTCCAAAAAATTCCTGAAGTCTTCTTTGGAAATCAGCCATATCAGCATCGATTTCAGGAGTTGTCTCCTTTTTCTTTTCTGCTTTTACTTTTTTCGTGATATTTTCAATATCACGAACATTCATTCCTTTTTCTATAATGTCACGTGCAACAGATTCTGGATCTGTAATTTCAGGACTTAATAAAGATCTAGCAGCGCTATTAGATAATTTTCCTTCTTCAACCCAAATTTTTACTTGTTCAGGAAGTTTTAAAAGTCGAAGTACATTAGTAATAGCTGATCTTGATTTTCCTAAAGTTTCAGATAAATCTTCATGAGTATAACCATGAATTTCAAGCAATGACTGGTAGGATTCAGCAAGTTCAATTGGGTTTAAATCAACACGTTGGATGTTTTCAATAAGTGCCCATTCTGACATATTTTTATCAGAAAGAAGCTCATGAACATAAGCATTAATTTCAGTAAGCCCTGCAACTTTTGCTGCTCTTGTTCTACGTTCACCACTAACAATCTGATAACGACCATTATACTTTCTAACGGTAATAGGCTGAATTAAACCATGTTTCTTAATAGTTTCTGCTAATTCAGTAATTTCTTCTTCATTAAAAACGCGTCTTGGTTGAAAAGGGTTCGGGTCAATAAGATTCAAAGGAATTTTTGAAACTTGTAATTGTTGGCCATTTTCATCTTTTTCCATACGGTGATCTTGCATAATTTGAGAAAGACCACGTGCAAGAGCTTGAGATTTTTTACCCATTATTAATATCCTTTATTGAGCATTATTCAAAATTTCTTCAGCTAGTTTCATATATGATTTAGAACCACTACTCTGAACATCATACAAAATAACTGGTTTTCCATGTGAAGGTGCTTCACCTAACTTTACATTTCTCGGAATAATAGTTTGGAAAACATTTTCAGGAATACAGCTTCTAACTTCATCTGCTACTTGTTTTGACAAAGTCAAACGATTATCATACATGGTTAAAAGAGCGCCTTCAATTTTTAATCCACTATTCAAATTCTTTTGAACTAATCTGATAGTATTAAATAATTCAGCTAAACCTTGAAGTGCAAAATATTCACATTGAACAGGAATTAAAACACTACTTGAAGCAGCTAATGTATTAATTGTTAATAAATTAAGGCTTGGAGGAGCATCTATAATAATAAATTCAAAGTAAGGTTTTAGAATTTCTATAATTCTTTTCAGTCTTAATTCACGACTCATTGCTTGAACAAGTTCTATTTCTAATGCTGCTAAATCAGGTGCTGCAGTGATAACTTTTAAATATTCAAGTTTTGTATCCAATATTGCATTTTTTATAGCCTCATAAGAAAGCTGTTCTGGATTAGCTGCCAAATCAAGAAGTTCATGAATATCTTCTTCTTGTGTTTCATTAAATCCAAGACCTTGTGAAGCATTTCCTTGAGGATCCATATCTATCAAAAGGGTTGTTTTTTCAAGAGCAGCAAAACTAGCTGCTAAATTAACAGCTGTTGTCGTTTTTCCTACTCCGCCTTTTTGGTTGGATATAGCTATTACTTTACTCATTCAAACCTCTTATAAACAAGTGCATATTGTTTTTCTTCTTCTGGTAAAGAATATTTATGAATACAAATGCTAGAATCTTTTTCTAAATGTGAAATAGTTTCAAAACTTTTTAATGTTAAAAAAGTTCCGTTTTTCTTTAATGCAAACTTTGCTCTTTCCCAATCATTTTCAAAAGTAGATAAAGCCCTGCAAGAAATAAAATTCAAATTATTTAATCCAGATGTTTCAAACCTTTTTCCAACAACTTCTAAATTATCCAACTTTAAAATATTTTTTGTTTCTTGCAAAAATTGAACTCTTTTATTTCTAGGTTCTACAGCATAAAATTGAATATGTGGTAATGCAATAGCTAAAGGAAAAACAGGACAACCACCACCAGAACCCATATCAGCCCAACGTAATTCAGAATGGTCATCAAATAAATTTTTAAATAAACAAACAGGAATTAAAGAATCAGTTAAATGTCTTGAATAAAATTTTCCAGCGTCATTTTTGGAAATTAAATTAGTAATAGTATTCCCTTTAATAACACATTCTGCATACTGAAATAATAAACTTAATTGATTCTCGGACAAATCACAATTATAGGATTTTAAAAAATCCATTAATAACTGTTCTTGTTTTAAATCGAAAAAATGTTTCACGTGAAACAATTTAGAATAAAAATCAAAATAATTCTACACTTTTTATTTTATAAACGAAAAAAGTTGTCATAAGATTGTGAATAAGTTTTAAATACAGAATAAAAATAAACTTTTTTATCGAAAAAGAATCTTTCTACGCTTGCCACAAGCCTCTTGTCATTGCGAGCCGTGCAGAAAGCACGGCGTGGCAATCTCTTTGTAAGTAACATTTGTTTTTGGATTACTTCGCTGCGCTCGTAATGACAAAAGCCAAGATCGCCACATTTCATTCGCGATGACAACTTGCTAACAGATGGCCGCAAGGCACAAGACCTCTCGCCATGACAAGTTGTTTGTACACTTGCCCACGGCTCTTGCCCGCAGTTCTTGTCATTGCGATGGAGTGAAACGACAGAAGCAATCTGCTTGCCAACAGATGGCTGCGTCGTCTTAAAAGACTTCTCGTCATGACAACCTAGAATGCCTTCGAAATGGCCATCTTTTTCCCTTTGCCGCAATTTGCACTATGTTTGCCATGACTAGCTAGAGAATGTCATTTCAAAGGAAATTTTTTTATTTCACTAATAAATTCATTGATTTTATCATATACTTGTTCATCTTCCATATAAAAAGGATCTTTTTCATACCATCTGCAAAAGTTTACTATAAATTGGAAAAATCTCCAGTCAGGAAAATTTTTTTGGTGAACATCTTTTAAAAAATCATAAAGTGGATTTAGACGATTTATATCTCTCTGCATATATTCTTCAAACTATAAGTATTAATGGATATAGTTAAAAATAGGTTTAAATTTATAAAAATATTTATTTATCTAAAAAGGGAGAAGTCTCTCCCTCGCTTCAACTGGCTTTGTCGACGATTTTCAAAACATGTTTTGAAAATCACCTTTCCTATAAAAAATACAAAGCCATTTTCCGCTACCCTCTCGCTACTCAGGCTCACACCGCTCCATTTTCAAAAAGTAATCTGAATTCGAGTTATATGATTTTAACTAAAATACAAATCAAAGTCTTAGCATTTCATTTTAACTTACTTATAAATAAATTGGTAATAAAAAATCTGCCTGCGGGAAAAGCGAATATTTTTCAAGTAATTCATCAGAATAAAATCAGAAAAATGGGACTATCCACAAGGGTTAAAAATGAGATATGTATTTGAATATCATTGAGTTAATAAAAGTTGAAAAGTTGTGGATAGATATTTTAGGATGTTTCACGTGAAACATTAAATTTATTAACAAATATTTTAAAAATATGCTTCTAAAAACAAAATTGTGAATAAATTATTTATTGATTATTATGTGAAAATATGTGAATAAAAAACAATAAATGAAAAATGATTGTCCCTTATTTGGCTAAAATAAACAAAAATCTAACTTTATAGATGTTTAATAAAATGTTAATAAATTGTATATTGATTTTCTTTTCCTAAAAAACGCCTATGAGTCCATCCAAACCAATTTGAAATTTGTGAATATATTAAAGAATCTAATACATTGTGGAAAGATTTGTAAATATCTTTATTTTTTATTTCTATTGCGTGTAAAATTTTTTCATTTTTAGTTTCTAAAATCCAACAGATATAAAAAGGAGTATTTGGTCTGTGTTTCATAATAAAATTTGGAATAGGATTACAACAAACTTCTTTTCCTAAAAATATGCTGCTCATAGCATTTTTTTTACGGTAATCTTGGTCAGCCACAAGACAAAAAAGTTTTTGTTCATCTAGTATTTTTAGAATTTGCTTTGGATTTTTTATAAAAGTTGCATAAGAATTACCATTGATAGCGCGCAATTTATTTTTAACAAATGAGTCTAAAAATTTTGGTTTAATAGAAGCATAGCTTGCTTTTAAAGGTATTCCTAGTCGAATTAGCCAAGGACCAATGGCTTCATAATTTCCAAAATGAGCAGTAAGAAATATTCCCCCTTTTTTCATTTTTTCAATGATTGGGATTGAATTGTTTTCAATGCAAAATTTAATATTGTTGTTTTTAAATGGAAATAATTTTAATTCTGTGGGTAAGTTTTTGTATGAATGGTTTCCAAAAAGAAATTCTGTTGCTGTTTCAGAAATATTAATAATAATGTTGCGATAAATGCTAAAGATTTTTTGTTCTGAAAAATCTGGAAAAACGAAATGAATATTTTTATAAATGATGTTTTTTTTCCACTTCAATAAAAGCAAAGTATTTTTCAATGCTTTTGAAACTAAAATATGCAGAAAGGAAAATTTCATTTTAAAATAACTTAAACTAATGGAATAAAAATTATATAAAATAAAAGCAAAAGAAGGTAATAGATTTTTTATCTTTTGCTTAAGAAATGGAATTAGTTTTGATTGAATAATCAAAAAATTAAAAAATTATTTTGAATAGGAGTTTTTATGTCCGCTTTGATTTTGGATGGTAAAGCATTAGCTAAAACTACAGAAGAAGAATTATCTGTACGCGTGGCAAAATTAAAAGAAAAAACTGGAAAAACACCGATTTTGGCTACAATTCTTGTTGGTGATGATCCAGCGAGTGTAACTTACGTTAAAATGAAGGGTAATGCTTGCGCCCGTGTCGGAATGGAAAGTATTCGTGTGCATTTACCAGAAACTACCACAACAGAAGAATTGCTTGCTAAAATTCAGGAATTAAATGAAAATCCAGATGTTCATGGGATTTTATTACAACACCCTGTTCCTCGCCAAATAGATGAAAGGGCTGCTTTTGAAGCAATTGATGCACGTAAAGATGTAGATGGCGTCACCTGTCTAGGTTTTGGTCGTATGGCTATGGGTGAAAAAGCTTATGGTTGTGCTACTCCAGCAGGAATCATGACAATTTTAAAAAGTTATAATATTCCATTATCTGGCAAGCATGCAGTTGTCGTTGGACGTAGTGCAATTCTTGGAAAACCTATGGCAATGATGCTTTTAAATGAAAATTGTACTGTCACAATTTGTCATAGCAAAACTCAGAATTTGCCTGAAATTATTGGCCAGGCAGATATTTTAGTTGGTGCTGTTGGCCGCCCGGAATTGATTAAAACTTCCTGGATAAAGAAAGGTGCTGTTGTTATTGATGCAGGGTATCATCCAGGTGGTGTAGGTGATATCGAAAAAGAAGGTCTTGCAGAAGTTTCAAGTGCTTATACTCCTGTTCCAGGTGGCGTTGGTCCAATGACCATTAATACGCTTATCCGCCAATCGGTTGAAAGTGGTGAAGCATTTATTGGCTAAATGATTCATCGTTTTGTTTTCAATCCTTTTTTAGAAAATACCTATGTTGTTGACATGGGTAATAAAGAAGCAGTTGTTATTGACCCTGGGTGTCAAACTAGGCGTGAAAAGCAGGAATTAGAAGTATATATCCGAGAAAAAGAATTAGTTGTTCGGTATACACTGAATACTCATTTGCATGTAGACCATATTTATGGTAATGAAATGCTTAAGGAATTATTTGCTTCAGAATCGATAGCTAATATTTCAGATCAGATTCCAAGAGAAATCACAGAGAAACCAATACGTCGCCGTTATTGGCCTTTTGCAGATATAGAACCACAAATTGATAGATATGTAAAAGATGGTGATAGATTAGTTGTGGGTGAAAATGAAATTCATATTTTAGAAACACCAGGACATTCTCCAGGGAGTCTATCTTATTACATACCGAAATTAAAAATGGTTTTTGTTGGAGACCTTCTTGAAAAATCAAAATTTGGGACTTCGGAGTATATTTATTCAGATAAAGAACAAATGAAACAATCTGTAAAAAAAATTTTAGAATTGCCTCAAGAGACTCTTATTTATTATGGTCATGGGGATTTTTCTAGCATAAAGCAAGAAAAGCGTGATTTGGGAACAGATTTGGAACACTAAAGCTAGGATAAGTATTTTTTTACATTTTTTTCTCTATAAAGAATCTACTTTTAGGGAAGTTTGGGTAGAAGGAAAAGGATTTATGAAAAATTCTTGTTTTAAGATATTCTTAATTTTTAGTTTAGCAGTATGCTTTTTAAATTGCTCTGATGATAGTTCGAGCTCTAGTTCAGGTGTTTCTGATTTAGTTTCTTCTTCGAGTGTAGAGTCTCTTAATCAATATCCTGTTTTATCTCCTGGTGGTTATTTTGTTTATGCCGATGGTAGTGTAAAAGATGCGTCTGGTGAGTTAGTTGGGACATTTACTGAAGGCACTATTGTAGATTTAGCGGGTAATATTTTAGAGTCTAATATCGTAAAAGAAAATCTCCCTTATTTTACAGGAACTTATATCGTTGCTCCAGATGGTAATGTGTCGTTACCAGATGGAACAATAGTGGGTACAATTTCTAATGGCAATGTTGTTCTTGGTGATGGAACAGTTGTTGATTTGTCAGGCAAACCTGTTGAAAGTCCAGAATCTTCTTCTGCGTTAATAGAAACACCTACCTTGTCTTCAAGTGTTGAGCCTTCACTAGAATCTTCTAGCAATACAGAAACAGAATGCGATCCTAATACCAATAATTGTGTAACTCCAGTAGAGTCTTCTAGCAGTATGCAAGAAGTAGTTTCTCCTGGTTCTGATATCAGTTCTTATCCGGTGGCTTCTTATAAAGATCTTTTGACTCAAGGTGGTCAAGGAACAGGTTGGAGTTCACGTTATTGGGACGCTTGTAAACCTCATTGTTCTTGGCCAGGTAATGTAGATACTACATCAGAAGAAACTTATCAGGCTGGTTTAACAACAGCTCGCAATTGTAACATTAATGATGTTGAAATTCCAACATATACTTTGAGTAAAGATATTTCTGAATATTGGACAGGTTATGCAGGCACAACAAGTGCTTGTACTGAAGCTAGTGATGGTGGTGCAAATGGTGCCTTTACTTGCACAGATATGGCTCCTATTGCAGTGAATGATACACTTTCATACGCTTTTGTTGCAGCACCTGGTTCACAAGCTGCTTGTGGCAAATGTTTCCATTTACAATATAATGGTGGTAACCATGCAAACGACATTAAAGCGACTCACAAAGCACTTAAAGGGAAACATTTGATTGTTATGGCTTCTAACATTGGCCACGATGTAGAAGTAGGTCAATTTGATATGATGGTTCCAGGTGGTGGTGTTGGTGCATTTGATGCACTTTCCACACAAATTGGTGTAAGTAAAGATAAACTTGGTGCTGGATTTGGCGGGTTCTTGACAGAATGCCAGCAAAGTCTTGGTTGGGATAACACTGTAGAAGCATATCAAAACTGTATTATTGAAAAATGCGATCTTGTTTTCCCGAATCATCCGAATTTGTTGCGCGGTTGTAAGTGGTTTGCTGAATGGTATATGGCAGCCGACAACCCAACTTACGTATACGAAGAAATAGAATGCCCGCAGTATTTGGTGGATAAGTATAAGACAACTATTAACACAACGAAAATTACAGATATTCAATATCGTTCTGAATGGAAGTCTTATACAGGTGGAGATTTATAAACTCAAGGTGTTGGAGAAGGGTTTAACCTAGAGAGGATAAAATGAAAAAATATGTTTTAACCACTTTTATAGCGCTAGCTACCGCTTGCGTTTTTTGGAATTGTTCTGATGAATCATCATCAGCTTCTAACAATCCTACTTCTGAAGTAGTTATGGGATTATACCCGGCAGTTTCTGAAAGTGGACATTATTGGGTGTACCCAGATGGTAAAGTTTATGATACCATGCAGCGCCCTGTTGGTGTTTTAGATGGCGCCGGTAACTTAGTTGCTAATAATGGTGCTATTCTTGAAACCGGTTTTGACTGGAATGAAGTTGTCTTGGTGACTCCAGGCGGTTACGTCATTAACCCAGATGGAACCATTAAAGATGGAACAGGTGTTCTTGTTGGCGTCTTGACTCCAGAAGGAAACATTGCTCTTGATAATGGAACAGTTGTAGATGGCGCTGGCAATCCAGTCGTTGTTATAGTATCTTCTTCTGCAGATGTAGTTATTGACCCTAATACAGGTTTACCAGTTGAGCCGGTTCCAGGGCTTTCTTCTGCTGGCGGCGAAGTAGTTGTTGATCCTAATACTGGTGTGCCTGTAATCCCAGTTGTCTCTTCTTCTAGTGTGGTTGACCCTAATTATGGTGGTGGAAATGTTAATCCTAATCCAACACCATCATCTTCTTCTGATTGGAATAGTGGCGGAAACCAACAAGGTGGCCAACAACAACAGCCACAATCATCTTCATCTTCTTCTAAAAAACAATCTTCAAGTTCTAGAGCAAGCAGTAGTAATACAACGCCAGTAATTAACTACATTTCAGGCGGTGAATCTGGTAGTGGTTGGGCAACACGTTATTGGGATTGTTGTAAGCCAAGTTGTTCATGGACTGAAAATGCTGGTGGAAATACAGCAAAGCAATGTAACGTTCAGCAGCAAGAAATTAATGACGCTGGTTCAAAGAGTATGTGTGATGGCGGTAATGCTGGTACATGCTTGAGCCAAATTCCTATGGTTATTAATGATAACTTAGCACTTGCATTTGCAGCAGTACCTGCTGCTAACGGAGGTAAATGTGGTCGTTGTTTTGCACTAGAATTTACAGGTACTGGAAAATATTCAAGTGATGCAAACCAGAAAAAACTCAAAGGTAAAACTTTGATTGTTATGGCTTCTAATGTTGGTACAGATGTAGAAAAGGGTCAGTTTGATATTATGATTCCTGGTGGTGGCGTTGGTATGTACAATGGTTGCTCTGGTTTTGGTTGGGGTAGTCAAGGAAAACAATATGGTGGTCTTTTAAGTGATTGCGAAGAATCCTCTGGATACAATGCAAGTAGTTATAAGAGTTGCTTAACACAAAAGTGTAATAGCGTTTTCAGTAATAACTCAAAGGCTAAAGAAGGTTGCTTGTTCCTTGCTAACTGGATGGAAGCAGCAGGTAATCCTAATCACAATTATAAAGAAGTGGAATGCCCTGCTCAATTGCTTGAAAAATATTAAAATTGCTTGAAAAAATATTAAGAAAGTAAAAACTCGCAGTTAAGACTGCGAGTTTTTTTGTATAAAGAAAATATTGGCTTTGTCAGTAGGCAACTTTTTACATTTATTAAAGCTAACCATTAGAGTTTAAAAAAAGAAAACATAAAAATTAATTATATAGTTTTCTTTCTTTTAAATCAGTCATTAAAGAAGCAGGCATCCAATCTTTAATGGCATTGAATTCAGGCGCATTTAATTCTTTTTGCCATTTTATTTTCTGTTGCTCGTTTTTGGCATCATGATAAATCCGAATCAAGTTAGCAACAGCACACCAATAACGTAAAGATTTTCCTGTTCTTGTTAAATAATCCGAAGCGCTTGCTTCATAAATTTGTGCCGCCTGCTTATATTGTTTCATGCGATAAAGCATATCGGCTTTGATTTGTAAAAAGACAGGGTGATTTGGAACTCGTTTCAAAGCAGAATTTGCTAATTGTAAACCCTTATCATATTCTTCGCGGTCGTAATGCATCCAGATTAAAGATGTTGTAAATAAAGGCCAGAACCATTTTGAATTTTTAGCACCTTGTGTGAGAGCTTGTAAATAAGTATTGCTATTGTCATTTACGAAAGGTAACCAACTTAAAGCATTATTCATATAGTAAGCATAAATAGCATAAAATGCTTTAGAATCTCTGTCATTTGATTTTTCAAAAATTTTTGCGGCTGATTTGGTATTGATTGCTCCTTTTAAAGAATGTCCTTGTTCGCTTTGAGTATAACCTAATTGAAAAATACGAAGAGCTTCCCAATACCCATCGGATTTACATTTATTTAAAAGTTTTGTTGCAGTAAGTATAGCAGTTGTATCTCCTAAATCATCATATTGTCCTATTAAAACCATACCTTCTAAAATGCAGGCAATGCCTTGATTTTTTTCTGTAATATTTTTTGATTCTTGTTTTGCCTCTTTATATTTTCCATTTACAATCAGTTGCATAACTTTTGAAATAGAAGAATCTAAATCACCCAAAGAGAAGGCATTATTTTGCGAAGTCGCAAAGCTAAAAGAAATTAAAGTGAATAAAATAAATCGAAACATTAGCTGATAATATAAAAAATAAAGTCTTTGTCTTTTAAAAAGGTTAAAAAATATATTCCAGATTAGAATAGAATTTAAACTTTCTAAGTAATTGACAAAAAATGACTTAGAAAGATTTTAGTTTTTGCGCGGCCTTTCAAGACAAACCTTTTTTGTTTTAGGCTATTGTTTTTTTAAGAAAATAGTTGTACTTCAAAAGAAAAAGGAGGTTTAAGATGTTTATTTCTAAGTCAGCATCCTACTCTTCTCTGGCTGGTTTCCAGTCTTTTAAAAAGCGATTACGCGAAGTCCTGATTGTCAATTGGGATATTAATTTAGACGATTGTACTGATGAAGCTATATTGCTTAGGCTATATCATCAAGGAGAATCTCCAGATTTTGTTGCCGAACTTTTAGCTTCGTAATAAAAAAGGTTCAGTTATTAACTGAACCTTTTTTATAGAAGAGAATTACTTTTTATTAGTTGCCGTTGTATCTGATTCTTCAACTGGGCAACCATTCATGAATTTAAATCGATTCTTTTCAACACTAACAATTTGTGAATTGATATTAGCACCTTTCTTGAATTTAATTTCGCCAAAGAGCCCGTTAAAAGAACTTTGTTTTGTAATCACTTCTGCTAAATTTTGATTTTGTGTTTTAGCAGAAGTTAAAATGATAGTTGCAGCATCATAACTGAGAGCAGCTACTTTATCTGAACCAGGTTCTTCACCCCATTTTGTTTTATAAGCTTCTGCAAAATTTTTGTATTCTTTAGAGTCTGTATAAATGTCAGATGCTGGCACACTAAAGAAAGAACCATTTACTTGATTTTTTCCGTTAATCAATAAATCTCTTCCATAAAAGCCCGATGTGCCAAGGAGTAATCCAGAGATTTTATGGAAGGCAAGTTGGCTTATCATAAGGCCTGCATCAGTAGGGTTTGTTGCTGGCATAAAGATAGCTGGGTATTTAGCGACAGAATCTTGCATATAAGCTTTTCTGTCTTTTTGATTTACGGCATCTAAATTATCTGAACCATAGGCGATATTCTTTTTGCGATTCACTTGTTTATAGCGAACAGAACGTAAAAGATCAAATTCAGTTTTGTAATCAGGACGCCCTTCCAAATAGTTTTGGTAAGCAATAATTTTTCCACCACGATTTTCTACAGCTTGCGTAAAGCTTGCTGTCATAGCATTTCCGTAATCGCCAAGAGGGTTCATAATGGCAAATTCTCTGACATTAAAACAATCTATAGCATAATTGGCAATGCTTTTAGCTAATTGGCTCATTGTAATGTTAAGTTGGAAAATATTTGGCCCCATTTGAGAAATGCCATCATCTGTAGCTGTTGGAGTAATCATTGGAATTTTATGATAATTACTACCAAGCCATGCGGCAATAGTTGCAGACGGAGCACTCATGATTGGCCCGATAATAGCTATAATGCTATCTTGGCTAATTGCTTTTTGTGCTTGGCGTAAGGCGGTAAAAGCATCAGCACGAGTATCTGCAATGCGAAGGTAAATTTTATCTTTAAAATCAGATTGTTCAATGGCTAACAAAACACCATTCATGGCAGCTACACCAAAGTCAGCAAATTCTCCAGAAAGTGGTGCAAGAATTAAGATGGCCGGTTTGCCTGCACCTTGATTCTTTAAAGATTCAATACCTTTCTGTGCTGTTTCTTGTAGTCTTTCTGAAATTCCTGAGCGTTTTAAAACACGATTGTACCAGTATCTTGCGGCTTTGTAACGCTTTTCATTTTGAGATTCTCGCCCGATTTGTAATTCAAGCCAGCCATTGACATCTTTATCAACAGGATATTTATCTAAAAGAGTTTGCAATTTTTCTGCTGGGAGTAAAGACGCAGCAAGAGTTTGTATGGCGACATCACGAGCTCTTGTCCTAGCAATAGGATTTTTGGTGTAAGTGATAATCTGCAAAAGCTTTTCAACGCCATCGTAAATAGCACCATTTTCTATTTGTAGTATTGCAGAAATGGTTTGAATTCTTTCTAGATAAGGCGATTCAGTATGGTATTCTAAAAAGCGAGAACTTAAAGATTCAGCTTCTTTTTTATTGCCTGTGCGAAGAGCGCATTCGGCAAGCATTGTGGTAGCTTGCTCTCCAACAGTCTGTCGAAATTTTTTCTTGGCAATAGGTTTTAAAAGTGATTCTATTTCATTACATTTATCAGCAGCTATTAAACCTTTGGCTTTGATTATAGTAGCTACTGGGTCTTGAGCAAATGTCTGGATGGAAAAGAATCCGGCGAGTAAAATGGAAAGAATAATAGAGTGTTTCATTCGGCTTCCTGAATGACTACATTTTCTTTTTTAATAGCTTTTTGAATACTCTCAGGGAGTTTTGCCCAATCAACAATGTCAACTCGGAATGGAAGACCGCTTTCGGCAAAGGCTTGTTCGACACTAATCATGTCTTCAAGCGAAATAGGTTTTTCAGAAACAACCACGATATCCAAATCGGCATCTGGCGTTAAGTTGACACCAGAAACACGTGAACCATAAGCTAAAACTTCCAAGCCATTGAAGTGGAGTTCTAAAATACGTTTAACGGTTTCTAAATGGTTTGAGTCTAATGAAATAGGCATAAGTTCAAATATAGTATATAATCCTAGGGGTTATTGCTTAAGTCAAATCAGTGGATAATGATGAATTGCAGTTTTGTAAATATTTATAAACAAATATTTGAAAACAGGGAAATTTAGGCATGTTAAAATGAGACATTAATATTTTTCTGGTTTTAAAACAATTAAAATAGCATCAATAACGATGCCGATTCCAAATAATCCACCAGTGCAAAGCCAAAGAATACCTGTGGCTATTTTGCCTTCATAGAAACGATGCAGCCCAAGATAGCCTAGTAAAATACATAGAGCTAAAGCAATCCATTTGTTGTGTTCACCTTGTTTTGGCATAAATTCCCTTATGGAGTGAATGATAAAAACCAAATTTCTGTGTCCGAACCAATTCTAACAGGAGGCCCCCAAGAATCAACACCAGAACTAACTAACCAAGGAGCGTTATTGATTTTACCTAAACCATAATCAAGAGGCCAGATTAAATCAATGAGAATGGTACCAGGAAAGAATTGTCCGTTGTGGGTATGTCCAGAAAGGGAAAGTAAAGGTAAAGGTCCTTGATAAGTTTCTTCTATCCCATGTGGTTGGTGGTCAAGAAGTAACCATAGACGAGTTGTATCTTTTGGGGCTAATTTTTCTAGTGGAAGGCGCTCTGTTTCGTTAAGTCGTGCCACTTGAAAATCTTGTCTCCCTGTTAAGCAGAAATCTTCATTGCAGATAGTTGAATCGACTAAAACTTTCATGCCGACATATTGCATCCATTCTTTTGAATTGGAACCATTTCTAGTCATATAAGCTTCATGGTTTCCAAGAACAGCATAAGTTCCTTTTTTAGCTTTAGAAGTAATAGTTTGTAATAATTTATCAAAACCTTTTTGATTGAGAGCAGAAATATCCATATCTGCTAAGTCACCACCAAAGAAAATATAATCTGGCTGAAGAGAATCTAAATGTATGGCGAGTTGTTCAAGTTTTGATGCTTTAAATAGAGGGTCTAAATGTAGGTCTGTGAAAAAGACAACACTGAAAGGAGAGAGTTCTTTAGAAATAGGAATAGATAAATTTCTGATTTTGTAATTGGCGTTATTAGGTATTCCAAAAATCAAAAATATAATAGTGAGAATAAATGAAATAAAGAAAATAGTCAGACTGATTTTTTGTTCTTTTTTAAGATTTGTCTTTTTTTTGATTTTAAAAAATAGAAGCGGAAGGTCGAAAATAAGGTAAAATGAAAGGGCAATACAAGTAAAAATGAAAAAGAAAGTTTGCGTGGCGCAAAAGAAAATATATTCTCGAAAGAAAAAACTGAATAATGTTCCTAAAACGAAAATAGAGGGTATAATGAATTTCAACTTATTTGAAAAAGCTTTTGAAAGGTTTAAGAATAATAAAGCAAAACCCAAAAGCAACATAAGAAGAAACATCAGACACCTCTAAATACGAAAAGGTTGTTGAACAAAAAATTTAGTTGTTTAATTTAGAGAGAACAGCAGACAAAATTTTTTCGTGAATTTCTTCTTTCGGGAGTAAGGCATTAAATAAAGCTACAGAATCAGGGTAGTCTTTTGCAATTTGTCTATAGCCTTCTTGGACTTTAGTAAAAAAAGAATCGGCTTCTGCTTCTAAACGATCAGGAGCGCCTGCGCGTTTACTTCTTCTGATTTTACTTTCTTTGGCATCTATATCAAGAATTATGGTAAGTTCAGGAAAACAATTTTCACAAGTGATGGCAGAAAGTTCATTCACTTTTTTGAGAGAAATATTTCTACCATAACCTTGATAAGCTAAAGTACTAAAAGCAAAACGGTCTGCAAGTACAATATTACCATCTTGTAAGGCCGGTAATATGACTTCTGAAATCACTTGAGCTCTTGCTGCATTGTAAAGCAAAAGCTCGGTGGTGTTATCCATTTTACCTTTGAACGTTCTGTCTAATAATAAAGAACGAATTTGTTCTGAAATAATAGAGCCACCAGGTTCTCTGAATTTAACCACTTTATAACCTTTAGCTTCTAACGCATTAGCTAAAAGTTCTAATTGAGTGGTTTTGCCAGAACCATCAATACCTTCTAAGCTAAAAAAGTGTTTGGTGGAACAGAACATATTTTATTCTTCGTTTTTACCATGACATTTTTTGAATTTTAATCCAGAGCCACACCAGCAAGGATCATTACGCCCTACTTTTGGACCTTCTGTTTTTACAGGAGCAGGTCTGCGCATAGGCGGGCGTGTTCCTGGAAGAGCTGATTGAGGCATTGTAGAAGGTTCTGGGTCTTTATTTGTTACGGTCTGAGTTGGGGCTTCAGGTTTTGGTGGAATGGATTCTTGTGCGATAGAAACTTCCATTTTATCTTCTGGAGCTACTTCATCAGGATTATTTGTTTTTGGAGCATCTTCACGCTTAACGAGCATTTCAGGAGGAACAGACATTCCGTTCGGTAATTGAATACGAATGTTTAAAATGCGCATAGTGACAAGCGTTGCGATGCTTTCAAGACATTTTTCAAATAATCTAAAACCTTCGCTCTTGTAAACCATGAGTGGGTCTTTCTGAGCATAGCCATGGAAGCGAATAGAATCTTTCAATTGGTCCATAGCATACAAGTGTTCTTTCCAGTGTTGGTCAATGGTGCGTAATAACAAATGACGTTCAAGATTTTTGAAATCTTTTTCTGGAATGATTTCTACAAGTTTATCGTACTTCTTTTTACAAAGATCAAGAACTTCATCTAAAACATTTTCTGCAGTTTTGGTTGTGGCATCTTCTCTGCTCAAGTTATAGTTGATAGCAAAGCAACGGCCAAGTTCTACATGGAGATCTTCTAGTTTCCATTCTTCAGGGAAAGTATTTGTAAATACATATTGAGAAACTTTGATATCTACAGCTTCTTCAATTCGGCTCCAAACATCTTGACGAACATCTTCTTCATTAAGAATGCGACGGCGTAAAGTATAAATGACTTTACGTTGTTCGTTCATCACATCATCGTAATCAAGCAAGTATTTACGAGCATCAAAACTTTGGCCTTCAACACGGCGTTGGGCTCCACGAATACTGCGGCTTACAAGTGGGTGAACGATAACATCGTCATCACCTAAACCAAAACGTTCCATCATTTTTTTGATGTTAGCACCGCCAAAAATACGAACAAGATTATCATCAAGTGAAAGGAAGTACTGGCTTGAACCTGGATCACCTTGGCGGCCTGAACGCCCGCGTAACTGGTTATCAATACGCCTTGATTCATGACGTTCTGTACCAAGAACGTGTAAACCGCCAACTTCAGCAGCACCTGGTCCAAGTGCAATATCAGTACCACGACCAGCCATGTTAGTAGCAACAGTTACTTTATACATGTGGCCAGCATACTGAATAATTTCAGCTTCTCGACCATGGTTTTTAGCATTCAAAACTTCGTGTTCAATGCCTTCACGTTTAAGCATCTGAGAAATTTTTTCAGACTTTTCAACAGAAGCCGTACCAACAAGAATTGGCTGTCCTGCATTGTGTCTGCGTTTGATTTCAGAAACAATAGAACGCCACTTTGCATCTTCTGTTTTATAAACAAGGTCATTCAAATCATTACGGATACAAGGCTTATGCGTTGGGATAACCCAAGTAGGCATGTTATAAATTTTGATAAATTCTGTTGCTTCTGTTTCTGCAGTACCAGTCATACCAGAAAGCTTTTTATACATGCGGAAATAGTTCTGGAATGTAATGGTTGCAAGTGTTTGGTTTTCACGGCGGATTTGCACTTTTTCTTTTGCTTCGATAGCTTGGTGCATACCTTCAGAATAACGACGCCCTTCCATTAAGCGGCCGGTATTTTCGTCAATAATAACGATTTCACCTTCGCGAACCAAATAATCTACATCGCGTTCAAAAAGATTCCAAGCACGCATGGATTGGGTGATAAAATGAACCCATTCAGCATGCTCACCATAAAGGTTTGTGATTTTAAGAATAGATTCAATCTTATTTACACCGCGTTCTGTAATTTGAACCGTTTTATTTTTTTCATCAACCATGTAATCGGTGCCGCGCTTTAATTGTTGCACCAGTGCATCTGCTTTAACATATTTGTCAGTAGCATCTTCTGCAGGGCCACTGATAATCAAAGGAGTTCTAGCTTCATCAATTAAGATAGAGTCCACTTCGTCCACAATACAGAAATTAAGTTCTCTCTGAACCAGTTCTTGTGGAGTGACTGCCATGTTATCGCGCAAATAATCAAAACCAAATTCGTTATTTGTCCCATAAGTGACATCGGCACCATAACTTGCTCTACGTTGGTCAGAGTCAAGACCATTGACAATAAGACCGACTTTTAAACCAAGGAAATTATAAACGCGGCCCATTTGCTTAGCATCACGGCCTGCCAAGTAATCGTTTACAGTAACAACATGAACGCCTTTCCCTGAAAGGCCATTTAAATAAACAGGACAAGCCGCAGCAAGAGTTTTACCTTCACCAGTAGCCATTTCTGCAATAGCGCCTTCATGCAAAACAAGACCACCAATCATTTGCACATCAAAAGGCATCATACGGAATGGTTTTACAGATTCCGGGTAAAGTTCGCGTACTTTAGCATAAAGTTCTGCTGGTAAATAAACTTCATATTCTGGCACACCAGCTTTTAATTCTTCTCTTGCTTTTTGAACAGCGCCAGCAAGTTCTGGCCCTAAAAGACCAAAATCAAATCCGTAGGATTCATCAAAGATATTGAAAATACCAAGACGGCGGTCGCAGGCTTCCTGACAAACGGCAAAAGCTTCTATTTTAATATCTTCTAAAGAAGCGCCTTCTTGTAAACGGGTTCTGAACTCAGAACTTTTGAGAGCAAGTTCTTTATCAGAAAGAACTTCTAATTCTTTACGTACTTTATTGATTTCTGCTATAATCGGACGCAAACGTTTTACTTTTCTTTCGTGTGGCGTTCCAAAAATTTTATGCAGTACTTTATCTACGATGCTCATATAAATCCTTGAGAAATAAATTTTCAGCAACAATTTAGTAAAAGCGAGTTATGAAGATGATAATAGAGAAATCAAAAGGCTTTAAAAAAGCTTTAAAAAGGGCATTTTAGAGGATTTTATTTCTTTTGAGAGTTAGAATTTTTTGCTAAAAAGTATTTTTCTGATTGGTTCTTCTCAGCAACTTTTAAATCGTCATTAAATACTGGCTTATAATATGTGGTTTCAAATTCATTAATCAAATCTTTCATAGAAATATTTAACCCTTTTGCAATCAGCCGAAGGGTTTCAAGAGAAGGAATATCGTTATTACATTCTAAACGAGAAATATGTTGTCTAGAAATACCGCTATTATCGGCCAGTTGTTCTTGGCTTATTTTTTTATCCCAGCGAATTTTTCTGAGGGCTTTTCCAAAACAATTTTTTGTGTGTTCTAACGGATTCACAAACTAACTTTATAAAGAAATAAGTTTATTTTCCGCAACCTACAGGTAGCAAAATTTCTATCACATAGAAAGAACAGCAAGAAAAACAAGAAATATTATCTTTTTATATTTATGGTATGGCAAAAATTGGTGTCGTTCTTGCAACTTATAATGGCGAAAAGTTTCTTTCAGAAATGCTTTCTTCTTTGGTGATGCAAACACGCCCTGCTGATATTATTTTTGTTTTAGATGATGCTTCATCAGATTCTAGTGCTCAGATTGTTGAAAATTTTAGTTCAAAACTTCCCATTAAATTATGGAAAAATTCAGTAAATACAGGGCATAGGGCTGCTTTTTCAAAAATATTAGAAATAGCAAGAGCAGAACTTTTACCAAGTGATTTGATTGCACTTGCCGATCAAGATGATATCTGGCTTCCTGAAAAATTAGAAATTTTAGAAAAAGCCATATTTTGTAATGAAAATAAAAATCCAGATCTCGTTTTTGGCGATGCAAATGTAATAGATGCCAAAGGACAAATTATTTCGACATCATGGAGAAAAGAGGCTAAGATAATTGAAAGCCTTTCGTTAGAAAATTTAATGACAGGCTATACAAATCTTACGGGGTGTCTTTCTTTGTTCAGAGTGTCTTTGTTAGATAAAGTTTTACCGATTCCAGAAGATGTTTTTGTACATGACCAATGGATAGGTTTTTGTGCTTTTTTAAATAATGGTTATGTAGCAATAAAAAGTCCTGTTATCAAATATCGGTTACATGATGACAATGCGATAGGTATAGGCGCAAAGCATATTTGGAAAGAGGAAATCTGTAAAAATTTAAAGTGGAGTAAATTATTGCTGAATCAAATGGAGTCAGGTAAGTTTGAAAAAAAATCCGTTTGTTTTTTGAAAGATTACATTTCTTATTTAGAAAATCGTTTGACCAGATTTTTTCTGCCAGAATATTTTATGTGGGCAATGAAAAATTCAAAACACCTTTACCCTCATGTAAGAAAACCATTTAAAATTTTGTTGAGAAGTTTTATTAGCATTTTAGGTGTTCCTCTTTTAGAAAAAATAAAGCAAAAAAAATAGAGGCATCGTAGATGCCGCTATTACAAACAAATTCGTTTTTAATCTTTGAATTTGACTTGACGTGAGCCTTCAACAACTTCGCCGACTTTGTAGAAAACTTCACCTTTAGATTTAAGGTGTTCTTCGACAACGGAAAGGTTAGCTGGGTCAACAAACACAAGCATTCCTAGACCCATATTGAAAGTCGAGTACATTTCGTCTTTTTCTACGCTACCAGCTTCTTGAATGACTCTGAAAATCATAGGAACTTCCCATGCAGAACGATCAATAACCACGTCTACATTATCCGGGAGAATTCTTGGAATGTTTCCTTGATAGCCAGAACCAGTAACATGAACAAGGCCCTGCAATAATTTTTTATCGCAAAGTTCAATAAGGCTCTTGTAATAGCTACGATGTGGGGTAGCGAGTGCTTCACCAATAGTTTTATCCATACCATCGATACGAGTATCTACTGTATAACCAGCTACATCAAATAAAGCTTTGCGAGCTAAAGAATAACCATTAGTATGAAGCCCTGTAGAAGGTAGACCTAGAATGATGGTTCCCGGTTTAATACTTTTGCCATCAATAATATTTTCGCGTTCAACAACACCAACGATTGTTCCAGAAATGTCATAGTCACCAGGTCCATAGAAACCAGGCATTTCAGCTGTTTCACCGCCAATGAGAACCAAATCATTTTCACGGCAGGCTTTACTCATACCAGCAACAAGGCTATCCATAACACCTGGTTCTAGGCGTCCAGTAGCGACATAATCAAGGAAGAATAACGGACGCGCACCTTGTACCAAAATATCATCACAACAATGGTTAACGATATCTTGTCCTGGTAATTCGTGGGTTCCCATTTCAATGTCGATTTTTAATTTTGTACCGACACCGTCAACAGAGCTGACTAAAACAGGATCTTTCATTCCAAGATGGTTTAAAGTAAAGAGGCCTCCGAAGTTTCCTACATCGCCAAGTACTCCTTCGTTAAAAGTACTGCGAACAGATTTTTTTACTCCGACCATTGCCTCATCGGCGCGGGCAAGCGACACCCCTGCGTCTGCGTAATTCATATTCTCCTCATAGGGTTATTTTGTGTTTTGTTTTTCATCAATATTTCTAAGAGCATCCAAAATCAAACTGGTTGTGTTGGATGACTGATTGATATTTACCATATCTGGCATGACATGGGTATCTAATTTGAAAAGAGTATCTTCGCCCCAAGACAGCAATTCTTCTAAGGCATCTGGACCAAGTAGTTTACCGCATTTTGCGCAACTCATTTGGCCATCTTGGAAAGCAATAAAGCCTCCACGACCATTGGATTCAAATAAAACGGTTCCAGTGATACGGCTTTTTTCCATAGTTTGAGCGAAATCTACGAAAGGAAGAACCTTTGCAGAAGCGAGCAAAGAAAGACTTTCAAAATCATCAAAAGCTTTATTCTTAGCACGTAAACGATCAGCAGTTACTTTATATAAGTAAACCATAACGCTTGGATTCTCATCAAGGAACTTGATAAAAATATCTTTTGGCAAAAGAAGAACTGTACAAGCGTCTTCGATAGCAATGATAGTGTTGCTTGTAGGAGCATTGCATATAAGAGACATTTCACCAAAGCAAGCGCCACTTTCTAAATAAGCAATAACATTATATTGCCCATCAGGCATCATACGCCCACAGATCTGGGCCCGTCCACTTTGTAAAACGCAGAAGTACTGATTAATGCTATCACCTGATAAAATGACTTCTCCGGCGTCAAATTCAGCAGTCTGAGAATTCAACAAGAAAAAATCAGCACATTCTCTAGGAATCTGCTGCAAAAATGGAATTCCGTGATCATAAGAAGCGGCAATCCATTCTCCGATACCAACATTATTAGCCATACCCTAATTATAGAAAATATTACGATACCAGGTGAACAAATTCTTTTTTGCAGTGTCTAGATGAAGTATGTTTATGACTTCTAAAAGTACTTTTGATGGATTTGTTACTCCATTTTCATAAAAATCTAGTGCACCGGCTTTTCCTTTTTGTTTATCAAAGTTGAAAATGCGTTTGTTTATAAAAGGATTTAAAACTTTGACACGACTTTCTTCTGCGAGTAACATTTGGGGATTTTCATAGATACTAGGGTGTAACCATATTTGGGCTTTTTCAGCAAAATGAAATGCTTGTTCTAAAGAAAATCTACGTTCTCTTGAAGAATCAGGAGAAAAAACGATACAACCACCAGCATCCTTAATTAAAGTAGCTGTATAGCTATTATCTCCAGGAGCAAACCAATAGCCAGAAGATGGTCCGCCTAAAAGTACTTTTGGACAAGGCAGATTTAAAGCGTGCAAAGAATCTTTATACGTTTCATAACTTATTCTTTCGGTTTCAAATAAATCATGAGCTTTATTAGTTTGTACTAAAGCATCAAATAAATAAATCCATTCTGCTTTGCCAAGAGGAGATGTTTCTTGCCATTCAGATACATAGAGAACAGGGATTTTGGCTTTTGTTAATTTTTCAAGATTAGAATCAAAAGCGCTTCCAGTAGCAAAAGCAATGATAACATCTGGCTTTAAATTATAAATAGCTTCTTGTTGTAAAGAAGGACCATCTCCAATTTCTAAAATATTTCCAAGCGCTATTTGATTAAATAAAGATGAATCCGCCGCATACTTTTTATTACTAAAGCCGACGATAGTTTTTTCTGCATTTAAAAGTTTCAAGTATGCATGGTGGCTTCCCGATAAAATGACTGCACGTTTTATCGGGACATGAATAGTAGGGAGAGAAGCGTAACCTTGAGGGGCGGATGCCCCGTTTTTTAGGAGCAAGTATTCGTATGTTGAAGTATCTTTTCCAATAAAAACTTGAACCGAGGCATGAAGAACGCCTTGTTTTAAAGTGTCTATTTTGAAGTTTTTGGCGTAGCGCAAAAACAGGGAGCGAGCAGGCGCTTCCGTTTTCATTTCTTCTTTTAAACAGCCGTTTGAACCTATAATCAGGGCAAAAAAGGGTAAAAAAAAGAAGAAAAATGCACACAACCTATTGATTTTTAACGATTTATACATTTTTATCCAACACAATTCAAATATATAATGTATTTTAATAGGAAAATTTTATGCGTGGAGTTTATCAATGCGTATTTCTAAAACAGTTTTTCGCTTGACAGCGATTTTGATTGGCTTTTTTGTAGCTAGTGCATCGGCTGGTGCAGAATCTTCTTTCTATGAGAAAGAACATATCCGTGGCTTTATTTCTATCGGAGGCGATTATCGTAACATGAACTCCGAACATATCAACTACATTAACAGACTTCTCTTTTCTAGTGGAAAAGGGGTTATTCAGGAATCAGCCAGCGGTGATTCTGCTGATGCCAAGTTTGTTGGTGATGGTTCATTAAGTTCTTATGACCATTTTGATGATTATTATCTTGGTTTGCATGTAAACATCGGTGCCCAGTACAAGCAGTTCTTGACTTGGTTTGATGTAAACTTTATGCCAACTCAAGTATCTGAAGGTTCTGGTGCAACAGATGCAGCTTGGTTTGCTTATGGTGCTGACTGGATGTTTGGTTGGAAGCTATTTGGTGAAAATACTTTTATCAATTTGATTCCGGCTGCAGGTATTGGTTTCAATTTGTTGAACCTTCACTTTGTAAATTCTTATGATATTTTGAATTACGATGGTGGCGCAATTGAAGATCAAATCAAAGTCACAGATATGCGTAATCGTTACTACAGCACATTTGCAATGACTTTCAATGCAGAATTAGAATTGCGTCTTTCTTTTGATCCAATCTCTATTGGTGTTTATGGTGGCTACCGCGTCATTCGCTATGGCGAAATTGATATTGAAGATGTTGAATACGGTAGTGCTGATGTGAATGGCGATACTTTCTTCCTTGGTGCAAGACTCACTTGGACATTCCTTTCACCTTGGCAAAAGAAACAACGCGATCGCCTTTAATTTTTAATTAAAAAGCTATTGTGATAAAAGACAGGTTAAATAACCTGTCTTTTTTGTATAAAGAAAATAGACTGAAGTTTCAGGCTCGTTGAAAACGATATGACATTTTATGAGTTGGTTTTATCAATAATTTAGGTTTCTTTTCAAAAAGAGATGTCATGTTTTTATTATCCATGATTTTTTCCATAGCGATATACTGGAATGCATAATTTTTGAGGTCTATATCTGTTTTCCAAAGAATAAGTTTTTGGTTTTTAGGGTATGAAAAATTCCAGCCTAAAAGAATAAGCGGTATTTTTTGTTCTCGTAACATTTTTGCACTTTCAGCATAAAAGCCTTGAGTAGAAAGCAAAACAGCGATATCTATTTCTTGGAACATGGCATACATTTTTATGTCATTGATTAAATCGCTATTCCCGGATGTTTTCCAATCAAGAGGGGCTGTTGGGTAATGCATTTGTATACCTTGATTGAGAAGTTTTTCTTCAAACCGTTCTAGGCTTGTATTAAAAGGGCATTCTTTATCGTATGCTGGATTTTTACGTGAATGGTAATAATGGCTTTCTAAAATAAGAGATTTATTTTTAGGGCAATAAGGTTTGACTTGTTTCATTACAAAATTTCTTAAACCACTAAAAGAAATATGGGAATGAAATTTGTGATAGTATTTATAATAGTGATTGACTTTATGTAAAGTAAAGCCATCAATAAAAAATCCTATCCGAAAAGGCTTTTGAGTTTTTGGCATAAAGCGTCCTTATAAAAAAAGTGTCTATTAGTATAGAACGCTTATCCAAAAGAATTTTATCACTAAAAAATGGTAATTTTTTTATTTACAAAAAAAGCGGAGACTCTTCAGAGTTTCCGCTTTAAAAATTTTCAGTGAAAGTTTATTTCTTTTGAGCCTTTGTTTCTGTTTTAGTTGGCTCTGTTTTTTCCACTTTCTTTTCAGCCGGTTTTGCTTCTTGTTTAGCTGGTTCTGCTTTTTGTTCAGCAGGCTTTACTTCTTGCTTTGCCGGTTCTGCGTTTGGAGCTGTTGTAGCAGAATCTGTTTTAACTTCTGCTTGAGCAGGAGTTTGTTGAGTAGAGTCTGCTAAAGGAGCTACATTGAGTGTGTCAGCAGGAGGATTTGCTGCTTGAACTTCTAACAATTCAACTTCAAAAATAAGTAAAGAATTTCCAGGGATTGCCGGAGGAGCTCCAACTTCACCATAACCGAGTTCACTTGGAATCCAGGCTTTGACTTTCATACCAACTTTCATATTAGTAAGTAATTCTTGCCAGCCTTCAATAACTGCGCTAACAGGGAATTCAAGTGGTTCGCCACGCAAGTAAGAACTATCAAATTCCTTGCCATCAAGTAAGCTACCTTTATAGTGGACTTTTACTTTATCTTCGCGTTTTGGTGCAATGCCATCAGCTGTTTTTTCAATTTTATATTGAAGCCCGCTAGATGTAGTTACAACTCCACTATCTTTTGCATTTTTAGCAAGGAAAGCTTTTTGTTCTTCAAGAGTTTTTTGCAAGAGAGCTTTAGCATCAGCTTCGCGTTTAGCTTGTAAATCTTTAACTAAATCTTGTAAAGTGGATTCAATTTCTTCTTCGGTCATTAAAACTTTTACAGAAGTATCAAGTTGGCTTTTGAGCCCTTTTTGCATAATGTCTAAATCAATACCTGTTAAAAGAACATCTTTTAAAGAACGACCGACATTTATACCAAGGGCGTAACTTTTACGATCAGTAGCAGATATTAAAGTATCTTTTTGTGCTTGAACAACAGGAGCTTCTTTTGGGTTTGGATTTACATCTGGTTTTGGAGCGCTTGCACAACCAATAAATGAACCTGCCGCAATAAGAGCGAGAATGCCATATTTTTTCATAAATGCCTCTTTTTTATTAAATGGTGGCTAAAATCACCCTAAATTATATCTTTTTCTTACTTAAAAAACAAGAAAAGACGTTTTTTTTAGTGCTTTTTCTCACAGATGCATTTTTCCACCCTTTTATTTTGATGATACTTATACTATCTTGTGTAAAGTTTTAAAAACATTGGTTTTGGATAAATGACAAAGCATTTTAAAAATATTGTAGCGAATATGTCTGGAAAGAAGGCTTCTTTTGTGAAGTCTAAGGAGAATTTAGCACTTCAGCTGAATTATTCTAAAAAACACGCTGCAATGCACGAAAATGAACAATCTTCTATTTACCGTTTGAGGGAAAAAAAGTTTCTTACGCAAGAAACTAAATATTGATTTTTCTTTTTGAATTTTCATACTTTTTGCGTATGAAAATTTTAGAAGGTTCTTTTTCCAGAAATTTAGATTCCATTCGTAAAGAAAAGAATTTGTCGCAGTATGAATTTGCGGCACGAATAGGTCGTGCCAAGAATTTGGTTTATGCCTGGTCAAAAGAAGAAATAGCTTTAGCAGAGTTAGACATCTTTTATATGCATCGGGTTTTAGGACTTGTTGATGAGAATATTCTACATTATGGAGATTCAGATCAGGATTTTGCAGAGGGGTTTCCTTTTAGGGCTTTGGTTGCTCGTGGTTTTTTAAATAAAGATTCTGGCCTTCCAAAGCATGAGCAATTATTTCAATTTTTTCAAATAGGTTCAAAATCTGTTTTTGAAAAAGCTTATCTCTCTTCTAATCCGCAAATAGTTTCTGTTGATTTTTCAGGGAGTGATTTTCCAAAAATTTATGCGGCATGGTATCGTTGTGGAGAATTGCTTTATGGGAAAGGAACCCAGAATTTATTTTCTGTCAAAGGTTTAGACATTTTAAGGAAAAAACTTTTAAATCTTTCTTATTTAAAAGAAGAAAATTTTTTAGAAAAAGCTTTACAACTTTGCCAAAATTTTGGAATCAGTTTGGGATTTGTTCCAAGTTTTCCACAAGCATTTTCTGGAGCAGTAGGTGTTTTTAAAAATTCTAAACCATTATTGATTTTTTCAGAGCGTTATGCAAAAGAAATACTTTTTCTTGAAATGCTTTTTGAAGCATTAGAATTTTTTGAAACAGAAAAAACAGGAATGTTTGTAAAAGATATTGCAGGATTAAAAGAAAATCAGGAATACAAGAAAAAAGCAGACGATAAACTTTTGTCTGAATTTAGAGAGTGTCAGATTTTAGCCGTCGGGGATTATTCTGAACGGGCACTAAAATTTTTCTCAAAAGAATTTAAATTGCCTGGGGCAATTATTGCAAGAAGGTTACAGAAATTGAATAGAATGGGATATTACGGAAAATATCGCAATATTTTTTAGGAAATTTTTTGGAACCAGACGTTAATATTTTCTCGTTCAGAACGGAAATTATTTACATGAGAATTTTCTAAAGGGTAGCCTACAGGGAATACCATAGCAATTTTTTCTTCTTGAAGTTCTGGTAAAATTTTCCGGAAAGAATCGGCGTAGTTAATGACGCTGACTTGTGGGCAGCAAGCAAGGCCTTCGTTTTCAATAGCAAGCATTAAATAGCCAGCAAAAATACCTAAATCCATTAATGTGGTTTCGTTTGATTCTTTCGCAACACTTAATACGAGAATTTGCTTTGCATTAAAAAATTCAAAGTTTGCTCTGTCGTGTTGGCGTCTGCCTTCTTTGTCTTCGCGTGCGATACCTTTATAGGTGAGAATAGATTTTCCTAGAGCGATGGCGCGTGGCCGGTAGAGTTCTTGTAGATTTTGTGAAAAATCCGGCCTGCTTTGTGCGCCCAAATCAAATTGTTCACAGAGTTCTTTGCGTAGCGCACAAAGCCTTGCCCCTTCGATAAGAGAAAGTTTCCAAGGTTGGGTGTTTTTACTCGAAGGGGCAAAACGCGCCCCCTCAAGAACTCTTTGTAAAACTTCTTCTGGGATTTTTTTATCTGAAAATTCACGAGCGCTTTTACGCTTTTGCATACATTCGATTGCATCTAATTTCATAAATACCTCGCCCGTGCACTCCACCATTCGCCACGAACTATTTCTTCTTCAACTTGCAAACCACATTCTGAAAACCAATCAAGAACATATTGTTTTTCTTCTTCTAATTGACCAGAGACTACAAAATAACCGCCACTAGCAAGAAGATTTTCAATGTCATCACGTAATGGCCAAAGCTCGCTACGAATCATATTGCAAACAATAACATCAAATTTGACATTGTCGGCAAAGGCATCAAGAAAACCAAGAACTGCACAAGAATCTTTAAAACCATTTCTTTCAAAGTTTTCAGCGATACAAGGGAGAGCTTGTGGGTCAATTTCTGTGCCGACAGCAAGGGCTGCATTTTTCCGCCTAGCAAACATGGCTAAAATTCCTGTTCCTGTGCCAATATCTAAAACGGTTTTATTGGTAAAGTCGATACCTTCCATTAAAGCAGCTGTACTTGATGTCGTTTCGTGTTCGCCTGTACCAAAAGCTGTTTTGGCTTCTAGTTCTAACACAATTGCATTTTCATCTTCTGGATTGAATTCGACCCAAGGAGGTCTTACCCATAAATGCGGGCTGACAGCCACAGGTTCTGCTCTGTCGCGCCACCATTTATCCCAATCTTTAGCCGGCTCTTCAGAAATTTCAAAAAAGTATTCAGGGAATTTTTCAACAATAGAATCGCGTTCTTCTTTATCGCCAGTATAAAAGCGGAATTCTGTTAATTCCGGATTTTCACTTTCAAGTTCTTCTAGTGTAAGAACACCTGCTTCAAAAAGAAGGTAAGAAACGATTTCATATTCTTCGCTTTTACAGCGGCCTTGAGCTTTATACCAAATTTCTGTTTTTTGCATATTTGAAATATAGATATTCATTTAAAAATATTGTATTAAATTCAAAAAAGAATTTTCAGAAAAGAAAGCATCATTATTAAAATGTTCAAAAAGAAAATAGAGATTATTTTCAGAATATTCAAGTTGTTTAGAAAGCATTTTTATGGCGTTGATTTTAATGTTTCCAACAGAATCATTGGCTAATTCATTTGCAAAATTTTCTAGAATAATTAAAAAGAAAAGTGCAAATTTAAATTTCTCTGAAAAATTACCTTCGTATAAAGTTTTTGCATAATAACGGAACAAAAGATAAATCACAATATTTTCTCTTTCCACATCTGAAAAGACAGATTGAGAAGAAAAATTGGAAATGGTTTTAGTTTGAATAGCGGCTAAAACTTTATCCCAGGATTTTCCAAGGCTTTCTGTCTCTCCAAGAATTTTAACCCAATGCGAAAGGATTAGTGAAAAGTCATTTTCTTCAGAAGAATTATTTTTTAAAAGCAAAGGAAAATTTTCTTCTTCAAAAGATTTTATTTCATGAAAGACAGTTATCAATCGCTCTTTAAAATCTATAGTGCGATTTTTTAAAATGGAAAAAATTTTTTCTCTGTGGTTAAATATTTTATCTCTGAAAAAAATATCTTCTTCGGAAAGAGAAATAATAGTTTCGTCTGAATTAAAAGAAACAAATTCTAAAGAAGTCTCATTAAGCAATAATCGTATAGCCTCTTCGCAACAAAGTCCTAAACCTTGTTCCATATAATCGCCAAACCATTCTTTAAAACGAGGGTGCTCTTTGCAAATAGCGCAAAGAGAATTTTTTCCAAGAGTAGAATAAATTTCACAGAGATTATTAGGCGTTAAAAACGGACAACGTTCATTAGGTAAAAGTTTGAATTGCCCATTTTCAATATTTGCTTTTAATTTATTTCCAAAATCTCCGGAAATATTTTTATAAAGTGTTTCTGTTTTTTCATCTATTTCTATTTCCCAGCCAGCGCAACAAGTATCAGAACATTTTGAAGCAAGGCATTGAAATTTGAAATAAAAGCTAGGGCAACAGGTGCGCATAAAAATTATTTGAATCTTATATAGTCCCGAATAACTTTTAATGAGCGCATTGGGTGTGTCAGCAAATCAAGTTTTTTTCCATTTTTACCGAGAGCGGCATTTAAAAAATGGTAAGTATCCACTTGGTCTTCTTTATTTTGCTCTAAAAGGAAGCGTCTGAACTTTAACTGTTTGCGATGAGATTTGCCAAAATCTTTTTCGACAAGATTCTCATATTGCAATAGAAATTCTTTAGAAAGATTATTTGCACGAAGGCCTTCGCCGATAATTTTTGCCGCATGGCGCCCTGCACGCATCGCAGCCGAAATACCACCGCCAGTTAATGGATTAGTATGGTGAGCCGCATCGCCGACAAGCGCTAAAGAATCAGCCACATAATGTTCAAGATTTCCAGAAACGGGAATAACGCCCCCGACAGTTCCTAAAATTTTTGCATTAGGGAACAAGCGATTTAGCCAATCCATTGTCACTTCTAAAATAGACGGGCCTTCTGTTTTAGGAATAAGAAACCCTGCGCCAAAATTAGTTGTGTTTGAACGTACTTTTGGAAAACTCCAGATATAACCATCATTAATCCAATCGTGACCTTGCCAGAAAGTAAGGTATTCAGGGTTTGTGAGAATACCTTCCACTTTAATATCAACACCACAACAAGAAAAAGCAGGCTTTTGACCGCTAGGGATTTTAGCCATACGACCAATTAAAGATTCAACCCCATCAGCGCCGATAACTACGCGAGCTTTCACATTTTCTGTTCCAGTAGCAGTCACCACGGTAACAGTCCGAAAACCATTTTCAACATCGCTCAATGCACTAGCCCTTGCAAATGTTAAAAGTTCTGCGCCATCTTTTTTTGCAAGTTCAGCAAGACACGGGTCAAACTTTTCTCGGTTGAGCATAACGCCGACATCTTTTTTGTAATAATCAATTTCGGTACCTTGCGGGCCATAAACAAAAAGGCCATTAATATTTGATTCAATACATTCATCAGGAATCGGCCCGAAATTTTGCAAATCAGCAAAAGTGGTACTTGCTTCTCCGCAGCGCACGGGGTAACCCACGCGTTCTCTTTTTTCTAAAAGTAAAACGGAAAAGCCTTGCCTCGCTAGTTCCCTTGCCGCGACAGAACCGCCAGGGCCTGCGCCTACAACAATAACATCATATTCTTTACGCATTATTGTCCTCCGAAATACTCAAAGCATTAGCAGGGCAAGCTCTAACGCAAAGGCCACATTTAGAACATTTTTCATGATCTATCTGCAAATCAAGGCCATACATATCGAGAGCCATTTTAGGACAAATACCGACGCAGCCGGCACATTCAAGACACTTATCGCGATTGTGGAATAATTTTTCCATACACTAAACATAACAAAAAACTTTTTTCTAAAAAAGTAATGCGGTGAATTTTGGGGTGTTCCTACGGTTTTCGTTATAAACTTCAAACGCGTAGGTCGGGCTCTTGCGTTATCTCGTGTCGGCGCATCCTGTAAAATGCGCCGACACTCGTCCGTTCAGCCTCGGTCAAGCCGAGTCCGAACCCTAACGGGCTTTCATCCCTAACACACTTGTTTATACACTTACCACGCGGTTCTTGTTACTTGCGAATCCCAACGGGGAGAAGCAATCCCATCGTACGCTACTTGCTTGCAGTTCTTGTCATTGCGAGACGTGTAGAATACACGGCGCGGCAATCTGCTTACCAGTTCTACACTTGCCGCAAGTTTTTTGTCATTGCGATGGAACATAGTGACAGAAGCAATCTCTTTGCTACTAGATCGCCACACTACGTTCGCGATGACAATTTATACTATGCTCGTAATGACAAAAAATCAAGATGGCCACGAGGCACAAGGTCTCTCGCCATGACAATTCGTACTGCATTTGCTATGACAACTTGTTTTTAATTACTCTTTTTTTAGAAAAAGAGAATTTATATTTTACTGAAAAATAGGAGTTATTATGAATCAAGTTATAGAAGCTATTTTATCAAGACGTAGCGTTCGTTCTTTTACAGAAGAGCCATTAAAAAAAGAAGATTTAGAAATCATTGCAAAAGCTGCAAGTTATGCACCTAGTGGAATGAATCAGCAATCATGGCATTTTACTGTTTTAACAGATAAAGTTAAAATTCAAAAATTAGCAGATGCTATTGCTGAAGTCCTTGGTAGAGATGGTTACAACTTTTATAAACCACAAGCTTTAATTATTCCTTCAAATAAACCCGATAGCGTCTGGGGGCGTGATGACAACGCCTGCGCATTACAAAATATTTTCCTTGCCGCTCATTCATTAGGCATAGGTTCTGTTTGGATAAATCAGCTTTGCGGTATTTGTGATAACGAAAAAATCCGACCGATTCTTTCAGAATTAAATGTGCCAGAAAATCATATAGTTTATGGTCTTGCTGCTCTTGGTTACCCAAAAGCTGAAGGCAAACTGCATGAAAGAAAAGGTGTGATAGATTTTATTTAAGGATTAGTTTAAAACCTGTATGGCTGACGAAACTTCAATACATTTTCTTACGTCTTCGTTGATGACAAGAAAACATTCCTTATTTCAAATTATGCGTGCTGTTCTTTATCCCAATTATCAAATCGAGAAAATTTAGGTTTATAGGGCAAATCGCAAAAGACATTTTTTGGCATTGCTTCGCAAACGACCACAATTTCCGGTTGCAAAACTTTTAGCATATCTGGGATTTGATTCAAGCAAGGTTATTCGCAGTGACCTACTTGAATCCTTTCTTTTTAGTTTATCGCTTGTTACGCAGACTGAATGTTTTTTTGGTAAGGTTTTGACGAGGTCTAGTGTAGAGATTGAGAGGATAGAACTTTATTTAAATGCGCACTAGATCGCCGCACTGCGTTCACGATGACAACTTGCCAACAGATGGCCGCGTCGTCTTAAAAGACTCCTTGCCATGACAACCCTGAACTTGCTCACGAACCTTGTCATTGCGAGCCGTGCTGAATGCACGGCGTGGCAATCTGCTTACCAGTTCTACACTTGCCGCAAGTTTTTTGTCATTGCGATGGAACGTAGTGACAGAAGCAATCTGCTTGCCATTAGATCGCCGCACTGCGTTCGCGATGACAATTTATACTACGCTCGTAATGAGAACAACCAAGATGACCACGAGGCACAAGGCCTCTCGCCATGACAACCTTTTTGTTAGATGGTTTCATTTCATTCGCCATGACAATTTGCATGACAAGTCAGACTGCGTTTGTGATGACAATTTACACGGTGTTTGCTTGATTACCCGAGTGGGTAGCGGAAAATGGCTTTGTGTTTTTTATAGGAAAGGTGATTTTCAAAACGGATTTTGAAAATCGTCGACAAAGCCAGTTGGAGCGAGGGAGAGACTTCTCCCTTTGTAATAAATGGTTTTATTTGCGGAGAGATTGCGAGATTCCGCCGTATTTAGGGAGGACTTTTAAGATGTTTTGCATGAGCCAATCTTCTTTGGAGATGCGGCGGCGTAGTGTAGCAACGAGAACTTCCATGAGCATTTCGCAGTCGTAAACGGCTCGGTGCATTTCGCCTGCTGCGATTGTCATAGAAATTTGATTGCGTTTTTTGAACATTTCCGCGATGTTACCGAGTTTGTGGTTGGGGAGCTCTGGCATTATGGTGCGGACTATTTTTAAACTATCAATGATTGGGTTTGCTGGAATAAGTTGCGGATTTTGTGTATAGGCTTTTTGTAAAAATCCGGCATCGAATGCGGCATTGTGAGCGACAAGGATTGTGTCTAAGCCGCAGAAGCCTGTGAATTTGCGGAGACAAGTGTTTATGTCTGGGGCGTTTTGAACCATTTCGTTTGTGATGTGGTTTACAGCTGTTGCTTCTGCTGGGATTAAAAGGTCGGGCTTTACAAATGTCTGGAATTTTCCAAGTATTTTGGGCTTTATAGTTGCGTTTTCTTCGATGAGTGTGAATTTGACTGCACCAATTTCAATAATCTGGTCTTTTTCTTTGTCAAGACCAGTTGTTTCTAAGTCAAACGCTACAAACTTTGCGAATACGTCCATTTTGCCCTCTTGAATTAAACGTTACTATTTAATAGCGAAAGTCGTGATAAGTGTGCTTACACAACAGGCACGGCCAGGCGCTAAGAATTTCTTCTAAAATCCAGCAAAAATATAGATAAAAGATTTTTAAAAAGCGAAGAAGATTTTTCCCTTGATTCTGAAATGAATTGTATCAGAAGTTTTGCTGTATTTTTATGGTGACTTTTGAAAAAGGGAATGGAATTTTTGATTTGTCCCAAGAGTGTAATTGAAAGTGTAAGCCATAAATTACTTTGACTTCGTATAAAGGTCGATTCGTTTTTTGTGAGAGCCAGGCAGTTCCGGGCTTTTTTTTACGAGCGGGTCCTTTTGGACCATCAAGAGCCATTGCTACAAAAGAATTGTTTTTGAGCGGTTTTACAAGATGACGTATGGATTCTGCATGTAAAGAATCTGAACCGCGGACGATTTTATAACCGAGAGATTCTGCAATATTTGTGAATATATCACCATCTTTACTGGAAGATATCATGGCGTAAATGTTTTTATGAGCAAATGCGGCGGTTGTTGCGGCTAAGTCTTCGTGCCAGATACCTAAAATTCCTGCTTTAAAATTGTCTGGTTTATCACCCTGAATGCGAAGGCTTTTTAACCAGAAAATGGTTAAAAAATGGAAAAAACGCATTTTCAAAGAATCTTTCCGCATAATAGTCTTGGAAAAGTAAAAAATTTTAGTATAATTGGGAATGCTGGTGACGTACCCAAGTTGGTAAGGGACGGCTCTGCAAAAGCCCTATTCCTCGGTTCGAGTCCGAGCGTTACCTTTACAACCGCCTTTTTAGGCGGTTGTTTTTGTATAAAAATGAATTTTGGGATAAGTTAATTAAAAGGCTTTTACTATTTTAAATGCTAGAGTTCTTTTAAAAATGGGAGAATCTTATGAATAAGAAATGGTTGACTTTAGTTGTATCACTATTTTTGGCACTTTTTGCTTTTGGGTGCTCTGATTCAAGTTCTAATTCTAGCAGTGCAGAAGATACAACAGATATTTGTACAGAAGATCCAAATGCTCCTGGTTGCGCTTCAACGGAAGAACCTGAACCTGATATTGAAGAAATTTAAATCGAAAGCAATAATATTGTTGACGAAAGTGTGAAAATGGTTATCAAAGCATAACCTGATATTTTCCATTTTAAAGAAGCTTTCTCAAGATTTACGCCGATTCCAAGAAATGCGAAAAAGCTAAATAAAGCTGGTAATATGTAGCGGAAATCGTTGCTGCAAGAATAAGGGAGTTTGATTCTTAAGAACATTGAAGCAGCAAAAAAGGCAATTCCTTGTAAAATGAGAATCCAATGAATGGCCTGGCATTTTGTTTTCCAGAAACCGCGGAAAGCGTATAGGCAAAGTCCAAGGAATGAAACGCTTGTTATTGTGGCAAGCGTTTTTCCAAATGAGGTTGTCGCAAGTGTGAATTCTCCAAATAAAGATGTTTTTAAAGAATAGTTCCAAAAATATTCTCTCCCAAGTCCATCTTTCCAAGCGCTGGTAAATGGTTCAAGAACGAAAGAACGAATGTCAAAGAATAAATAATTGATGGCTTCATTACCTACTTTTAAGCCTGAATGTAAACCGCTTGCATTGCCTACCAAAGAAGATTCGGCAAGTATTTTTTGTAAGCCAAATAAAACGAGAGCAAAAATTAAAAGTATCCAAGAGATGAGTTCAGAGCGATTGGGCTTGAATGTTTCGGCATTTTTAAAAAAGCCACATGTCATGAATAAGAATAAGGTTCCTATGGTGACGACAGCAGTTGATTTTGTCCATAAAGCGAAGATGGTAGAAATAGTCGCGAGGATTAAAAATTTTCCCTTGCCACTGAATAAATATTTTGCTCCACCGAAAAGGCAAAGAGTGTGGAACAAGTAGAACAATTGATCGTTCCCGATTCGTGGTGTAACAAGAATAAACAAGGGCCAGAGAGCTAGTAACCAAGATGCACAAAATAATGCTTTGGATTCAAGGAAAGTTTTGAAAAATAAGATTCCAAAGAAAAGAATCAGGAGTGAAAATAGAAGGCTGTAAATCTGGAGCATTCTTATTTCATTATAGTGAATCCAAGTTCCTAAAAGATATGGGACTACAGCGGAGACATAGTAAACAGGAGGGTGATAACAAGTCCAACAATCATCTGTTTCTGGGATGCTAAAATTATTGGCTACATATTGAACATAGGCAATATGCCCATCAACGTCATGTGTGTATTGGCTGTATGGAGTCGACAAGAAAAAACTAATGCGAATAATAATACCAAACAAAAGTAATAAGTAAAGTTTTTTAGGCATGCCTAATCTTTTGGCAATCATTAAAGAAAGTAATGCAATCAATAAAATCGTTGAAATGTTGATAATAGAAAATAAAATAGATTTAGATTTTGGCTCAACATAAATTCCAGCTAAGCCTCCTTTATTTTTCATATTGAAAGAGTAGTGGATTTTTTGCCCTACAAGGTAAGGAGAAATTAAAGAATCAGGTAAAGTAAATCCTTGCGTGTAATTGCAATTTTCAGGGAAATTTTTAAGGTTTATAAAGTTTCCATTGATGATAACAGATTCAGCGCAATCATCGGGAAAGACTTTTAATTCATAAGGTTGATTGAATTTATTGATAACGTGAAAGGAAATTTCAAAATGCTCTTGAGAGCGCATATTTTTTGCAAAAGGAAAAGAAATGCTTTCTGTTTCAGAAGCCCTTGAATATATGGCGTTTTCAATTTTAACTTGGCCTAAGTGCAAAAAGATTAAGCACAATGCAAGTAGCAAAACGCAATAAAATTCAGGTAAGAAGAATATTTTTTTTAAACGCTGCATATATAGCCTAATCAATTATTTTTTTCTTCGTGATAATCTTCTTCGGAATTAACATTCCAGATAGCACTTTTGTCAGAAATATTTTCACGAATGCATTTTACAACTTCCATTGCAGAAAGCATGCTATGGTCCATATTATTGTATTTATGCATGCCGTTTCTACCCATAAGGAACAAATTTTCAATAGGGTCTAAATATTTTCTGATTTTGTTGAATTCATTATAAGTTCCAAAATAAGCCGGATAAGCTTTTTTGATATGGAAAACAACAGAATCTTTTACGGATTCTTTTTTGGCAACATGAATTTTATCAAGTTCATCAATTGCAAATTGAATGAATTCATTGTCTGGCATCTGCCACATAGAATCACCTTCTGTTACAAAGTATTCTAAGCCAATCCAGACTTTTTCAGAATCTTGTACTAAATAAGGACTCCAGTTATTAAAGATTTGAATGCGACCAAGTTTAACATCGCTTTCTTGTACGTAAATCCAATTATCAGCAACGAATTTTAATTTGCTTTCTGGCGTGCCATTTTTTGCCGGATTTTTGATTTCAAGTTTATCGAGTAAAAGTCCGACAGTAATAAAATCGCGATAAACCAAGCCTTTGGCAATTCTTATGATTTCTTGTGGGACATTTTCCATTGCTTCTACAAGTTCTTTCACGGGCATTGTAGAAAGGAAATAGTCGCAAGCAAGAGTTTCTGTATAAGTTCCTTTGTCAATAACGATTTCTTTGATTTTTCCGTTTTCTGTTTTGACTTGTGTGACTTTTGCATTTAAATGTATTTCGCCACCAAGTTCTTTAATTTTATCGGCAACAGTTTCCCAGAGCTGGCCTGGCCCTAATTTAGGGTAAAGGAATTGTCCGATAAGACTTGTTTCTGTATTTTTTTGCCGGATATTTTCAGAAGAATTGTTTTTCTTGAAAATTTGTTTTAAAGCGTGTAAAATGGTTTTTGTGATAGACAAACCTTTAATGCGTTGGCCGCCCCATTCAGGGCTTATTTTGTTACAAGGAACTCCCCAAAGTTTTTCTGTGTATTCTTTGAAAAAAGTTTTATAAAGTTCAACACCGAAACGATTTATCATAAAATCTTCAAGGCTGTTTTCTTTTCTTTTTGGGAGTATCTTGACTTTTAAATAGCTTAAACCAATTTTTAACATTCGCATGAAGCCGAGATTTTTAATGGTTTCGCCATTTAAAGTGATTGGGTAATCAAAGAGTTTTCGTAAAAAAAGAATACGACTGAGTCTTGAACGACAAAGCATAACAAGGTCAGAAGTTTCTGGGTCAGGACCAAGAGAAGCAAGTGGAACTTGCCTACCGATAGCTAAATCGTCTTTACTTGCTTTGCCTTGCAAGGGGAGAATTTCTTGCCACCAATCCATAACGACATCGCTTTTACTAAAGAAACGATGCCCGCCAATATCCATACGATTGCCATTGTATTTTGCGGTTCTTGAAATTCCGCCAATCACATTTTCTGCTTCAAAAATAATAGGCTTGACATTTGTTGTTCGTAAAAGTTCAAGAGCTGCCGTTAAGCCTGCTGGCCCGGCACCGGCAATAATTGCGATTTTATTTTCAGTATTAGTTTGAGTCATAGCTATACCTTTTTATCGCGGAAAAGAATTAATTTACGAGCAAGAAAATTCCATGCAAGAACAATACTTGCGGCAATAATTTTTGAAATCATTTCTTGAATCTCAAGTTTTCCGACAAGAGCAAACATAATCAATTGATTGAGCCCGATACCAAGAATTCCGACAAGAGCAAAAACAGAAAATTCAAGGCATTGTTTGTTTTTTAAAGACCGTTCACAAGTAGAAAAAACCCAAGAAATACTGATGGCATAATTGAGAGCAAGTCCAACAATTAAACCGACAAAATTTGCTAAAAGATAATGCCAGTGGAATACATAAAGACAAAGAGCGAATAAAGCAAAATCTACAACAAATGCTAACCCACCAGTAAAAAAATAACGCATAAATTGCCCTACAAGAGATTGTCTTGGAAAGTAATTTCTAAAGTGTATGGCGAGTTTATGAAACATATTTTTAAATATAAAATTTTTATGGCGAGTTTATAGAAACTCATTACGCTCGGTTATGTCAGATTGCAAATAAATTTGCATCTGCCGCGACACTCGCTAGCTTAAGTTTTATAGAAACTCATTGCCAGTAGATCGCCACACTGCGTTCGCGATGACAATCTTTTTAGACTTGTTTTTAGATGGCCGCGTCGTCTTACAAGACTCCTCGCCATGACAATTTACACTGCGTTCGCGATGACAACCTTTTTTAAATATATTCTCGAACGGTTTCGACAAATGTTTTCACGCCCTCTATTGGAGTGCCTGGTAAAATCCCATGCCCAAGATTCATAATGTGGGCTCGATTTTTTGTTAAATCCAGAATTTCACGAACGCGTTTTTTTATTGTTTCTTGTGGAGCAAAAAGCATAGCTGGGTCAAGATTCCCTTGGAAAACGGTTTTTGGATTTTCCGTTAAAGTAGTTTCTAAAGGTGTTCTCCAATCAAGCCCGAAACCAGAAGCAGGGAGTTTTAAAAATTCACTTAATAAATGAGCGCTCCCATTGGCATAATGCAAAACAGGAACATTTGTTTGTTTGGCCATTTCAATCACTTTTTTAGAATAAGGTAAAGCCATTTTTTGATAATCTTCTTTCGACAAATGTCCCGCCCAACTATCCATAACAACTAAAGCATTACAACCCCACTTTGCTTGTAATGCTAAATATTCTCCAGCAGTAATTGAAATTTTTTCAAGCAAGGTATGGTAAGTTTCTGGATTTTGATAAAAAAGTTTTTTGACTTGGTGTAAATCTTTTGATGTTTTACCTTCTATTGCATAAGAGGCAAGTGTGAGTGGCCCACCAATAAATCCGAGCAAAGGCGCGCGACCATTTAAAAGAGTTAGTGTTTTTTCAATAGCTTCTTTTGTGAAAAAAAGTTCTTGTTCAATTTGAGGGTCTTTTAAATTTTGAATAGCATTTGCGTTTTGTAAAGGAGTTTCAATTCTTGGACCTTCGCCTGGTAAAAATTTTACATCTATTCCAAGAGTGGGTAAAAGAACAAGAATATCGCTGAAAAGAATCGCGGCATCAAGGCCAAAGCGGTCTACTGGCTGAACAGTTACTTTTGCAGCTGCATCTGAATTATGAACAAAATCCAAAAACGTTTTAAACTGATTTCTGACTTCCATATATTCTGGTAAATAGCGGCCTGCCTGGCGCATAAACCAAACTGGTTTTTCTTTAGAAACAAGTCCATTACAAGTTTTTAAAAAGAGTGATTCAGACATAAAAATCCTTTAAATATTAAGAAGCTATAACATCATAAATCATTTTTATTGCAACGGCAACAGTAGCAATTCGAACGGTTCGCTCAATAAATTTATTGCCTTTCTTGCATTGCAGTAAACTACTTAAAAAGCCACCGAAATAAGCTCCAAGAGCTGTCACAATAGCTAAAGGCCAATGAATTTTACCAGCTATGGCAAGGCCTGTTGTGCTGATAATTAAGAAAATGGTCGTGAGAGTATTTTTTAACGCATTGACTTGAATGAGCTCAAGGCCGGTATAACGACGCAGTGCAAAAATTTGCAAAAAGCCAACACCAACTTGAACAATGCTACCATAAATAGCTACCAATAAAAATCCAAGAAATCCCATTTTAGTGCATTTCTCCGGAGGAGAAAGAGGGGGCTTACCTAAAATATCTTTTTTTAAACCACTCATAATAGCGACAAGAGCAATAGCAACCGCAAGAATCGCTTGAAAAACTTTGTCATTTAATCGCACAACAAAAAATACGCCAGCCAAAGCTCCTAAAACAGAAGGCAATGCTAATTGGAATAGAATTTTCTTGTTGAGATGCCCATGCCTATGAAGGTTGTAAGCCGAAGAAATATTCCCGACAATCAAGCCGATACGGTTTGTGCCGTTTGCTATAGTGGGTGGGAGTCCTAAAAAAATCATTATAGGTAAACTAAAAACGCTTCCGCCGCCAGCAATACTATTGAGCATACTTGCAGCACACCCAACACCAAAAAAAGCAAGATAAATTAAAAGAGATGTTTCTTCCATAATGTTTATTTGTTTAATTCTTCAAGTAAGATTTTTTTATCTGTTTCTGCTTGTTTTGCTTCTTCAAGCGATTCAAATTTTTCTATACAACTAGAAAGATTTTCAACAGCTTGATTTATAAGTTTTTTCTTTTCGTCATTGTTTTTTTGCTTTAATGCTTTTGTGTAAAAAGACGCAGTTTTTTGTCTTGCATTTTTACAAAAAGCTTTGCCAATCAGATTTTTTTCTTCTAAAGCTTTTTCACGTAACGGGCTAGAAATTAATTTGTTTAAAATTTCTAAAGCTTGTTCAATTTTACCATTTGCATTTAATTCTTTTGCTTTTTTAAAATATTCTTCTGGGTTGTTTTTTGTCCAGTAATCTTTATCGTTATTTTGTAAGTCAGCGATTTGTTTTATAGAATTTATCCATTCATTTAATTTGAGCGTGTCCGAAAAATCGCGGTAACGCATTTGCAAACGACTAGCTAAAGAATCTGCTTTTTGATAGTCGCCACTTTGTTTGGCTTGATTTTCAATTTTTTTCATTTCATCTTTTACTTTTGAAAAAGTTTTTTGGAAAGCTTGTTGTTTTTTATTTTCAGCAAAAACTTTTAACGAATCATTTGGAGCAAGAGCAATTAAACTGTCTGCTAATTTGCAGATTGTTCCGTAATCACCAGAAGTAGCCATTTCGTTTATAATAGCAAGAGAAAGTGTTTTGTATTTTTCGGCTTCTTGATTGATTGCGTTTTTAAATTTCTCTATATCTTTATTGACATGTGTCATCCAAGATTTCCAAAGCGGATCAAGCATTGAAAAAGTTTCTAAAAAATGAATAGCAGAATCTATGTTTCCTTCGGAATAAAGTGTTTGTGCATAAGAAAAAGATTCGGCGGCAATTTTTTGAATGTCTAAAAAAGGATTAGGTATTTTCTGAATAGTAGGAATAGTGTCTGTTTGAGGTGGAATAGGCAAAGCAAGAATTTCAGTTTTAGGTTCTTCTTTTGAAATGACTTTTTGAGTCGTAGAAACTGAATCGTGAATTTGACTTTCTTTAGAAGAATCAACAGGGGCAATATTTTTTTCAACTGGTAATGCGATTTCTACTTCTTGCTTAGGTATAGAAGTCGCACAGCCTAAAAGTATTAAGCTAAAAAACAAAGGAATGAACATGTATTTCGCTATTTTCAAAATTCTACCTCAATAGGAACAAAATCATTTTCGGATTCAATAGGCTCAAAATTTTCTTCTGGCAAAACAAAAGATGCTGTGTCAAGAGTTTCTTGCTCAGAAGTTGGTTCTTGCGGAATACTTGGAGTAGGCAATGCCGTTAAGAAACCTCCTATAGCCGCCGCGTTCGCGGCGGCTTCCTGCATTTTAGGCGGAACAAATCCTGGAACTTCTAACCACGGAAGCGTTTTATAACCTTCACTTTCAGAAGTACTAGCAAGTCCAGAAATAGCATCTACTTGTAAGTCGCCACGGAGGTTTGTATAGATCAATGGGATTTTACCGGTTTTCAAATTTTGAATACTTAAAAAATCAACATGTTCTTTGTCTTTTCTGAGTTTCAGAATGTCTTTTGCAAAAGCACTCCATTGAGGTAAACCGCCAGAAGAGCCGGCAATTCTTGTGCGGCCTGATTTCATTGGTTTGTTATTATCAAAACCGACATAGCTCCCGATAGCCAAAACAGAATCTACAGCAAAACCATTTTTGGCTTCATTGAATTCAGGGAGGGCTCCAAGGAACGCAACATTTCTAAAATCATTTGTTGTTCCTGTTTTTCCCATAGCAGGAAAATGTAAACGCCGTCCTTCGTCAGATGTTAATGAAATATTATTATACTGAGAACGAGCTGTACCATTTTCAAAAACAGAATGGAGAATAGCAGCCATTTGAGATGTAACCGTATCGCTTAAAATATTTTTAGATTCGATTTCATTTTTGAAAATAATTTTTCCTTCGCTATTCTTAATTTCTTTAATCAAAATAGGTTCACTCCAATCACCATCTTTTCCTTTAAAAATTTCCCCACCAAGAATTGTTTCATAAGCAACAGTCATTTCAGCAAGAGAAACTTCATTTGCGCCAAGCACCATACTTTGTACTTTCTGCAATTTCCTTTGTATACCTATTTCGTGTAAAAAGCGACTAAAATCAGCCATAGCAAGAGAACGTTTAAAATCAGGCCAATAACGCAAATATTCAGGAGACAAATAATTTATTTCTTCGCTTGTAGGTTCAACAAGTAAAGAAAATTCTGTAAAATCAGCTAAAGAAAAATGTGGGTAAAGCATAATAGAATCAGGGCTTTGCAAAATATTAGCAGAATCATTTTCAGCTAAACGACGTGTTCGCAAAATACTTTCATAATGTTTATAATTGTGAGAAAGTTTTTCTTTCAAGTCATTTGTTTTAGCCGATTTTTTTGCGAGTTCTGCACCTAAACCAAACCAAAGATTTTGTACGGCGCGGGCTTTTTCCAGGTTGTTTTCAGTAAGCAGTTTATTCACAAATTTTTCTTTAGCTATTTCAAATTGGATTTCTTGTTTGACTTGTTCTTTTAAAATAAGCCCAAGAGAATCTCTCAAGCGTTCAAAATAAGTTTTTGAAGTTTCGTCAGAAAGCATCGCATAATTATTTTGTTCTAAAACGTTTTCAAAATCTTCTAAAGAAAGCTTATCAAAAAGGTGTTCTAAAAGCCAGATACTTGCAATGTTTTCAGAACGAGTAGCTGCCCAGGCAATACTTACTCTATCGCCTTTATTTTTGTGGTCCGGCCTAGGGAAATAAAATTGATTGCCATACTGGAATACGTTAAAATCGTTTTCGATTTCATCCAAATAATTCCAGCCATATTGAAAGGCTAAAGCAAAAAGCAAAGGTTTCCAGCTAGAACCAAATTGGCGCATTGCTTTAAAAGCTCTATCAAAACCAGTATTATGAAAGCCGCCTTGGCTTGCAAGAACTTCTCCATTTTGAAGAGCAATAATAGCGCCTTGTAAAACAGGTTCTGTTTCTAACTTGCAACGGAAAAAACCATTTACAGCAATAGAATCTAAAACACTTACTAACAAAACAGAACCTTTCCCGAGTTTTGCTGAAAGGATTTTTTCAGGTTTACTTTTAACCATTTTTTCTAAAGAATCCAAAGCACTTTTTTCGACAACGCCTTTAATTTGCCCAAAAGAAAGGTAGAGTGATTCTAAAGAACCATCTTTTCCATAAGTAGCTGAATCAAGAGAACCATAAAGGTAATCGCCTACTCTTGCTTTTAAAGCGCGGTTTGGTTTTTCAGCTGTAGGTAATGCAAAACCACCTAAACGTAATTGCAAATCAGAAATGTTAGCTTGTAAAGCTCTTTTGGCTGCATCTTGATAATCGGCATCAATAGTTGAAATAATTTCTAACTGAGCACGTCTCCAATCTTCAATACCTTCTTTTTCAAAAATGGCTTGATAAAAGTCAGAATTTAATTTTTCTTCAATTAAAGCTAGTGAAGTAGAAACAGAATACCTGAAAGTTCCATGTTCAAAAGAGAGAGGTTTTGCTAAAGCCAATTCGTAATCTTCTTTAGAAATGTAACCGTCTTCAAACATTCTTGAAAGTACGTATTTTACGCGTTCTTCGCCGCGTTTTAGTGCGCGCTCTTTTCTTTCTTCGTTACGTTGAGCAAAAGGGTCGTAATTAAAAGGGCCTTTTACGGAGCCTGCAATAAAAGCACATTCGGCAAGAGTTAAATCTTTAAGTTCTTTATTGAAAAAATATTGTGCGGCAATTGCTACACCTTTTCCAGAACCAGCCACATGAAACTGATTTAAATAAAATTCAAGAATTTGTTCTTTTGTAAAATGGCGTTCTAAACGAATGGCGTCGCGTAATTCTTTTACCTTTTCCATTACAGAACGTTCTTCGCGGCCAAAAATATTTTTAACAGTTTGTTGGGTGAGAGTAGAACCACCTTGTCTTAAACTGCCAGCTTTAAGGTTTACTAGCATTGCCCTTAAAAAACCTTTTAAATCAAAACCATTGTGTTCAAAAAAGCGAGCGTCTTCAGCGGCAACAAGAGCGTTTACAATATTTTCTGGGATTTCTCCATAAGGCACATAAATACGGTGGTTTGCATCAAAAAAAGCACCTAATCGTTTTTCACCATCTCGGTAAAATACGCGTGTTTCACCAGAAAGAGTTTCTAAAATGGTATTGCGATTGAATTTTCCATCAGGATCTTTATTTAGCCCGACATTAAATAAAACATAATAACCGATTCCAAACGCAATAACGCCAACAAGAGCGAATGCTGCAAAAATTTTCAACAAAGTAGAAAACACTCTCATAAAACTCTCCATTTAACTTTAACAAATGTAGAATATCTGTAGGCTAAATAAAAAAGGTAATCTTACAAAGACATGAGTAAAATTGAATTTTTAACACAAATTATTATTAAAATGAAAGAGAAAAATTACCCAAATAACTTTTGTGTCTTTGTGAACCACAATGCTTTTTGCATAAATTGCGCCATAGGCAGAAAAATAACTTGTCATGGCGAGAGGCCTTGTGCCTCGTGGCCATCTTTGGCAAGGGGATTACCACGCCGTGCATTCTGCACGTCTCGTAATGACAAGAACCGCTGACG
>JAZQSE010000014.1:0-30862 GCA_045629945.1 Fibrobacteraceae bacterium
GCTGTAAGCAGGAGTTTCTCCGAAAGCCACCGTAGAAGATTGTAGCGTTTCATTACCATTCACAAACGTGATTGTGTAAGCATTTGTTGTTGCTGAATAAGTCGCTTTGTACACCACATTTTCTGTGACGTCCGATAACGCAGGAGTCCAGCCGGCAAATGAGAAAGTTTGCGAATCAGTAGAAGGTTTTGTAGGATTAGCAGGCAAAACAATGTTTTCTGCAGAAGTACCATAATCATAACTTGTAGCTTGTTTTAATTCAGAACCATTTTCGTCAACAAAAGTCACGGTGTACTTGTTTAGAGCGCTATCGAACACAGCTTTGTAAGTAGCGTTCCCAGCGACCGTTATAATTTCAGGCGACCAGCCTTTGAAATTGTAGATGTACTTTTCAGTTGATTCTTTTACCGGTTTTTCCCCATTGTAATTTGGTAATGAGCCTTCTTCTAAAGTTTCTTGTTGTAAAACTTCCGTTCCATTTACAAAAGTAATAGTAAAGGTTTGAAGAGCAGAAACAACTCCGAAAGAGAAATTGGAAATAGTAATCTCTTCCCAACGAGAACCAGGCATGTCAAGAGTTAAAATAGCTTCATCATTTGATTTAGCTGTAAATGTGCAAGTGACTGTAGCAGTACTTCCACCTGTAAGAGTGGTCTTTTCATTACAGTATTCATTTAATGTGGTGGTCATTTCAAATTCTTGACCTCCAGCACTCTCTGTAGCGTCAAAAGAAAGTTTGTAGGTTTCTCCAGTTACAAGATTGCCTAAATTCTTTGTAACGTGACGTTCGTCGTTATAATTATTGGATTGGCCAATAACTACTGTGTTTTCATTAACCGTTAATTTTGTGTTGGATTGCCATTCTGAACTTACTATCACAGAAGAAGAGGAAAGAGCACTTGATGAAGACATTTCAGAAGAACTTGATACCAGAGAAGAACTACTTACAACACTTGAAGAAGATTGTTGAGAACTGCTGGAAGCAAGGCTTGAAGAACTTTGAACAGAACTGCTGCTAGAAACGGCAGAACTAGAAGAACTAGCTTCTGGGAGTCCTAAACATTTTACATTATCTATTTGTAAAGTTCCAGAACCAGAAGCGGCTTGGATTTGCCAGCTAAATGCACGAACGCTTTCTCTTGTAGAAGAAAGACTTTTTGAAATTCCCCAAGTAGGTTGGGCAAGGCTATTCCAGGAAACCGTTTTTGTTGTCCAAGAATTTGTACTTGCAACTGAAGTTTCAAAATAAGCAGCGTCTGTAATATTAGGGCTTTCAACGCGGAAAGAATGAGCAGCGCCTTTATAGTCATATTGAATAGAAGTGCAAGTTGAAAGGTTTTCAGTTGTTATGCCATCAGCATTAGTGGCAACAACAAGACCTATGAATGGATCGTAAGTAAGAGAGCCTACGTTTAATGTGTAACTTACTTGTATAGCTTTAGACGAAGCGTTCCCTGTAACGAAAGACCTTTCTACACTAGAAGCGCCACCATTATCATTGTCATTATAAATAGCCCAGTCGCCACCCCATAAAGAAACGGTATCGCCATCTTCTAAATCATCAACTAAAAGAGTTTTTTTAGTAGCCGCCACAACAGCTTGTGAAGAAGAACTTGGTGTGACAGAAACGCTAGAAGAAGAAACACCACCACTACACATATTTAAAGGGTTACTTGCTGCAAATGTGTAATAAGAATCGTTTGGTTCTTGAATTGTAAGCCCGATAACACCATCAGAAATACGATTGTTTAAATTAGAAACGTTTAGCCAATCACCATAGTCATTATTGCTTGCGCCTCCAACACCATAACCATCATCAGCAATTATTTTTTTACCACCCATTGCCGAACTTGCAAAAGCCCATGTCACCAAGTTATTATTATCATTTCTCATACGTTCTTGGTCACCTTGAGTGCGCCCACCAGAACTAAAAAGGTAATCGACTTTGCTTTTATCAAAATTAGCATACCATGTAACAAGGCCATCATTTAACCAGGGAGAAATATCTACAGCAATTTTTGCATTTGGCAATGCCGATTTAATTGTTGAAACAATATCGTTAAAATATTTTCCGCAAAGGTCTGCATCAGGAATACCGCCACCCACTTGATCAAAACGTGTGTCATGATTATCACCAGAAACAGAATACTGGAAAAAGTCAGGTTCAATAAGCCAGATAGTGGTACCAGAAGTGCCAAAATCCTGAGCCACGCCTTGAGCGTAAGAACGATAACGCGAAAGAATGCTATTCCATTTATTTCTTATTGTTTCAGCCCCATTCGTACAATGGTTTGGTGAACCAACATCACAATCCTGGTTTCCTTGGTCTTTATCGTATTCAGCAATTACATACGCATAAAAAACAGGAGTTAGATTGTTTTTCTTAGCGGCTCTGACCATAGAGCCTTCCCAGTATTGGTTATAGTTATCATTATCACCAATCCAGATAGCTAAATGAGAAAGCCCTTTACCTGAAAAATCAGTGTTCTCGTTAAAAGAGTTTTGCCACTGGCGACCATAATTAAAACGGCATTCGTCAAAGGCAGCAAAAGCTACTGTATTGAGTAGCAAGAAGACTACAGAAAAAAGTAATCTAAACATAAAAAACCTATATCCAAAAGTGAAAATTTTTAAAATCAAAAATTTTCAATACCAATATTCAATAAAAATAATGAATTTATTTGTAATTATTTCTTTAGAAAGGTAAACAAAAGACCTTTTAACCTTATATTTTGAAAAATTTGTTTTTAAATCACAAAAAATCTTCTAAAAGTGCAATTGCTGGCACAAAAAACCAATCTGGGCGAAATTCTAGTTCATAACAAGCTTCATAAATAGCTTTTGCTAAACAATAGGCTTTGCACTCATTTTGGAGTTCTTGTTTGTTTATTCCTGAATATTTGGCGTATTCTTCTAAAAATGCTAACTCTGCAGATGTCGTATCTCTGTTAAACATTGCCTTTGCATATTGAAAAGAACGCAACATACTGGCAATATCAACAGCTACAGATTGTTTTGAACGGCGGTAAGCAATTTCTCGTGAAGGTTCTCCTTCAAAATCAATTATCCAAAAATTTTCTTTATTATAAAGTATTTGTCCAAGGTGAAAATCACCGTGAATTCGTTGGCTGGGGAGAAAACTTTTTTCTTGTTTTAAAGAATAATATTTCTTTTCTAATTCTGGCAGTTTTTTTAGCAATTCTTGAACGTATTTTTTCTCGGTTTCTTGTTTTAATAAAGTTTTTAGTTTTTGAAAAGGAACTTCTGTCGCAGAAATATTTTCTCCGGGAAGTTCTGCTAGAGCTTTATGCATTTCAGCGGTTCTTTTTCCAATAAGAGCGGCTTGCTCTTCTGAAAAACTCCCTTGAAAATAATCCCAGGCAGAGTAAGAATTTTTAATGGCTGATTCTAAAATACCAATAGAGTAAGAAGCATTGCCATCATAATAAGTTAAACTCCCTAAAATATTAGGAGAATGAGTAAAGTTATTCTCTTTAAAATGCAATAAAATTTCTTCTTCAGGGTGAATGCCAGGAGAAATTCTTCTGAATAATTTGAAAAAGAAATTTCCGTGAGCGATAAAAGAAGAATTGCTTTGTTCATTATTTAGAGAAGTTAATTTTTTTAATTCACTTGAGTCAAAATTGTCAAAACGTTTAATTAGAAGTTCTCCAAAAGAGCCTTTTAAAATTTTCTGCTCACTATTAAAATCAAACAAAGAAAAAATCAAATCATTTATATTTGTAGAATAATTTGTGACAGCATATAAATCGCTATCTCCATTTTCAAAAGAAACCGCCACTAAATAAAGAGTATTACCCGATAACGCAAAAAAATCTTTTGTCTGAATTTTAGAAATTCTACGCTGCTTTCCTTTAAACCAACGTTTAGAGTGGAAATACTCTTCATTAAACATATTTAGCCCCAGATATTTTTAAAAAGATTGTGGTATATTTTATCATTATATTTATCTTCTGGTAAAAGTAATTCTTCTTCAGAATACCCGCTAGAAACATCATCTAAAAAAATAAGATGTTCTTTTTCATTTAAAGTAAAATGAATCCGAAAAGTTCTATACGCTAATACACCTTTATCATCATTGAAATACAAGCGTTTCCTGCTAGAATCTTTAGGGTCTAAAGAAAGTTGTAATCTGGCAAAACTTTCTAAATCCCATTTTAAATTTTCCAAAATCCAAGAAGTTTTTTCTTTAAAAATAGAACTCATTTGGAACTGCCATTTTGGTGTTTCTTGAAAATCAACCCAGCCAGCTTTTGCATCAGGGAAGGCGTCTGCCATTGGAATATAAGGTTTTATATCAAGAATTGGAGTGTTATCTAATAAATCCGCTTCGTCAATAAACAAAGAAAGGCCTTCGATACGAAGTAATTTTACACAACTTAAACCGATAGGATTTGGGCGGTATGGGGAACGTGAAGCAAATGTTCCAACGCGATTCAAATTAGGCGCAGAAAGCGGTGGCCTTGTAGTGGGGCGCCAATTTTCATTTTCATGAAATTGGAAAATAACCCAAATCCGTTCAAAACCGTCAAGATTTCTAAGGGCCATTTCAAAATTTTTGCCAGATAATAATTCAATGCGGCCGGGGTGGCCTTGAAATAAACGCCCTTGTCTGGGTGTATCATATTTATAGGTAGCATCACCCAAAAAGTAACCAATAGGTATAAAATCCATATAGGAAAAATAATTAAAAGGGAAAAAATGAAACTTAAAAGAAAAAAAATAAAGAGAAAAATGTGGAAAATGGCTTAAAAAAGGAAACTTTTCAAAAAAAATGAAAAAAGTTTAAAAAAAGACTTGCATTTTGTTGTAATTGTTTTTATATTGTAATTATTACAACAAACAATCTCTGAAAAGAGAGAAGGAGATAAAGATTATGAAAGTTTGGATTTGCAGCGTTTGCGGTTATGTTCACATGGGACCAGAAGCTCCGGATTCTTGCCCACAGTGCAAAGCCCCTAAATCAAAGTTTAATGAAAAAGCAGAGTCTACTTCTGAAAATATTGTCTGGGCAGATGAACATAAAATCGGAGTGGCTCAAGGTCTTGATCCAGAAGTAGTCCAAGGGCTCCGGGAAAACTTTGCAGGCGAATGTACCGAAGTGGGTATGTATCTGGCAATGAGTCGTCAGGCTGACCGTGAAGGTTATCCGGAAGTGGCTGAAGCTTACAAGCGCATTGCTATTGAAGAAGCTGAACACGCTGCAAAATTTGCAGAACTTCTTGGAGAAGTAGTTTATGCCGATACGAAGAAAAATCTTGAACTTCGCGTAGCTGCTGAAGCTGGCGCTACTGAAGGAAAACTAGTTTTGGCAAAACGCGCAAAAGAACTTGGTTATGATGCGATTCATGACACCGTTCACGAAATGTGCAAAGACGAAGCTCGCCATGGTTCTGCATTCCAAGGCCTTCTCCGTCGCTATTTTTCTAAGTAATAACTGATTTTGGGTGGGGTATCCCCACCCTTTTTTTTTATGGAGGTTCTTTTGGAAAATGCTATTCAGAAATTTCAAAATAGAGGAATGCGTCCTTCTATCCAAAGGGCTAAAATTCTCCAGTATCTTTTAGATAAAAGAAACCACCCAACAGTGGATTTAATCTATCAGGAATTGTTGCCTGAATTGCCGACACTTTCAAGAACTACCGTTTATAATACGTTAGATGCGTTTTGTGAAAATGGCCTTGCTATCCATTTGGATTTCGGGGAAGGTTTTTTACGTTATGACGCAGATACAAGCCCGCATTCTCATTTCTTTTGCAAATGTTGTCAAAAAGTTTTTGATTTAGAAATTCCACCAGAAGACATTGCCTCTAAACTCCCGAAAGGTTTTGCCATCCAGGAGTCACAATTGTATGCTTTTGGTGTTTGCGAAGAATGCAATAAAGCTAAGCTTTGATTTTTTCTAAAGCTTCGTTTGTTCCAAGTAAGAAAAGAATATCAGTATCTTTTAAAATATAATCTGCAAGATTACCGAGTTTAGGCTCTTTTTCCATTGTATCGCGAATAGCTATTACTTGAATCCCGTACTTGCTTGTTAAAGCAAGTTCTTTTAATGTCTTGTTGTAAAAATGTTCCGGGCAAGCTAATTCAACAATAGAATAGCCTTCTAGGAACGGGAGGTAATCTAGCATATTCGGCTTATCAAGTCTGTTTGCGAGAGCTATTGCCATGTCTCGTTCTGGGTGGAAAATATTATCGTGAGGAATGCCTAAACGTTCAAGAATGGTAGATTGCTCTAAACTTGCACTTTTAGTAATGATGCGAGATTCAGGAATGCCGAATTCTTTTAAGTTCAGTATGGTTAGAAGAGAGGCTTCTAAATCTTCGCCAATACAGCATACAACAAAGTCAGCGCGTTGAACAGGTAAGGCAAAAAGTTGTTTTTTTCTAGTGCTATCAGCAACAGCTGCCTGGGCTACAAGAGAGGCTATGTCTTGTACTTTATCAGCGTTTTTATCGATAGCAAAAACATCGTGTCCAAGGGCAGTGAGTTGTCTTGCTAAAAAGAAACCCGTGGAACCTAAACCGATAACCATGAATTGTTTTGAAGCCATATTAACCTACCATAATATTTTCTTCTGAATACCAGACTCCATTATCTTTTTCTGAAGAAACAACTGCAGAAATTAAAAATAATGGGCCAAGTCTACCTACAAACATAACAAAACAAATGAGAAGGCGTCCGAGTGAAGATAGTTCAGAGGTGATTCCAAGAGAAAGACCGCACGTTGCGTAGGCACTGCTTACTTCAAAAAGGATTTTTAAGAAAGATGAACTGGTTTCTGCATAGGGCTGGCTCCCACTTTCTGTAAGTAAAAGCAGCAAAGAAGAAAAAATAATGACGATTACACCGATAATGAAAATGTAAATGGCTTTGTTTACTGTTTCTTGTGGAATGGTTCTGCCAAAAACCATTGTTTTCTCTTTTCCGAGTAAGCGATTTATACCAAGAATGGCTATTACGGCGGTCGTCGTTGTTTTTATACCTCCACCACAACTGCCAGGATTAGCTCCAATGAACATTAAGAGAATGGTCAAGAATAAGGAGGCGCTGGAAAGGGTTGTAAAATCAGAAAGATTTATGCCTGCTGTTCTTGAAATAGAAGAAAATGAAAATGCAGCTAAAAGTTTATCACCAAAGGCGAGAGAAGCAAGAGAATTTGAATGTTCTACCGCAAAGAAAAAAATCATGGAAAGCAAAACAAGAATGCCGGTAACTAGCATGGCAAGTTTAGTGTGTAATGAAATTTTCTTTTTAGATGAAAATAAGTAAGGGAGTTCTGTAATGGCTAAAAAGCCAAAGCTTCCGGCAAGAACCAATAAAGCAGACGTGATAACAACTAAAGGATTGGAACCATATTGTATTAAAGAATTGGGGTATAACGTGAAACCCACATTACAAAAAGAACTGATAGTTTGGAATAAAGCCGAAAAGAATCTATCGTAAAGATTGGGTTCAGAAAATTGGGAGAAATAAACCAACAGGCCGATAGCTTCAAGTCCGAATGTAAAAGGCAATACAGCTTTCAGAACTTTATTTGGAGAAAGATTTTCTGGTGAAAATTGATCGAGAAATACAGATTGGTGGCTAAATCCTGGGCGCATTCCTGCAAGTAAAATTAAAGTGGTAGATATAGTCATAATACCAAGTCCACCGATTTGCATTAAAAGAAGAATAATCCAGTGGCCTGCATGAGAATACATAGTACCAATATCAATGGTAGCAAGTCCTGTAACGCAAATAGCAGAAGTGGCAATGAAAAAATTATCTAAAAAACTAATGCTTTCTTTTTGAGCAAAAGGCAGTGATAAAAACAGCGTCCCAATCAAGATAAAAGCAAAATAACCAAGAATCACAAAAAGAATAGGATTCGAGTGCTTTCGCTTTTTAATAACTTTTGTCTCTAATGGTTGGGCTGAAAATGAAGATAAAAGCATGAGCCAAAGATAAAAAATAGGACAATTAAAAAAAGTCTCGGAATACCTGATTTTTGATTTTCTTTCTAGATTTTCGCCCATGATTGCAAATATTCGTTCCATTTTGATGCCTTTAGCGATTATTTTGGGAATTTTTTTACCTCAATTTCATGCTGGTTCAGATATTTTACCATTCCTTATCGGCGTGATGATGTTTTTAACATTTATCTCTAAAGTTCCTCCCCAAGAACATCATTTTACATTCAGAATAGAAATCCGTGCTTTAGTTTTAGGCCTTTTTTTAACATTTCTGCTTTTTATTTTGACAAAGTTTTTTAATCTGCCAAAAGAATTTTTGCTGGCAGGCATTTTACTTGCTTTATCGCCACCTGCAAATGCTGCTCCTGCAATGTCTAAAATTCTAGGTGGAAATCCGGTATTAATGCTTAAAATTTTTATAATCGGGCATGTTATTGCTTGTTTTTCTATTCCATTGGTGTTTGGTTATTTTAGTAACACTTATTCATTAGAACTTTACTTTGAAATGGCAAAAGCAATATTCAATAAAATGCAACCTATAGTAACCATTCCATTAGCATTAGCATTTGGAATGAGAATTTTTAATCCGAGTTTTGCCGATAAATTTTTAAAATTTCAAAAATATACCATATTTATTTGGACTTTTTCTGTTTTTCTGATAATAAGTAATGCCAGCTATAAAATTCAAAATATGGAAAATATGGATTGGAATATGTTCTTTGGAATGGCTATACTTTCTTTAATTTTTTGTGTTTTGCTTTTTGTCGTTGGTTGGTTTATAGGTAAGCCTAAACACCCGATTGAATTTTCTCAAAGTTTAGGTCAAAAAAATACGGTTTTAATCATTATCTTAGCGCAAACATTTGCAAAAGAAATGCCGTTAGTTGTACTCGGTCCTATTTGGTATGTGGTGTGGCAAAATTTAGTATTGAGTTTTATGACAGCAAAAGTCAAACCGAATAAGTTGAAATCAGAATAATGGGCGTTCAAAATACAAATCGTTTAGAGTTCATTGATTTAGCCAAAGGCTTATGTATTATGCTTGTCGTATTTCAGCATGTGACAAGTACTTTTGGAGTTTCTGATTATTTGTTTAAATCAGGGCTTGCTTCTTTTCGAATGCCGTTATACTTTTTTTTGTCCGGACTTTTTTTTAAATCGTACAGTGGTTTTTTAGAATTTTTTGAAAAAAAGTTTAACAAATTATTTATTCCCTTTGTTTTTTTCTTTTTAACAACATCCTGTGCTTTGCCTTATCTATTGGCTTATTTTAATCTTCGTTCTTTTCCAAAACCAGATATTTGGTTATCATTTTTCTTTCAGGAAAGTTTTCCTAATATTCCTATTTGGTTTTTGCTCGGTTTGTTTCTTGTGAATTTAATCTTTTATGTTTTATACATTCTGGCTTGCCGGTGTTCTCCCAAAAACTGGTTACGCTATTTAATAGTCTTTTCAATTTTAGTAGGCTTTGTTGGCTGCCTGTTAGGTTATAAACAAATTAATTTGCCTATGTTTCTTGATTCAGCAATGACAGCATTGCCATTTTTCTTGTGTGGCTTTTTGACATACCGTTATACGCCATTGGTGTTTCCCAATAAATCAGATAAATGGAATTTTATTTTTGCAATAGGCTTATTAGCTATTCCGCTTATTTTTTGTAATGAAAGCGTGCATTATTTAGAAAATAAAATTTCGATGTCTGTTTTTTCTATGTATGCTTATGGATTGAGTGGAACAGCAGGAATTCTTTTGCTTTCAAAACAAATAAATAAAATTCCATTGGTTTCTTATTTTGGAAGGTATTCGATTATTATCCTTTTAACACATGGCTGGATTTTATGGGCTGGTATTAAAATTTATCGGTCTCTTTCTTTTTCACTTAACCCAATGCTTGCAGTTGTTTTGATTTTTATTTTAACTATGCTTTCTTATTTAGCAGTCATTCCGCTTTGTAAAAAAACAATACCATGGTTTTGCGCACAAAAAGATTTGGTATCATTTAGAAAAATCTTTTTTAAAAACCATACTTTTTAAAGTATTCAGAAAAATCTTTTGCAATAGAAGCATAAACAGAAATCATTGCAGAATCTTTTGCAATAGAAGGTAACGCTTTTCGAATAGTGTAAGCAAACATGGTAGAATCATCTTTTGCTGGCATTGCTTCTTTGAACAAATGAGCAATGGAATCAGGAGAAAATCTTTCTAATAAATTCAGCGAATCAAGAGGGTAAAGGGTTGCATAAAAAGAAAGTAAATGTTCTGGCAATACGCCATATTGTCTTGCTGCAACAGCTACTGGCAAAGCAAGCACTTCATCTTTTTTCCAAGGATTTCCCTTATAAGTTATAGAAAGAAATGCACCATGAGCCGATTCTGAAAATTCTACGATGTATTTTTTACCAAGCCTTTTTTGAAGGAGTTTTTTTGTTTTTATGCCGCGATTTTTAAAAGAGTGAAATCCTTTGATTTGTAAAAAAATTTGTTTTTCATTTTGCACTTTAAGGATAGGGACAATATTTTTCCCAGAAATGTCAAAAAGGGTTTTTATTGCTGTCGGAACTATGGCAACAAGTTCAAAACAAAAAAAGGCTGAAGAATCTTCAATACTAATAAAAGGTGAAAAAGAATCGGATTTTAAAAGGTCAAAGGAATAAGTTTTATATGAATCAAAGGAAGATTTTGTTTCTTTAGAATTAGAAAGCAAATGAAAAGTTTCAATTCCGCTAAATAGCAGAAGAAAAAAGATGAGACTGAATACAAGAATTTTCTTGTAGCGTAGTTTTGCGTATTTTTGTAAAACATTCCACCGGGATTTTCCAATAGGAGAAAATCTGAAATAGAGTAGAACAAATGCCAAAAAGGCAAACCATAATAAAAAGAACTTCACCTTCCGAATATAATTTTTTGATTTTGAAAAGGAATTTCTATTTTTGTGTTGTTATGGATAAAAACATCAAAAATATCGTGGTTATAGGTGATAGAGTTTTGTTAAAACCTATTGCTGAATCAAATGTAACCGGTGGTGGCCTTTATTTACCACCAAGTGTTAAAGAAAGTCATGCCGTACATACAGGGATTGTGGTAAAAACGGGCCCTGGTTATCCGATTCCTGCACCACAAGAGCCAGACCAATTCTTAAGAGAAGTTTCTGAATCACAGAATTATGTCCCGTTGCAAGTCCAGGAAGGAGATCACGCTCTTTACTTGCATAACGCAGGTCATGAAATAGAAATAAATCATGAACGTTACGTGATTATTCCGCAACACGCTATTTTACTTGTATTTCGAGAAGATTTTTCAGATATTTCTTTTTAAAAAATTAAACTTCAGTTTTAGGTAAAGGTGTACTCATAAAAAGCCGGACTTCTTTTAGAAGTTGAATCATTTTATTGGCCTGTTCAAATTTGTGTTTTATCATTCCCTGAATTTTGTTGTAATATTCACTATTAAAGAATGGGTCTTCCGGATAAGATTGCATGGATTTATAAATGCTTTTTAATTGAACCATTGCATTGGCATAAGCTTCGGCAGAAGAGTCTAAAGATTGTTTGAATTCTTCAAAGGCTTTTTGGTTCTGCGCCATTTTTTCTGGATTGTTGACTTCTAAAACTTTGGCTGGTAAACGAGCAAAATGTTCAAAAGATTTGGCTATTGTAGAAGTAGCCATAGAACGTAAGCCAACTCCTTTTACAGAAGAATCGATAGAAATAGAACAAATTGCAGAGCCATTAAAATTACAGAGAACGCGTTTTTCTTTTTGTCTTAACTCATTGAATGGGTGGAATGATTCATTTGTGCTTATGTAGGTTTCCGGCACATAAAGAGGAACTGTTTCTCCGGCAATAGTAATAGAATATTTAATACAAGATTCTCCGGCAAATTGAATGGTATCATAAAGATCGGCGGAAGCGTTTAATAAGCGTTCGGCAGTCAAACGCATATTTAACGATTCTGTTTCAATTTCACCAATCAAAGGAATGTCTTTAAGAAGTATACTTTCAAAATGGTTGAAAAATGCAGGGATAAGAATTTCTTTATTTCGAGTTCTTGTCCAAATAGGCATACCAAGAAGAAAGGCATCTGTCAAAATAACTTCTTTTCTGTCATTAAAGAAAGCCAATGCTTTCAAAAGGTTTAAAAGCCCTTTCCACTTGCTGATAGAGATGTAGATTTTGTGTTCGATACAAGTTTCTGACATTTTACCGATTAAATTCAAAACATCTTCAGAAATAGAAATGTCTCTGATTTCTGAAAGCCATTGTTTCTTTTCTTCGGTTGAAATTTGTAGTTCTTCTTTGACAGAAAAAGCATCTTCATCGTGGGAAGTTGAAAGTAATAATTTTAAAGAATCAGAAGAAATATGTTCAGGGAGACTAAGGGAAACAGTAATGCTATCGATAATACCAGCGTCGCTTAAGGTACTTTCAGGGCGGCGAGAGCCTGTAATTAAAATAGGCTTGTTTTCAAATTCTTGGAAAATGATTTGTAAAGTTTTCTTGGTTTCTGGATTGTCTCCGTCAAAATCCTGGAAAAGAACCATGTCAAAATCGTCAAGTTTTTCAGGTAAAGAAAGAAACCTTCTGCCAAAAAGTAAAGCTTTGTTATTATGGAAAGCGTGTTTTGCCCTACGAACTAGTAGTGATTTGCCAGAGCCACTGCGACCACAAATATTGATAGGTTGATTGGTGAAAAGACAAAGAAAAATAATTTGTAAAAAAACATCCCTTTCAACAATGTCGTTACACAATGTTTTCATCAAATCACTGATGCGCCCTTTTAAAGCCATAAAACTCCCTACTTTGATAGCTAATTTCTGGTACCACAATTAATTTAATAACTACTAAAATATAACTAAATAATTATTTTTAGTGTATGAGTTTTTCAAAAGGTCTTTTGCTGGTACAGTTAGGTTCTCCTGAAGCATTAACTTTGCAAAAAATCGGGGAATATTTGTATGATTTTTTAGGCGATCCTCATACTTTAGGAAATCCTCCTTTTTTTTGGAAACCTTTGCTTCGTTATATAATAATCCCATTAAGCCGGAAAAAATCATTAAATAAATACAAAAAAATGTTTGAGTCTAATGGCTTTACAGAAATGCCGTTAGTTGAAAAGTCAAGAGTTTTTTTAGAAAAATTGAAAAGAGAATTACCTGAAATTCCAATTGAACTGGCTTACCAGTATGGTTGTAAACCGAGCATAACAAATGCTTTGGATAATTTTTCAAAACAAGGTGTAAAAGAAGTTCAAGTGATTCCTTTATACCCACAATGTTCAGATGTAACGACAAAAGCTGTTTTAGATCAAGTCAAAAATGCATTACAAACAAGTTCATTTAAAGGAGAAGTGTTTGCTACAGAAGGTTTTTGCAGACACAAGGCCTGGGCAAGAGAAATTGCTTTAACTATAAAAGAAAAATACGAACCTGGAATGCAGTTAGTACTTTCATTTCATGGGATACAGCAAAAGCGTGTAGATAACGGCGACCCTTATGAATTAGACTGCAAAGAAAGTGCGAGGTTAATTGAAGAGTTTTCAGGAGTCACGCCATTAATAGCTTATCAAAGTAAATATGGAAAAGGAAAATGGCTTTCTCCATCATTATTAGAAACACTTGAAAAATTAGCGCAATCAAAAGAAAATGTGCTCGTTGTTTGCCCTGCATTTACAGTAGATAATCTAGAAACGATTTATGAAATAGATGATGAAGCAAAAGAATTTTTTAAAGCATTGGGCGGCAAAGAATTAAAACGAGTGGCTTGTCTGAATGATAGAGAATCCTGGGTAAAAACCTTTGCGCATGAAATTTTACCAGACCTTGTTTTTGAAAGGCTTGAAAACAAATGAAACGAATAATTTTTCTTTTGAGCCTTTTGTTCTTTGTGCCAAATGTTTTTGCAGAAAAACCTTTTCAAAGATTTTCGGCTTTGCCATTTTTAGCTTATTCTGAAGAAACAAAGTTACAGTATGGTGGAATGTTTTTGTTGTTTTTTAAACCAGTAGAAGGCGGACAAAAAACATCTTCTATAGATTTTGTGGCTATGGGAACAACGGAAAATCAATACCAATTTAGAACCAAACCACATTTTTATTTATGGCAAGATAAACTTTTTATTCCTTCTGAATTTAGTATTTCTAAATGGCGCGGTTCTCTTTACGAACATAGTTCTAGTGGGAGCTTTGATGCTGTTTCTGGTTATGAGCAAACGCATTTTTATGGGAGCATTCCTTTAGAAATGAACTTTGGCTTGCCATCTGCATTGCCTTTGCGCTATGGTGTTTTATTTAAAGGTGATTATCGAGAAAATGATTTAGATTCTAGCATTTATGAGAGCACTTCGCTACAAGATGGTTCTTTTTTAGGCCTTGGTTATTCTTTAACATTTGATAATCGCGATAATACAAATTGGCCAACGAAAGGTTTTTATACTCGATTTGAAGAAAATTTTTATCTAGGTGATTTTTCATTTCATACAGAAGAATTAGATTTGCGAACTTACTTTCCGATAATTTGGAATACTACGGTTGCTTTAGGTGTTTTATGGAAACAAAGTCGTGGAAATGAAATCCCATTTGATTACTTTTCTGGTTCAGATGGAACAAGTCGTTTTCGCGGTATTGATTCTGGAGTGTGGAATGACACTCAGGCGTTAATTTGTCAAATAGAATTGCGAAAAACTTTGTTCTGGCGGCTGGCAGGAACAATATTTTTTGAAACCTTTCAAAGTGGTTCTTATTTCAGTGAAATGCTTCGTGAAAAAATTCACACATCTGTTGGGTTGGGCGGTCGTTTAGCATTAAACAAAAGCGAAAGCCTTTATGCCCGCGGAGACATTTCTTTAATTGATGGTAAGCATATAGGCTTAACAATTTATTTACGAGAAGCTTTTTAATTTAAGGTAAAAGTTTTACATCAAGTTCATGAGGTGTGGCGTCAATAACAAGTGCACGCCTAAAGGTCCCGACATCGCCACTGCCTTCAACTACGCGGACAATATCATCGACGTCCATAGAATTGCTTTCAGTTCGGCCATAAAAATGGAACTCGCTTTCATCGGCCACTTCATCAAGCAAAACAGTAATTTCTTTGCCGATCAAAGCTTCGTTATTTTCTAGCGAAATATTTTCTTGAAGTTCTGTTACAACAGAAAGTCTTTCCCGAGCAATTTCTTCAGGAACGCTTTCTAACCGAAGCTTTTCAGCTACGGTTCCTTCTTCAGGACTATACACAAATCCGCCTAAATGTTCAAAGCGAATTTCTTCTAACAATTCCAACAAATCATTGAAATCGTCTTCAGTTTCGCCCGGGAACCCAACAAGAACGGTTGTCCGCAAAGTGACTCCAGGAATCTTTTCTCTGATTTTTAAAAGTAAATCGCGCAATTCATCTTTAGAATATCTGCGGCACATTGATTTTAAAACTCTATTACTTGCATGTTGAATAGGCAAATCAATATACTTGCAAAGTCTTTTTTCTGAAGCAATTAAATCCAGAAGTTCATCGTCAATAAAAGCGGGGTACCAATAAAGTGTACGAATCCATGGGATATTGGTTTCTTTTAAAAGAGCTTTCAGCAAATCTTTTAAAAAACCTTTGGGTGCGTTTTTCTCACGTCCATAATAAGTAGTGTCCTGCGCAATTAAAGTCAGTTCTTTAACGCCGCTTTCTTCAAGAGCTTTGGCTTCTGTAACAATATCTTCGATAGAACGTGAAACCTGTCTGCCGCGAATGCCAGGTATTGCGCAATACGCACATTGTCTGTCACAACCTTCAGCAATTTTTAAATAAGCGTGGTGTGTAAAACCGCCAAGATTTTTTCTAACAGGAATAGGGCAATCGCTAGATTTTATAATGCCCATATTCTTTAAAAGTTCTTGGGGTTTATAAGTCCCTGCCCAAAAGTCAACTTCGGGCAATTCATTTTTTAAATCATTACCATAACGCTGGCTTAAGCACCCGGTGACAATGATTTTTTGCCCATCTTTTTTGTTTTCTAAATGAGAAAGAATAGTTTCAATAGCTTCTTCTTTTGCAGGTTCAATAAAGCCACAAGTATTAATCAGAATATAATCGGCTTCTTCTGCAGAATTTGCTGTTTCAAAACCTTGGTATAAAAATTCTGTGACAAGACACTCAGCATCTACTTGGTTTTTAGAACAACCCAAATGTACTGTAAAAATTCGATTCTTTCTCATAGACTAAAATATAGAATAGATTTTTCAGCTTCTTAGATATCTTACTTTGCTCAAAACAGAATCCTTTGGCCAGATTATTAAGAACAGTTTTCGTTCAAAAACAAAAATGCCCCGAATTTTTCGGGGCATTTCAAAATTTTTGAAAGTTTATTCGGTTACTTCTTCAACTTCTAAAGCAGGGGCAGCAGGAGCTGGGATAGTTTCAACTTCTGCAGGTGTTTCTTGTTGTGGCTGGGCTTCCTGAGCAGGAACTTCTGCTGGTTGAACTTCTGCCGGAGCAGCTTCCTGAACAGGAGCTGGTTCTTGAGCCGGTGCAGGTTCTTCAACGACTTCTTCCACTACTTCTTCAACCACTTCTTCGGTTTCTTCTACAGCAGGTTGTTCTTCCCAGTTGCTAGATGTATTAGAAGTTTCATAAAGGTTTTCACTTGTAGTCGGGTTACCAACGGCGTCGTTGCTGCGGTTATCAACCCACCAAGGGAATCCATTCGTTTCAAGGACAGAACGACCAAAATTCTGAGCGTCATTTATGGTTGCAAAAAAGCCGACACGTACGCGGTAATAAGTGCCTTCTAATTCACCTGGATTTTCTACAGAAGAGTAGTAAGCTTTAACGCCTTTTTCAGAAAGTTTCTGGACCAAGGATTCAGCACTCTTTTTAGAAGGCTGGATTCCAACCTGGATAACGTATTCACCATCGTCTGCCTGGTTTATAGCCTGAACCGGAGCAGTTTTAGTTTCTGTTTGGGTTTCTGCTTTGACTTCTTTGGCTTGTTCTGAAGCCGTTTCTGTATTAGAAGTCATGGGTTGTAATTCCGGGTCTTCGTCTTTAGGAGGCTCAACCACTTTAGCCGGTTTTGCTTTTGGTGTAGAAATTTCAGGGACAAGCTCCTTTTCTTCGGAGCAACCGAAAAGGAAAATACTGAGAGAAAAAAGAGCTAAAAGTGGAAAAAGTTTGAATTTCATTTGAAACCTCTAAAAACATTCCTTGCGTTAAATATACTTAAGTCTTTGATTTATCGCAAGTTATATTTAAAATTTTACCCTTTTTAGTAGGAGAACTTATTAAAATACCTTGACGAAAACGGGGGACTTAAATATATTTGGCAAAAAATCAGTTTAATTTTAACCAAAGGATTCCCGTGATAGGCGTTATCGTAAAATCCAACGAACCTTTTGAAAGAGCTCTTAAGCGTTTCACCAAGTCTTGCGAAAAGAATGGTATCATTTCTGACGTTAAGAAACGCCAACGTTTTGAAAAACCATCTGAAGTTCGCAAGCATGCTGAAACAGCAGCTCGTCGCAAGCGTTTGAAAGAACTTGCTGAACAAAACCGCAAGCGTCTTTATTAATCGCTTTTTGCACTTGTCGGAGGAAGTCCGTTAGGTCTTCCTCTTTTTCTGTTTTTATAATTTTCATTAAGGAGTTTTTATGGCAAGCGAACTTTTACAAAAGATTTTAGACGACATCAAAACGGCAATGAAAGCTCGTGATGCCGAAACTTTGGGTACTTTACGCACCTTACATTCTGATATTAAGAATGTTTCTATAAATTCTGGTGTTGAAATTACAGATGAAATTGTTTTAGATGTTTTAGCTAAAAGTTTAAAACAGAAAAACGAAGCCATTGAAATGTTGAAAAATGGTGGCCGTGAAGATAAAGCTTCAGAAGAAGCTAAAGCAGTAGAACTTTATCAAAAGTATTTGCCAGAGCCACTTTCTGAAACAGATGTTGTTGCTCTTATTGCAGAACTTAAAGAAGCTCTTCAAGCAACTTCACCAAAAGATATGGGCAAAATGATGAAGGAACTTTCGCCCAAAGTGAAAGGTCGTTTTGATTCTAAACGTTTAAGTCAGTTAGTTCAAGAAGCTCTTCGATAAAAATTAAAGTCCCGCTTTGCGGGACTTTAATTTTTATCGCTACAATTTAATGAGTAGAAATAGCCCCGTTTAAAAAATCCTGTACTTTTTTAGTTTCTTCTTGTGTAGGCACTCGTTGGTTCTTGAGTTCATAGGGGAGTTCAAGTTTTTCCCATTTATGGAGAGCCATATTGTGAAAAGGTAAAACGTCTACGCGTTCTATATTTTCTAAAGGTTCAATAAACTTAGCCAAAGCATCTATGTCTTCTTGAAAATCGGTAAGCCCAGGAACAAGAACATAACGTAACCAAACTTTTTTATTCATTTTTTGCAAACGTTTTGCAAAATCAAGGGTTGGGGTAACATCTTGGCCAGTTAAACTTTTATGGCGTTCTGGGTTCATTTCTTTAATATCAAGTAGCACAAGATCAATGGGGTTAAAATAATTATCGGGCAAATTTCTAGCCAGAAAACCTTGAGTATCTAAAGCGGTGTGTAAAGCGAAATCTTGTTTTGCCCGAGAAAAAATTTCATAAGTAAAATCGGGCTGTTGCAAAGGTTCGCCGCCAGTAATGGTAAGGCCGCCTGCTGTCCGCAAGAAATTGGCGTATTTTTTTATTTCATTAAGAATAGAATCGCTAGTTGTCAGTTTTCCTTGCTTTAATTCCCAAGTGTCTGGATTATGGCAATATTTACAACGGAAAGGACACCCACTTAAAAAAACAGCAAAACGAACACCAGGCCCGTCGGCTGCAGCAGATGTGAAAAAAGAATGAACGTAGCCAGAAATCATAAGAATACTCTTTTATGGATTGTTGAAAAAATAAATTATAACAATCCAAGAGCTTCTTTTAAAGTGGCTTCATCGGAAGGTAATTGAGAACGTTCTTCTGGAGAAACATATTGCAAAAGGCGTTCTGCGTCGGGTAAATCCCCACGATACCTTGGTTGTATAGTTTTCTGGTTGCGTGAATAGAAGAAAGGTCCTGTCTTTACAAAAAGCTTTTGTTGTAAACCAATTTTTAGACCTTCTTGCAGAATCTGAAGAATCTTTGGCCCTGGTTTTTGAACTTTGTGTAAAGTAAGCATTCTGAACAGCAATTGCTTTTCGTGAATAGGGGATTCTGTTTCAACATAGAAAAGCAATTGATGGATCAATTCTTTTATAGAAAGTTCAGGAATCGATTGCCCATAAGCTGCCCCTGTAATTTTTGGATGCTTGACTTGATAAGGCACAATTAAAGAAGCATAAGTGGCGCTAGCATCTTCTTTATCTTCGTCAGATTCTATTTCAACTTTTGGCGGAGCAATACTCTGTTCTATGCTGACCGTTGTTAAGAAATGATTCTTTTCATCGTCATTAAAGAGATACCATGTTGGAGTCCAGATGCGAACGATTTTCCAACCAAGCATTTCTGCCGATTTTGGACGCATGTATTCTCTGTCTTCAATGCTATGTTGCAAAGAACCGCTTAAAGAATCGTCTTCGGCGGCAAGTAAATAACGCTTGCTATTATTTTCATCGACTACAGCAAGAGCAACAGTTACAGAATCCTGTCCGATATTTTGCCTTGTTAAAATACTTTTTTCATTGGCTAGTTTATGGAGTTCTGTTAAAATTGGAGAAGGCTCTTGTAAGTTCTGGCTTTGTTTTTCAGAAGGCGTAAAATCTAAGAAACTCTGGAACAATTTGCCAGTTTCTCCTGCGGAGAATGAGGCGTGATCAGAGATGAAGAAATGAATTTCTCGTTCGGCTAAACTAGCACAAGCGTTGATTCTTGTTGGCGATGCTAAAGCCCCTTGAGTAACGCTTTCTGTAAGCACAAAAATAGTGTCGCGTTTTTGGCCTATGGCATTTTCTGGAGAAGAAATATAGAATGTATTGCGGTATGTGCGTTTTTTAAAGAATGAAGCCAAGTTGGGTAAATCTTTTAACGCACTTTGTAACAATTGTTGTAAAGTTCTGATTTCTTCTGTAGCAAAAGCAATTACCCCAAGAGTTCTGGCTGGGTTTGTTTTTGCGTGTTCTAAAATAGCTTTGACAAGTTTTTGCTTTGGGTTATCTGAAACGTGTTTGCGGTAAGGCCTTTCACGAGAGGTGTCAGGCAATGGGAATGTTCGGATTGAATTGTCGTAAAAGACAGAAGATGCAAATTGTAAAATAAATGGGTGCCTGTGCCCAAAGGCAAAAGAAATATTGCGCTGCGGAACTCCAAGCCTTAAAGCGTGCACTAAAATGCTGCTAGAGTCAATATGTCCCGAAGGTAAATGCTCGTCGCCAACCAAAATGATTTTCTTTGCATAGCGGGCATAAATCAAGAAATCAGTAACAGGGATGGTTTCTGCATCAAGAATAATAAGCAAATCGCAATGAGGAGAAGAAACCAATGATTCCGCTAAAGCAAACTGTAAAATATCAGGATTTTCTTTTAGAGTGTTAGTAACTCTCAAAGAATTGGCTTGTAGCCACATATCATAAGCTTTTCTGTAGGCTTTAGAATCTTTAATGCGGGATTTGGAATTTTTAGAAAAGATTTCTGCGGATTCTTTAGCAATCTTTTGAACATTTCCTGAAAGCCAGGCCTGAATCAATTTTTCTGGAGCATCAGGGTCTTGTAAGATTGACTTTTCTTGCAATAAAATATCTAGTTTGAAATTCTTTAGAGTAGTGATTCCTTTTGCTGTATTTTCATAACCAGGTAAATCTTCTAGATATTTCATTAACCCATAGATAATTTCTGTCTGAGGTAAAAATTCTTTGGGTAAGCCTTTTGGAGTAATGAAAAATACGAAATCTTGCAATAAAGTCTGGTAAACTTCTAAAGCTGAAATAAATTCAGTCAGTTCTTTTTGGTATTTGTTCAGTTTATAAGCGTGCGCTAAAACATTTAGCTTAAGATCTTGCCCAACTTTTTCCCGATGGCGGTAGAATGCGTTGATTTTCTTTTCAAGGCGTTCCCAGTCCGTTTGTTCATAGTTCCAATCGTCGCCAAAAAGTCTTTGGGCCAAAGCAGAATTATTTTTATAAGTGTTTCGGCATTCTTGGATTTCCCAAAGTTTTTCTGCATATTTTAAAAGGACTTCGTCATTCGTAGCAAGTTTCGGGTCGCGTAAAATGCTTTTGAGAATTTTCTTTGAAGAAAGGTAATTCTCAGACATGTGCTTCATTTTCTTTGTGCGGTATTCGGCAAAGAGTTCTTTTGCACGTGTGATATTAATGTCGATAGCGCTAGGGGTAAAATCACCAGAACCTTGGTTTCTATAATCGGTCCAAACTTTTGCAGCGGAGGTAAATGTCTGAATGGTATCTTTAAAGGAATCCCATTCTTGACCTTTCAAATTCCAATTTGGGAAATCAAGGAAATTTTTAGAAAGAATTTCAACAACTTCTTTGGTTATTTTTTGAATGTTTTCTGTGGTATGCTTGTTGTTGATTATAGAAGCTTCTTTTAAATTATCAATAATTGTTTTCCAAGAATCACAGAAATTGACAAGAGCGGAAAGTTTGCGAGCAAAATTAGAATTGTTAAAAGCTCTTTCATTCAAAAGGCTAAAGAATGATTCTTTTTCGGCTGAATTTTCCTGAGCTTTGAATTTTAAAATTTCTCCAAGAGCATTTGCTGTTGCTTTACATTCTTCAAGAGATAAATTGTCGAAAATTTCAGCAATTTTTGCGCCTAAGCGGTAGCAACATTTCTTTTTGTTTTTTGAAAGTTCTTGTAAAATATCAGCTAAAGGTGTGGTGTCATTACCTTCGCGTTGTGTTAAGGAGTAATATTTTTCAAAAACTTGCCTTGTGGTTTTTAAATTGTTGGCTAAAGTTTCAAAATCCGGTTTTTCATCGGAAAAAGAAGGTTGTATCAGAGCGTCTTTAACTATCTGAAGTGAAGTAGGATGAGACGCAATAACCGCAGTCTTTTTTTGCTTGTATAAGGATTCTGCAATTAAATTAGAAACGGTTTTTCCGTTATCCGTTCCGGGCAACGGTTGTAAAACGAAATATTTTGACTCTTCTTCCAAAGAATTCAACAGAGCATCCGTATCTTCTGAATCCATAGGATAAAGGAACGCATGCTCTGCAGGCTGGAATGTTTTATTGAATTTTGAAGCTTCAAAAGAAGATTCACCGGATTCGTCAAATTCCCCGCCAAGGAGTTCTCTTGAAAGATTTGAAATCCGTTCGGAATCTAAGTCTCTGAAAATGCGGCTGATACGAGTAGTTTCGTAAATAGATTTTGTCGGGAAAAGTAAAATGCAAATACCTTTTTCGGTAAACTTCCAATCTTCTTGAGACGCGATAAAAAGTTTTAAGCGTCTGAAATATTCTTTAATAGAAAAAACTTTATCAACAAGAGCCGTTTCGGGTTCAGGAAACCCTTCTAACTCTGCCATGGCAGGGTTTTCAATGGGCAAACCATTAGGCGTTAATTCTTGAGTTTCTAGATTAAATTGCGTTGGTAAAAGTAAAGCAGGTCCGGTTCTTTTTCCAACGCCACGGATTAAACCCAAGCCAATGAAAAAGGATTTTGGTTTTTCAGAATCTAGAGCAAGAGTAAATTTTTGTAATAGCGAATCTTGTTGTTCTTTACTTAACGAATTGATAAAGAAATTTAAAGGGAAATGGCCTTTTTTTTCAAAAAGAGAATAAAATTCAATAGCGTCTGTGTTTAAAATAGGGGTCTGGTCTGAAAAAGAAGACAACTTTGATAAAGACAATAATTCCGCATCTGTTACGCGTAAAGATTTGATTTTATTTAAAAAAGAGAAAACTTGTTCTTGGACCATATTTTGAATATATCCCAAAAAATGGAAAATGCATCAAAATAAAGTATTATTTTTTCAAAAAGCGGGAAAAGTAAGTTTTTTGTATGGAAGAAATGGCTTCATTTAGCGTTAAATGGGCTTTTTTAGGGATTGAATGGGCTTCATAGCAGACTAACCCCAATAAATTTTCAATGCTTAATCCTTGTTCCAGTTCCGCTCTTAAACTTTTGGAATGTTGCCTTTTTGACAATTTTTCGCCGGATTTTTCGGTTAAAAGAGGGTGATGCAGGTAAAGTGGTGGCGTTTTTTTGCCAAGAGCTTCTAATAAGGCAATTTGTCTTGCTGTTGAATTGCGTAAGTCTTCACCTCGAACAACAAGTCCGATATTTTCTTCTAAATCATCTACACAAACTGCAAATTGGTAGGTCCATTGAGAAATTCTGTCTTTAATTGTAAAATCACCACATTGCTTTTTGGGATTTTCTTCAAATTTTCCTAAAAGTAAATCTTCCCAAGTAATAGTTTTATCGGGAGTTTTAAATCTTAAAGCAAAATCTGAATTTTTATCGATTGGATTTTTAAAACAATGCCCGGAATAAATAACTTCTCCGTCGGCATTGACAGGATTTTCTTCAAAAAGTTTCTTGCGCGAACAAGAACATGGGTAAAGTTTTTGCTTTGAAAAAAGAAGCTGTGCGTATTTTTCGTAAAGAGCCTGGCGGTTGCTTTGTAAACTAAGACTTTCAAATTTAAAACCAAATCGTTCTAAATCTTCTGGAATGCTATCTATGTATTCTTTTCTTGCTCGGCTTTTGTCGTGGTCTTCTATACGCAAGCGGACTTTTGCAGAAAATAAATCGGCTGCAGCAAATACAAAAAGGGCTGAAAGTAAATGGCCTCTGTGTAAATATCCTGTTGGGCTTGGAGCAAACCGAGTAAAAAGCATAATTAAAAGATAGAAATCTCTTTTTTCCTAGAAAAAGTTATTTTTGAATTTATGGGAAATAGTTACATTGGTGCGCTTCTTGCGATAATTGCTTTTGGCTCTTATATGGTGCCTCTCAGGCGTTATCCGGCGTTTTCGTCGTATGCGTCTTTAGCCGGACTTTCTGTTGGTGTTTTATTTGTTTCTTTTATTATAGCTTTAATTACAGGCACTTTATCGTTTAATTTAATTGGTTTTTTGTGCGGAATCCTTTGGGTTTTTGGTGGAGCACTTTGCTTTAGCGCTGTTCATAAAGAAGCAAACTTATCAGGAACAAGTGTCCGCATGATGGGTGCCTGTATTTTGGTTTCGTTTCTTTCTGGTGTGTTAATTTTACATGAAGATATTATCATTTGGTTAGCTCTTATTGCCATTTTAGCAATTGGTTGTGGGTTATTGCTTATTTCACCGCAAAAAGGGCAATTTTTTAAAAAGTGGCGTTCTTTAGTGGCGGGTTCTATATTCGGTGTTCACTTGCTTCCATTTCAGTTAGCTCAGATAGGCGAACTTGAATTTGCTTTCTCTTATGCCCTTGGAATTTTTCTTGCAGCTATATTATTATTCTGTTTTATACAACCAAAAGAAAAAACACCGGTTAAACCAATAGCTCCCTGGGTTTTAAGTTTTTTGGCTGGCGCACTTTGGCTTATCGGTACACACGGTTCGTTTTGGGCAATTGACCCAGAAGGGCCATTAGGTTTTGGAATCGGTTACCCTTTAGCGCAAATGAACCTTTTAGTGAATATTGCGTGGGGAGTTTTTGCTTTTAAAGAATACCCAACTTGGAAAGAACGTCTGCGTTTAGGTAGTGCGGCTTTGGTTATTTTATGTGGCGCTGTTTTACTGACACTTTCTAAAATATTAGTTGGAAATTAAAAAGGAATATTATGAAAAAATTTTTGTTGTCTTTTTTGGTTTTGTTTTCTGTGGCTTTGGCCGATGATATAATAGCCACAGCATCAGATGGCCGCATTGTTATTTTGCATGATAATGGGCGTTGGGAATATTATCAGAACAATAAAAAAATCCGGGATGTTCGCGAATCGGCTGTCCCGCAAGATATGAAGTTTGAAGTTTCTATTCGTTATGAAAATTATGAAACGCTTCGCAAGAATATGGAAATGTATTTAACAGCATTAGAATTTCCAGAAGAAGCGATAAAAGATAGTGTTAGAACGATCCCACGAGGTGGAATTGTGCATTTTTGCGTGCCAACAGAACAAATTCGTAAAGGCTTGCCCAGAACGTATGTGTATTCTGTTTGGAATGGTGGAAAATCGCCTGTCTTTAGAGAAACGGTTCCTGATTCTTTAGCTAAACAAAGTGAACACGCAGGAGAATCTTACCTTGTTTCTGTCCCGATTTTTACAAAAGTCAAAAAATCTGGAATGAAAGCAAGAGTCGAAAGTCAAGATGGCAGACAAACATTAGATTTTGAAGTTCCTGTGCAGTAAAATATGAAATACGCTGTTATTGATTTAGAAGCAACAGGAGCTAAGAAAAATTTAAATCGCATTATTGAAATAGGGGTAGTTTTAACAGATGGCTTGAATGTGGAAAAAACATTTCAGACATTTGTGAATCCTGAAAGTGCTGTCACACCATTTGTAGAAAAACTTACGGGAATAACTTCTTTAAAGTTAAAATCAGCACCATTATTTTCTGCAATTGCAAAAGAAATAAATGAAATGCTCCAAGGGAGAATTTTTGTAGCGCATAATGTGAGCTTTGATTTTTCGTTGTTACGTGAAGAACTTTTTCGCTGTGGGATTTCTTTAAGCTTACCAAGACTTTGCACATTGAAACTTTCAAGAAAAGCGTTCCCACGCTTACCACATTACAACTTGCAATATGTTTGTGAATATTTGGCGTTGCCAGAGTTTGCAGCTCACAGAGCTTTAGATGATGCTATGGGCGCTTTTGGCATTTTGCGTAAAGCCATTGAAACACATGGCGAAGAATTTGTATGGAAACAAGCCACACATAAAGGCACTTTAGCACTTAATAAATAATTTTTCACGATAATAAATTTTCAAGAGTTTGCATTAGATTCCTTTTCGAGTGAAAAATATGCGAGCTTTAAAAGACCTTCTCGAAAAGAAGGCTTTATGTATGTTTAGATAATTATTATTTCTATTATTTTGTTCGAAATAGATGGAAAGAGTTTTAAGGAGAACAGAGTATGAAACATCTGTTGAAAAAGTCTGAAATTGAAGGATTGCTTGCGATTTTGGCGCTCGCGTTTGCGTGTGTAAGCATGTGGGGGTGCGGGGATAGTGATTACGTTCATTGGGATAAACGGCTCAATGGGGTTTTAGTTGCACTTGTTGATGATTCTCTAGCTCTTTTAACTAATTACAGAAAGTATGAAGAATGCCATGAAATATTTATGGGTAGTGACGAATGCGCCTCTGGAATTACAAATGATGGCTTATTTCTTGTGAATTATAGAAAGAAAAGCTCTCCCTTGTGGGGTGACACTTTAAAAGAACATGTTAGCCTTGTTTATGGATTTTGGAGGGATTCGTCAGCCTTATTTTCAAATGAAGATGAAGAATTTGGTTTTTGGAAAATCGGAGAATCTCCTAGAGTCGTTGGAAAATGGAGGTGTGAAGCTCCATGCAGGTGTGGCGGTGCAAAGTATGGACGTCCCTGGAAAGATGGAAATATTTTGTTGAAAATGGTGCAGCAGGACGATTGTCCCTACGCGGTGTTGGACACAGTGACTGGCAATGTGAAGAAACTTGGATTCACGGGAGAATTCGGCTGGCTCGAGGGGGGGGATGATGTTATTTATATAGATGGTGATGTTGTGTGCTTGAAAAGGCTGGGTAAGCCTACGGGAACCATCACGCTTTTCAATGAAGGTAAAGTCACAGACTCTTTAGTGTACGACCATTATACGGGAAATGTTCCGAAATTTTATGGTGCGTTTGTTACAGCTTATGTTTATAAAAAAGATGTTATTGAGGGCGATTTGATTGCGAAATTCTCAAAGAATGGTTTTGAACGGGATTACCCGAAAACGTGGTTGTATTCCAATACCTTTACAGATTCTTCAGGTAATTTTGTTTCGTACTCATCAGAGGACTTAATTGTAACGAAGTAATTGTATGGTAAACAAATGGGGAATATCTATGCGTAAAGTGATTGCGCTGGTCGTTGTCGTGGCTAGTAACCTTGGATTTTTGCTAGCAAAACCGATGGAGGCTCTTTCTCGGTACAATGTTGTACTTATTCATGGCGCTGCACCGGAAGAGAAAGGCTTTGAAAGTAGCTGTAATGGTGATGGAATATTTGACGCTTATACGATTTCTAGTACAGATAGTATTTGGAGACTTGGAGAAGCTGTTGGTATGCTGGGTGCCTATGACCGAACCTATCAACCCGATTCTAGTGAAGACTGATACCATAACTTATGGTTCTGAATATATCTATCTTCAACGTACTTTTTCGAATCCAGCGGCGTCCCCTGCGCATAACGCCCATGAAATTGGCGACAGAAGGTGGAAGGGGAAAAACAACTGCTCCGTGCGTAGATCCTTGTTTGAAGAAGCGCAAGAGGTGCGGGCGAGAGGTGCCTTTAACTTAAAAGACTATAGAGAAAATTCTTTACATGAATATCGTTCCATCCCTTCCCGCAATATCCTCATAGCCCACTCCATGGGCGGAGTCGCGAGTCGTGAATACGTGCAAGGAATGGGTTACAATTTCGATGTGGATAAAGTTATCACGCTTGATTCCCCGCATGAAGGAACTGGTGCATTGAATATGCAACTTGGTATGCTATTATTTTGTAGTAAAATACGCAGAAAAAGTTTTAAGGAGAACAGAGTATGAAGAATCTGTTGGAAAAGTTTGGGATTCAAAGGTTGATTGTGATTTTGGCGCTCGCGTTTGCGTGTGTAAGCATGTGGGGGTGCATGGGCTGTAGCGATGAAAAAGTCATTGATAGTGGAACTTCGATAGGCAATCATTTTTACATGGTCAATGATAGTACCATAATGCTGGATTTTTTCAATTGGGAAACAGTTGAATTCTATTCGTCGTACATTCAGGGACGAGACGAAGAAACCCGTGTGACGGAATATTTGGCGTACCTAGTGAATGTTAATAGGGATACAGTATATAAGAAGATAGATTTCCCAGAAAATAAAAAATCGGAAAGTTTGGATCAGGTGGAGGATGGCTTGATTTTTTTCTTCAGCAATGACGACTATGCAACTGGAGATTTAAGTAAGGCCTCGGAGTGGAGATTCGCACAAAGTGGAAATGTGGTCAAGTTGAATGTAGTGTCTAGCTATATTGATAGTACGGATTATCTTGTAGACTTTCGCAATGAAAACTTTAAAGGGAAGAAAATTTTGTCTCTTCATGATATGAAGTTGGGATTTGAATATAGAAGTCGTTTCTTTTATGTTTGGGATATTGCAGAGAATTCTATCGCAAGGTGGGAGCCGACAGGGGAATCTGCGTGGATGGCTGAATGCAACGATATCCGGTGGGCGGAAAAACAATTTAGATGCCTGATGGCTAAAGGAGATATTTTCCTTTTCGATGAGAATAAAAATGTATTGGATTCCTTGGCTAAAGGTTCCTATCAGTTAGATGTGAGTGCAAATTATAGTCTTCGTTTTTACGGTAATTATATCGGTGTCGGTCGCCATATTTATAAGATGTATGATGATGGTAAAATTGGTGATAAGCCCTTGTTTGAAATTGATTTTGAATTACCTACAAGAGATCGAACTGTGCTATACCCGAGTTCCGGAGATGCTGTTTACTATTCTGGAGAAAATATTAAATAGGAATTAACCCTTTGTTTACAGGGGATGAAGGAATAATATGTTGAAGAAAGTTCTCTTTTTGTTGATTTCGTTAAAAATAGTTGCTATTGCCATTCCGATGGAATCGCTGAACGAATACAATTTGGTGCTCATCCATGGTGCTGGCTCGCATTGGGGCGGCTTAGACTGTGAAAACGGGGATATCAAGCACGAAAAAATGGGCTTTAGTAGTGATAAATATCAAGACGCATATGAGTATTATTGGCATGGATCTAGTGGTCCGAATACGAGAATTGGCGGCAAACTATCCGAGGGCTTGATTTCGGATGATTCAACATCTTCGGCTACAGGGATGATTGCGGAACTTAAACCATGGATTCAGGACACCGTGTTTGAAGGGGATTATGAGTGGCTTGTATATCTCCAGCGTCCTTTTACAAATCCGGCAAACTCACCTTCCAATAACGGTAACGAAATCGGTAAGAGAACATGGAAGGGAAGTAATAAATGTTCTGCACGTCGTTCGCTTTTTGAAGAAATACAGGAGGTTCACGCAAAGGGGCAGGACAAACTTGACACATTAAGAAAAGATGAGGTAGATTCTTACCGCAAGATTCCTTCAAGATACATATTGGTTTCCCACTCCATGGGCGGAGTCGCGAGTCGTGAATACGTGCAAGGAATGGGTTACAATTTCGATGTGGATAAAGTTATCACGCTTGATTCTCCGCACGAGGGAACGGGTGCGCTGAATCTTTTGCTGTACTTAAAAGATGTAGACTATGAGCAACTTGTGAAAAATTGGGTAACGGAAACGATCGCTATGGAAGGATTTGCCGTTGCTGCATATTTGATGGGTTTTGATGCTTTATCCGCTGACCTTGCGCTTCTTGGATTTTTTATGCCGACGTGGAGTGCTGTTGCACAACCCTTGGTGGGAAAAGGAATATTAGGAATTCTTGGAAATGGTTTTGATTATTCTAAATCAGACTCGCTGACCGCCTATATAGACCCTTATTCTGGGAATGCTGATAACGTGGTTAATTTAAAATCAAGGGGGTTCTTTGAGGAACAGCCATCATTTCGTATGTTGTATGGTGTTGACGGCTTGACATTTACTGATCCAGGTAGAAGTAAAGGTTCCGATTTCCAGCTGGTCGTTCCGAAATCAATATCTGTTCCTATCAGTAATGCGTTGACACATCTTTTGAATGGAGGTTCGGATAAGGAACGGGTTTATAATACTTTAGCGAGCATGAGTTATGGTTTTCTGGCGGGAATAACCTTGGAGGAACATGGAACGGCTTTGATTCCGAGTTGGTCGGGTAAAGGAACTAATACCACAATATTTAATGATTCGCGGAGCGATGTGAGAAAGGAATCGTATAATGGGAACGTGATGCTAAACTCGTCTTTTTCCGATTTTCAAGATTACGAGGGCCTTGATTGGTTGTTGTATAATACGGAAGAACTGTTCTCCTTGGGTTCATATATTGAAAATGCATATATCATTATGCTGGCTGCAGGCGTAACATCCATGGCCTTAGAGGCTTCATTATTTTGGAATCAACCAGCTTTAAAGGCTGCTAAGGCGGCTGCTTTTGGTACTTATGCGACGATTCTTGGGGCTTCTGGACTAGGGATGGTTACTATTGCAGGATTTGGTGATTTGAATTTTTCGCATAGGTTGCCTGTATTGAGTCACTTCCAAAAGAAGTGGAGGGCGGAGTCTAATTCATTTACCAAGGCTTCAGGAGAAATTGCTTCGTATGGGCCGTATCTCATGGAAGACTTCCTCTATGAGAAACCTTTCGTGAACTTGGGCTTGTATGTGTCTTCGGATTCCTTGAATAGCGTGGATCCCGCTTGTTATTATGAATCAGAAAAATCGAGTAGGGAATTGTTGTGCGAAGTTGGTTTGTATGGCAATCTCCCAGTGTTGACTGCTCGCGATACTTTTGTGACGCAAATGGGTGAAGATGGCTTGATAGATACCTTGTATAATGGTGTGAATGGAAATGGAGATTCGGTTTACAATGATACGTCGTATGCTTATGGTTCGTTCTTACGGCAAAATTATGCAGGCTTTCGTGTAGCACCTTTGAAATTTAAGTCGGAATCTGAGTGGAATTCCATGGGCATGAAGGTTGACCGCTGGGAACGAGTGGATGGTCTTAAACCTGATGGCAGCGACAATCCGGGCGGAGTCCCCATCCGTCATGTGGAACGTTACGAGGTTCCTGCGATTACGGTTGATAATTGGATTGAGAAATACTCCTTTGTTGTGGATGAC
>JAZQSE010000015.1:0-50474 GCA_045629945.1 Fibrobacteraceae bacterium
TTGTGGCGTGGTGGAAGCAATCTCCTCACAAGTAACACTTGTTTTTGGATTACTTCGCTACGCTCGTTATGACAAAAACCAAGATCGCCACACTGCGTTCGCGATGACAAGTTGCTAACAGATGGCCGCGTTGTCTTTAAAAAGACTTCTCGCCATAACTTAGTGTTTTTGGGTTTTGCTAAAAATTTCTTCTTTAGAGGGGACCCGGCTCGGTGTTGCGAAGGCCGCACGCTCCCCTCCAAACCTTCCCTTCCTTGGCCGACGCTTTTTCTACTTAATTTAAAGTGTACTTTGATTTTTGAAAATATTGTTTGCTAGGGATTTTTTTTGTTTTGTTTCTCTCGATGACAAGCCTTTTTGCACTTGCTCGCGATTTGTAAATCACGATGAAGTGGGATGACTGAAGCAATCTACTGGCGTCAATATTTTCAAAAAAAAAGAGCCTGTCAGCTACCGCTGGCAGGTTCTTTTTTTGAAATTTTAATTAGTATTGAGAAACTTTCAAACTCATAGAGTTGCCATCAGCTCCCTCAAGAGTTAAACAGACTTCATCTCCATTATTAACTTTTGGTCGAGTCATTTGCCAACCACCACAATTTTCAGGAGTTTGAGCCGCTAACGCGGAGCCATTCACTGTAACAGTAACGGTACAAGAACTACTTTGCCAACCATGATCAAAATTTAAGTATGCTTCTGTATAGCCAGATGTTGCAACGACCTTACAGTCTCCACTAGTAAAAGCAACATTAGTTTCTCCAAGAAGATCTGCACCGCCACCAGCAGCTACACTACTTGAACTAGGGGTAACAGCCACACTGCTTGAACTTGGTTTAACAGTTACACTACTTGAACTAGGGGTAACAGCTACACTGCTTGAACTTGGTTTAACAGCTACACTACTTGAACTTGGAGTTGGTGTAGGTGTAACTGCTACACTACTTGAACTCAAAACAGGACTAACTGCTCCAGGAGGAATATCTACAGAAGAACTAGACTGTGGAACAGCTCCAGGAGGAACATCTACAACGCTACTAGAAAGTGGAGTTGGAAGAGGGGCTTCTGCAGAACTGGATTCTAGCGGAGTTTCTACAGAGCTAGAAGATTCTGGTTTTTCATCTTCTTTTTCATCTTCTTTTTCATCATTACTACTGCCACCATTTACACTAGGTAAAGAAGAAGCACACATTGGATCATTTTCACAAGCATCAATAGCCTTATCAACTTCGCCATTGATATTTTCTACAAATGTATCCACATACATTTCGTCTAAATCACCAGGTGCTTCAACAGAACCAGAACCACAAGCAACAAGACCTGCGCCTATAAGTGTTCCGGCTGTTAAAATTCCTAAAAGCCATTTCTTTTTCATAACAATACCTCGTATTGGAAGAAATCTAAAAAAATATACGATTTTTCGCAACGATTTCTAACACTATTTCACATCTAAAACGCTAAAAATCACGAAATTACGCTTTTTTTTCAAATCTTTTAATCCTTTTTAATTACTTACATTTAAAATTAACGTTAAAAGACAGAACTAAACTCCTTAATTTTGTTCTTCTTCAACTGAAATTTTACGTTGCCCTGTAATAAATTGGTGAACAAATGGGTTCGTTGTATTCTTAATTTCTTCGACAGTCCCGACTTCAATAATACGCCCTTTGTAAAGCATGGCAATACGGTCAGCCACTTTGAAAGCACTAACCATATCGTGTGTAACTACAACAGACGTAACACCGAGTTTACTTTGCATATCAAGAATCAGATCATTGATAACATCACTTGTAATCGGGTCAAGACCTGTTGTTGGTTCGTCGTAAAGGAGAATTTCTGGGTTAAGTGCTATAGCTCTTGCAAGGGCTACGCGTTTACGCATACCGCCAGAAAGTTCTGAAGGCATTTTAGTTCTAAACTCGGGAACAAGGTTAATCATTTTAAGTTTTTCTGTTACCGTTTCCTGAATTTGTTTTTCACTGAGTTCTGGGTGGTGTTCGCGTAAAGCAAAGGCAATATTTTCGCCTGTATCCATAGAATCAAAAAGTGCACCCATTTGAAAAAGCATTCCCATTTTACGCCGAATAGTATGCGTATCAAAAAAATCCGGGGAACTAATGGTAACTCCATCTACAGTAACCGTTCCATGATCTGGTTGAAGAAGTCCAATCATGTGTTTTAAAATAACTGATTTACCACCTCCGGACTGCCCAATAATCACCATTGTTTCACCACGACGAATATCAAGATTTACATCTAAAAGAACATCTTGACGGCCAAAACTTTTTTTAAGACCGCGAAGTTCAATCATTACGTCATCAGGATTAATTTTAACATTTGGCATAAGATACCTACTGGAAAAGAAGGGCGGCCATAAAGAAATCCGCAATTAAAATCATTAAGCAACTAGCAACAACAACATTCATTGTAGCAACACCAACGCCACGAGCTCCTGCTCCTGCATTAAGACCATGATAAAAACCAAGAACAAAAATAATGGCTCCAAAAATGAAAGACTTTATAACACCTGCAAATAAATCCATCGTCTGGAAAAGATACTGCATGCCAGTGTAATATGTATAAGTTGTTATATCAAGAGCAAGAACACAAACAATCCAACCACCAATTAAAGCAAGACAATTAGAAATAATTGTTAAACAAGGAACCATGGTCATAAAAGCCAAAAACCTTGGCATGGCTAAATAACGGTATGGATCAAGGCCTAAAACAGTGTAAGCATCTAGTTCTTCTTTTTCACGCATTGAACCAATTTCTGCAGCAAGGGCACTCCCGACTCGCCCCGCTAGAACAAGTGCAGAAAGAATTGGCCCAAGTTCAATTAAAATCATTTTACATGCAGCAGTCCCCACAAATTTATCTGCAACTAAATCCCTAAACTGGAATTCGGCTTGAATGGTCGCTACCATGCCTGTAAAAATAGAAGTCACAAACAAGAGCGGAATAGAAGACACACCTATTTCAACCATTTGCTTGACAATTAAATTTGGGTGCTTATAAGCATGCGGAACATAGCGTAAAGTTCGTATAAATATCATTACCACTTCGCCGACATTTTCAATGCCAGTGATAATCAATTTACCTATCCACGCTATAAAATTCCGTAAAATCAAAATCCGTCTCCAACATCATAAGGGTCTGTATTCATATAGCCATCGGCCATATTAAATGTTTCTTCTTCTGCTTGATTGTAGAACGCAGTACATTCTTTAATAAATGTCAAGTTAATATCATCTGTAGAACCATTACGATGTTTAGCTACCAAAAGTTGGGCAGAATTATCGCTACGTTCTTCATCGTTTTTGGCTCGGTATGATTTTCTATCGACAAACCAAACCATATCAGCATCTTGTTCAATAGAACCAGACTCGCGCAAGTCAGAAAGTAATGGTCTATCTCTGCCCTTTTCTTCGGCTTTACGACTTAACTGGGCAAGAGCAATGATTGGAACTCCAACATCTTTTGCTAAGATTTTTAGCCCACGAGAAATAGCACCTATAGCAACAGCGCGGTTTTCTTCTTTACCGGTGCGCATCAATTGGAGATAATCTACAATCAACAAATCTAAACCAATTGTTGATTTTAATTTTCTTGCTTTTGACATCAATTCAGAAAGGCCTAAATCCGAATTATCATCTATGTAAAGTGGAGCATCATTTAATCGTTCGCAAGCATGCCCTATTTTACCAATATATTCTTGATTCAATTTTCCAGTTCTTAAGTTGTACAAAGGGACTTCTGACTGTATTGAGAGCACTCTCTGTACCAATTGTTCGGCACTCATTTCTAAACTGAAGAACGCTACTTTTTGATTATACTTTACAGCTGCATTCGCAGCAAGAGTTAAAGCAAAAGCCGTTTTACCCATACCAGGTCTTCCAGCTAAAATAATCAAATCTGACTTTTGCAAACCATTTGTCAATTCATCAAGTTTATCAAAGCCAGTTCTAATTCCTGAAATACCTTCTTTTCTTGTTTGGATTTTTTCTAAAAGCGGAAGCAATACATTCTTAAGAGGTTTAAGACTATCACGCGTTCCCTTTTCTGCTAAAGCAAAAATTTCCGCCTGCGTTTTCTGTAAAACATCTGAATGATCGGCTGCGGGGTCAAGCGCTGCTTTAATTGTATGATTCGATGATTCTATTAACTTTCGTAAAATTGCTTTTTTAGCCACTAATTCTGCATGGTATTCAGCATTTGCTGCAGAAGGCACAGAATCCATGACTTGAAGAATATATTCTTTGCCACCAACCTGAGAAAGTTTACCTTCTTGTTCAAGAAAATTGGTGAGCGTTACAAAATCAATGGGAGAACTAGCTTCATAAAGTTTACGTAAAGCGCCCCAGATAAATTGATGACGTTTTTGAAAGAAACTATCTTCTTCTAAAAGAGGCATTATTTCAGAAAGTGTATCCGGATCTTGAATTAAACCGCCTAGCAAATAAACTTCGGCATCCGGGGCTTGTGGCATAGCCCGTCCGGCATATTGCTGCGTTTCATTATTTTCCATATTTTCCAAAATAAACTCCTAAACTCTAAATTTACTTTTCATTTATCACTATGGGACTCTTCTTTAATTTTTATTTTCAAAAAAACCGCATTTAGGAATAAAAATATTCCAAGTTTCTTTTTTTAGAGCCACATTAGAAAGCATTTCTTTAGCGCTATGCAAAACAACCGTTCGAGTTGAGGAAAATTCTAACGGAAGGCCTGCTAATTGTCGTAAAGATTTATCACGACCAAAAACTTGTCGCATTGCTAATTCACCAAAGACCACTAAAATTTCAGGTTTTATAAAAAAGAGTTCTTTTTCTAAAATATTTCGCAAAGTTGTATCTAACAAAGGAGAAGGAACTCTATCCGTTAATGATTTATACATATAGTTGAAATAACATTCTTCTGAAGGAATAGACAATGCTTTAAACATACGTTCAAGCATTTGCCCAACGGGAGTATTTTGCCAAGTCCCTGAAAAATCTTCTGGCAACGGAAAATCTAAAAGGATAAATACTTTAGGAGAAAATTTGCCACACCCTCTAAAAATCTTTTTGCCTTGATACATGGGGTGGTGCTCTATACGCACATAAAGTTCTTCTAAAGAATTTACACTAGCAAAATCATTTTGCACATTCAATGGTTTTGTCTGTAATGCAGAAAACGAAAGAGGTTCTTGTGTAGAATTTGGCTTTTGAATTGATGGCTTTTCGGGAACTCTTCTTACAGAAGAAGGAACCTGTAAAACACGTTCTTGAACGACAGGCTTTTCTTCGATAGTTCGTGCAATAGAAACATTTGGAATGGTTTTCTTTTTAGGTAAACTCCAAGGCTCGTCAAAAAATATTTCTGCCGTTCCCAATTCTATTTGCGTTTCAAGATAATCCCTAAGTTCTTCTACATTCATTTAGTTTTTTCCAATTCTAAAAGAGTAAAACGCAAAATACCAAGAGCTAAATCTCGTTTTGAAGCCATTTGCAATTCAGGGACAGCCCCACCTTTTTCTACTAATGAAAAAGCCACATTATCTTTACCAAAGCCACTTTCTTTTGCCACTGGCATATTTAAAACCAAAAGGTCTGCCCCACTTTTCTCTAATTTTTCTTTAGCATGTAATTCTGGTTTTTCTGTTTCTAAAGCAAAACCAACAACAACTTGTCCTTTTCTTTTTTGTGCAACCGAACCCCTTAAAATATTGGGGTTTGGGATTAAATCCAAATGAAGTTGACTTCTGCTGTCTTTTATTTTTTCATTTGCTACTTCTGCCGGGCGATAATCAGCGACAGCTGCACAATGAACCAAAACATCATAGTCTTTTGCTTGGCTTAAAACGGCTTCATGCATTTCAACAGCACTTCTTACATTAACCACTTTTGAAAAACTAGGAGCAGCAACATCCATCGGACCACAAACCATAGTGACATCAAAGCCAGCTTCATAAAAAACGCTTGCAATAGCCGTTGCTGTTTTACCGCTAGAACGATTAGAAATATAGCGGACCGGATCAATTAATTCTTCTGTTCTGCCGGCTGTAATTAAAACGCGTTTTCCATTTTTACAAGCATTCTTTGTTTCTTTTGCATTTTTTAAGGCATTAAGAATTTCTTCTGGTTCTGCCATACGGCCTTCACCAGTTTCGCCACAAGCTAACTCTCCTTTAGGCGATTCTAAAACATGTACACCATTTGCTTTCAAGCGTTCTAAATTTTGTTGAACAGCAAAAGAAGAATACATAGTAACATTCATTGCCGGAGCAATCCATTTTTCGCCTGCACAAGACATAAAACAAAGCGAAACAGGGTCATCAGCAATTCCATTTGCAATTTTACCAATTGTATTTGCGGAACAAGGTGCAATTAAATAAAGGTCAGCCCAACGCGGAAAATCAATATGTTGAAACGGTCTTGCTTCTAAAGTTCCATTTTCCAAGTAAACAGGACATTTAGAAAGCGAAGCAAAGGTCAATGGGGCTACAAATTTTGTGGCAGCAGAAGTCATCGAGACACGGACTTCAGCTCCTTCCTTCTGTAACAACCTCAATAATGTGCAAGTTTTATAGGCAGCTATTCCACCTGTCACACCTAACAATATCTTTTTTCCGCATAGATTCATAAGGACAAAAATAAAAAATAATGACAGCTAATAAAAAAAGAAACCCGGCCTTCAGCCAGATTTCCTTTTTATGTTACTAATTCTTTAGTAATTAAGCCGCTTTTTCGTTAGCAACGCTACAACATTCAGAATGTTGGTGTTTCACGCGGTCACGAACTTCAGCCTTTTTACCATCGTTAAAACGATCTAATGTGCCTACCAAATAACCAGTAATGCGGCGAATCCTTTCAAAGCGGATTCCTTCACCAATAAGAGTTTCTTGTTTTTCCATAACACCATCCTTAAAATGTATAACTACAATATATATTGTTTTTTTAATCTTGGACACCCCAATATATAGAAAAATTTGTTTTTTACAAAAAAATGTATTTTTCTACCATTTTAAATGTAAAACATTGTTTACTTTTTAAAGATATCCTTGACAAGTTGCATCAAAGATTTTTCTAAAAAAGACAATCAACGCCTTCCAAAACGTCGCGTTTTACGAAAAGGAGTGTCTCCATGGCTTTCACGAAAAGGCTTTTCTTTTTTACGAGAAAAAGGCTTTTCTTCACGACGAGCTTTTGATTTTCCTCTTCTAGAAACTAAAGAATCTTGACTAAAAGACCTTCTGACAACAAAATCCTTAATGCCTTTTGGAGCCTCTTCTGTCATCAGGCGGAATTTTGAAGGGTTTCCACGAATGGACATTTGTTCTAGAATCTGCAATAAAGCTTCTGGAACCGTTTCTGGTAATTCTACTGTACTGAATTTATCAAAGAGTTTAATACGCCCGATTTCGGCAGAAGAAATTCCCGATTCTCCAGCAATTGCCCCGACTATATCTCTTGGTGAAACATGGTGTTTGCGACCAACCCCTAAATAATAGCGTAAAAAACCTTCTTCAATTCCATCTAAACCTTCTTTACGTTCTTTTCTAAGGCGTTTATTTTCTTCGGCACCAAGGCCAAACGTTTTTTCGGCTTTAAATTGTTTGCCTCGTTCTTCTGCTGGTGGCAATTCTTGCATTTCTGGGAAAAGGGGCTGAGATTCTTGAGCAAGAGAAGTCAGAGTCGCCGCTAATTCAATTAAAGGAACTCCTGTTTCTTCTGCTAAATCCTGAACAAGTTCTTTAAACTTTTCTCCAGAACCTTTTGAAAGATTTTCTAAAACTTTTTTCTTAAACGATTCTACTCTTTTTTCACTTATCTGCAAGCCCGTTGGCATATCCATGGAAGCAATTGGTTGCCTTGTTGCTTTTTCTATCATTTTTAACAAACGCCTTTCTCTTGGCGTTACAAAAAGAATCGCATTGCCTGTTCTGCCCGCTCTTCCTGTTCTACCAATTCGATGCACATAAGATTCTGTATCATAAGGAACATCATAATTAACAACAAGCGAAATTCTATCTACATCTATTCCTCTTGCTGCCACATCTGTGGCTACGACAATATCAAGCTTTCCAAGTTTTAAACGATTTATGGTACGTTCTCTTAGAGTCTGCGCTAAATCTCCTGAAAGTGGTGCGGCATTAAATCCTCTTGCTTCTAATTTTTCTGCCACTTCTGCTGTTTCTTGTTTTGTTCTAACAAAAATTAAAATTCCATCGGCAGTCTCACTTTCTAACACCCGAGTCAACGCTTCTAACTTGTGTTGCGGGCGCACCATTATATAGCGTTGGTTAATATTTTCAACGGTTGCTGTTTTACCTTCTATCCGAACTTCTTCATACTCTCCAAGATAACGTTCTACAATTTGTCGAACCGCTTCTGGCATTGTCGCACTAAACAAAGCGCGTTGTGCTGTTTTTGGAATTTCTTTTAAAATAGATTCTACATCTTCCATAAATCCCATATCAAGCATTTCGTCAGCTTCATCTAACACAACGGCTTGAACACGAGCTAAAGAAACAGAACCTCGGCGGATATGATCTAAAAGGCGACCTGGAGTAGCAATCACTACAGAGATATTTCGCTTTAAAGCCTTTAATTGTACGCCAATATCTTGCCCACCATAAACGGCGAGCGTTCTAACTTTTGGGATTGCAACAGCAAATGATTGTATGGCTTCTGCTACTTGAATAGAAAGTTCTCTCGTTGGCGTTAAAACAAGCATTGCCGGAGTTGAATGAGAAAAGTCAAGCTTTGAAAGTAATGGCAAAGAAAATGCAGCGGTTTTTCCTGTTCCGGTTTGTGCTGTTCCTAAAAGATTTTTGCCTTTTAATAAAACAGGTATTGCTTTTTGCTGAATTGGTGAAGGGACTTCATAACCTGCTTTTTGAACAGCTTCTAAAACTTGCGGAGATAAACCCAAGTCTGAAAAATTCATTTCTTCCATACATAACTCCTCTGAGAACTGCGACTAACACCTGCACATTTCTCAAGAGTCGCTCGTTCAAATCTATGAGTGGTGCAATATAGAAACTTTCTTTCGCAAATAAATGAATATGCTTTGTTCTTTTACCAAAGTCTTGTCAATAAAAAAAACATTTACTAAATTCCCACTTGTTGGAGAGATGCCAGAGTTGGTCGATTGGGACGGACTCGAAATCCGTAGACTCCGCAAGGGGTCCGAGGGTTCGAATCCCTCTCTCTCCTTTAAAGCTTCGCTTTGCGAGGCTTTTTTTATTTTAATATTCATTTTAAAATAAATTTTAATCTTTTGAATCTTTTTATATTTGAGAAGAAGTTTCAAGGCCGTTTCAGGCATTCATTTTTATTTTTAGACTATGCTTACAAAACGTTTAATTATCTGTTTAGATGTCCGCGACAAAAAAGTCACTAAAGGTGTAAAGTTTAAAGGCAACATTGATATAGGCGACCCTGTTGAAATGGGGGCTCGTTACAGCGCTGAAGGCGTTGATGAACTTGTATTTTACGATATTACCGCTAGTGCCGAAAATAGACCTTGCGATATTGAAATGGTTCGTGAAATTGCAAAAAACGTTTTTATTCCTTTTGCTGTTGGTGGTGGCATTCGCAACTTAGAAGATATGCGGGCCGTTCTTTTAGCCGGGGCAGAAAAAGTAAGCATAAATAGCCTTGCCGTTTTACACCCAGAAATTATTGAAGAAGGGGCTAAAGCTTTTGGCAACCAATGTATGGTTCTTGGAATGGATGTAAAAGCCGTTGAAAAAACAGAACAGATTCCAAGTGGTTATGAAGTTTACATACAAGGAGGCAGAAAGCCAATGGGGCTCGATGCCGTTGAATGGGCTAAAAAAGCCGTGGCTCTTGGTATTGGAGAAATTTGCGTTAATTCTATTGATGCCGATGGTACAAAAGAAGGCTATGAATTAAACATTACTCAACAAATCGCCAAAGCTGTTCCTGTTCCTGTGATTGCTAGTGGTGGTGCCGGAGTTCCTGAACATATTTCTGATTTATTTGCCAAAACCGATGCCGATGCAGCTTTGGTTGCTTCTATGGTTCATTTCGGAGAATACACAGTCCAAGGAATTAAAGAAGCTATGCAAAATGCAAACATTCCTGTTCGTCATTAGAGAAATTTTATGGAAAAGAATCTTGCAGAAGAAATCATCAATGCTGGCTTAGATGCCGGAGCCACATTTGTAGAAATTTTTGAAGAAGAATCTAGACATTCCTCTTTAACGTTAAAAGACAAAGCTATTGAAAGTGCAACTGCCGGAACAAATTACGGCATAGGATTACGCTTACTTTTTGGCACCGAAGTTCTTTACGCTTTTACAAGCGATAATTCTGCAAATTCTCTTCACCAAATGGTAAAAGCTTTAACCTTTGGAAGAGTTCCTGGGAAAATTGTTGAACCTCTTGCTTTTTTACCCCAAAAAAATATCTGCGATTTTTCTCTGAACCATTTTAAAGACCCGCGAATTTTAGGACAAGCCACTAAAATCAATTATTTAAAAATTGCCGATGCTACTGCACGAAGTATTTCTCCAAACATTGTTCAAGTAAGCACATCTATCATAGATTCTTGTTCTGACATTTCTATAGTAAATAGCGAAGGTTTAAATATTGAAACCAAAAGAGCAAGGTGCCGCGCTAATATTTTTGTGACTGCTGAAAAAGGCAACGAACGCCAAACGGCTCACGAAGCTCCTGGAGCTCTTGGTGGGTATGAATTTTTAGAAACTATTTCTTTTGAAGAACTTGCAAAAGAATCAGCAGAAAGGGCTCTTCGCGTTTTAGATGCAGGCTACATTAACGGTGGGAAAATGCCCGTTATTATGGGAAACGCTTTTGGAGGAGTTATTTTCCATGAAGCTTGTGGTCACCCTCTTGAAACAGAATCCATTCGAAAAAATGCAAGTCCATTCTGTGGAAAATTAGGCGAACAAATTGCTCACCCATGCTTAACAGCCATTGACGATGGAACACTTCAAGGTGTTTGGGGAAGTCTTGAAATAGATGATGAAGGAACTCCAACCGAACGCACCGTTTTAATTGAAAACGGCATTTTAAAATCTTATCTAAGTGATAGAATAGGAGCTGAACAAGTTGGAGTAAAAAGAACTGGAAGTGCTAGGCGCGAATCTTACCAATACGCTCCTGTTAGTCGCATGCGAAACACTTTTATCGCACAAGGTGACTCTTCTACAGAAGAAATGCTTGCAAGCGTTGATAACGGACTTTACGCAATAAAAATGGCTGGAGGTTCAGTAAATCCAGCCACAGGAGAATTCAACTTTGCAGTAGAAGAAGGCTATGCTATCCGCAACGGAAAACTAGCAGAGCCAGTCCGAGGAGCCACGCTCATTGGAAAAGGGCACGAGATTCTTCCAAAAATCAGCATGGTAGGTAATGACCTTGAACTTGCTGCAGGAATGTGTGGAGCCTCTTCCGGAGCGGTTCCTGTTACGGTAGGCCAACCGACTTTGAAAGTAGAAGAAATCTTAGTCGGCGGCCGTTAGAAATTAGCCAGTAATTCCTTTCACAAGGTCTGGTGCAAATTTCTGCAAGTAACCAATTGCAAGAATTACAATAACGATAGTAGGCAAAACCCACTTCAAGTAGAAACGGAATGCTTTAGCAGCAGGGAGTTTCCAACCCTTTCCAGTATTCACTTCGTTATAGAAATTTTCTTGTCCCCAACCATAGCGATGGTTACAGAACAAAATAAAGATTAAAGAACCAATTGGCAAAAGAGTATTAGAAACTAAGAAGTCTTCTAAATCTAGCACGCCAGAACCTGCACCAAAAGGTTCAAATCCTGAAAGCACATTAAAGCCCAATGCACATGGCAAAGAAAGAATAATAATAGCGATAATATTATACTTCACTGCCTTTGCACGAGAACAATCTTTCAAATCCATCCAGAAAGCGACGATATTTTCAAACACAGCAATCAAAGTAGAAAGAGCCGCAAAAGAAAGGAAGAGGAAAAAGAGACTTCCAAAAATCCGTCCTGCAGGCATTGCTTCAAAAACCTTAGGTAATGTGACAAAAATAAGCCCCGGACCCTGACCTGGTTCAAGATTAAAGGCAAAGCAAGCAGGGATAATAATCATACCAGCCATCAAAGCCACAAAAGTATCCAACAAGCAAATATTGGCAGCTTCTTTAGTCAAAGAATGGGTTTTATCAATATAACTACCAAAAATACTCATAGAACCAATACCGATACTCAAAGTAAAGAAAGATTGGCCAATAGCAGCAAACAGAATTTCTGCTAAATTATTTTCCCCTAAACGAGAAAAATCAGGAATCAAATAAAACTTAATACCTTCCATAGCACCAGGAAGAGTTACCGCACGAATCACCAAAAATACAAGCAAAACCAAAAGGCAAATCATCATTTTCTTCGTGATTTTTTCAACGCCTTTCTGCAAGCCGAGAGAAACAGTTCCAAGACCAAGAATCACAGCAACGACCATCCAGAAAATCATCAAAGAAGGGTTTGCGAGCATATCGCCAAAGGCCTTTCCGCTGCCGCCGTCATAATTCAGCAAATCGCCCATTGTCACAAGACGATAGAAGTAATAAATCATCCAACCAGTAACTGTTGTATAGAACATCATCAACAAATAGTTACCAGCAATCATCATATATTTAGCCAAATGCCATTTTGTCCCTGGTTTTTCAAGAACTTCAAAACTTTTCGCTAAACCGCGGCGAGAAGCACGCCCAACTGAAAATTCAGCAATCAAAATCGGAAGCCCGAAAACAAGCAAGAAGAACAGGTAAATTAAAACGAAAATACCGCCACCATATTCACCTGTAATATAAGGAAAGCGCCAAACGTTACCAAGTCCGATTGCGCAACCCGCTGAAATCAACAAAAATCCCAAACGGGAGCTAAATTTTTCTCTGGAATCCATAATTTTCCTTTTGGTTAAATCAATAAAGTAAAGATAATTTGTATTTCGAGAATTTTGGTTTTTATTTTCAAAACAAGAGCGCTAATCCGAAATTATTAACCAATTATCGCTGTTTTCAGGGCGTTTCCCAGCAAAAATGCAAAAAATTAAAGCTGCTGGGCCGGGCCCTTGCGTTATCACGCGGCAAAAACAAAAAAAAACATCACATTGCCGCGTGTCCGTTCAGCCGCGAAAAAGAAACAAAAAAAATAAAACTCCCGCGTCCGAATGGCAAAGCCACTACGGTCCCTAACGCAAAAAAGCCTCGGCGGGTACCGAGACTTTTAAATGGACGATATTGGACTCGAACCAATGACCCCTACCATGTCAAGGTAGTACTCTAACCAGCTGAGCTAATCGTCCGAAATGTAACCCAATGATAGAAAGAGTTATACTGAATGTCAAGGGCAGGCAATAAAAATTAGGCTCACCATGCTAAGCATTTTGGCTAGCTAAAGACGAAAGATAACGTTCGCCAGTATCTGGTAAAAGAACGACAATATTTTTGCCTTCATTTTCATCTTCTTTTGCTAACGCAAGAGCAGCAGCAAGAGCGGCACCCGACGAAATCCCAGCGAGAACACCTTCTGTTTTTGCAAATTCCTGAAGCATTGCAAAAGCATCTTCATCATCCACCGCTACAATCTGGTCAAAAATATCCACATCCAAAACATCTGGGATAAAACCAGCCCCGATACCTTGAATCTTGTGTGGGCCAGGCTCGCCTCCAGAAAGCACCGCCGAAGAAGCAGGCTCAACAGCAACTACCCGGATATCCGGATTTTGCATTTTCAAATAAGCTCCGGTTCCACTCAATGTTCCACCAGTACCAACACAAGCCACCAAAATATCAACATTACCATCTAAAGCATCAAAAATTTCTGGCCCCGTCGTTGCCAAATGCGCCGCCGGATTAGCAGGGTTTACAAACTGTCCAGGAACAAAACTATTCGGAATTTCTGCAGCAAGACTTTTCGCTTTTTCTATGGCGCCAGCCATACCTTTAGCACCTTCAGTCAAAACCACTTCGGCCCCATAAAGACTCATAAGCATTCTGCGTTCTATACTCATAGTTTCTGGCATCACAATTATTGCCTTATAACCTCTTGCAGCACAAAGCGCACAAAGCCCTATTCCCGTATTACCGGATGTAGGTTCAATAATTACAGCACCTGGTTTGATTTTACCTGAACGTTCTGCTTCATCAAGCATGGCTTTAGCCACTCTATCTTTTACAGAGCCAGCCGGATTATTCATTTCAAGTTTTGCAAAAACATTCGCTTTTAAAGCTTTTTTTTGTTTTAAACGCAAAAGTTCTAAAAGAGGAGTATTCCCAATCAATTCATCAATCGATTTAAAAATTTTAGCCATAGCCTATATCCTAAAAATTTTATCCCACAAAAACAAGATGCCTTTAAAAATAGATAAAATCTTAAAATTACCAAATATCCCTATTATTTTTCAACTTATCCGAAACACAAAAAAACATCTGTGGCTCTTTATAAAAAAAAGGCATATTTGAGGTATGAAAAAGATGTTTTGGTTTCTTTTGTTTTTAGGAGCATCATCTGCTTTTGCAAAAGCCGACTCTTTGGAGACATTAAAAAAAATTGAGTTAAAAGAACCAAAACTGAATTCCATTCCTACAGAAATTCAGACTATTCCTTCTAGAGAGCTTCGTCCCAAACTCCCAGGACTCGTTCCTTTTTTAGAAATTATTGGTCAAAATGTGTTAGTCTGGGGCTGGGATTACTTTATTTTAGAAAAAGATTATGCCAAAATTTCTCTTGATGTCTGGGAAAGAAACTTAAATGAAGGCTGGACTTGGGATGACAACCATTGGGCCATAAACTTTTTTGGCCACCCTTACCAAGGCTCGTTTTACCATGTAGCAGCTCGGTCTTCTGGTTTTGACTTTTACCCAAGCCTTTTATTCAGTGCATTTGGTTCGTGGACTTGGGAATATTTTGCCGAACAAGAATACCCTTCTTTTAATGATTTCGTCGTTACAAGTGTCGGTGGTTCTCTTTATGGTGAAATGCTCTTTCGCCTTTCTCAACGTTTACTCACAAAACCAGACCCAACATGGTTTGAACAAGGCCAATCTTTTGTATTACACCCTTTGAGTTTTCTCCATTGGAAAGTGGCTGGCCCTCGTTCAAACAACCCTGGTTATTTTCCTATTGTATATTCTCTTGCACTTGGTGGTGGTTATCGTTTTGGAAGCGATTATCGTTATGATAAAATGCCCGCAGAAAGACTCGATGACGATTGGGAAGAAATCAATGCTTCTGCCACTTTTATGTTGACTTATGGATACCCTGACAGAAAAATCAAAAAACCTGTTGATTACTTTACTGTATATGCCCGCTATGAATATGGGCAAGAAAATCAACTTTTTGCAATGAATACATCGGCCAAACTTTTAAATTATAGTCAAAGTAATTACAAGGATTCTTGGTTTGATATTGGCATGTATCTCAATTTTGATTCTTATTATGGTGATTTAGCCAAAATGGGCAATCTCTCTTTAGGAATTGGACTTGATTTAAATATTCCTCTAACACAAAATATCCAAATGCGTTATAAAGCAGAACCTGGTTTTATATTTTTAGGTTCTGCGGATTTCAATTATGATGAATTGTTAGAAGAAATTATTCCGGATTATGAAATAACAAGAGAATACCAATACAACTATGGAGCTAGGTATTTTACTTCTATACATTTTAAGTTCTTTGAAAAAATAAATGTAAACGACCGCTTTAATATAAATCTAATGAAAACCATGCCTAATTCAGAGCCGCATTATGGCGCTCATGGCTATGATATTATTGGTACAAACGAACTTTTTGCAGAATACCTTTTTACCAAAAATGTCGCTCTTGGCATTCGTTTAGATTCTTACTTCAAAATAGCGGCTTACACCGGAGAATACTTCGAACCAATGTCCAGGACATTTCATTCCGTAGGCTTTTACAACCGCCTTAAATTTTAAACTTTTTAAAATATTAAAGGCTGCCTAAATTTTCTGGATTCAATGGGAGCAATTCTTCAACGACAAAAATACCGTCTTTACGAATCAAGACATCATCAAACCAGATTTCGCCACCACCCTGTTCTTTTGCCATCATTAAAACCATGTCCCAATGAATAGCTGATTGATTCCCGTTAGGAGCTTCTTCATAACATTGGCCTGGGGTAAAATGGATACTGCCTGCAATTTTTTCATCGAAAAGAATATCACACATTGGCTTTGTAATAAACGGATTAAAACCAATAGCAAATTCGCCTACATAACGAGCGCCTTCATCGGTATTTAAAATTTTGTTCAAGCCTTCTGTATCAGAAGATGTGGCTTCTACAATTTTTCCGTTTTCAAAAACAAGGCGAACATTTTCAAAACGCTTGCCTTCGTAAACTGTTGGAGCATTGTAATGGATAACGCCATTAATACTATCACGAACAGGTGCTGTATAAACTTCGCCATCTGGAATATTCATGTTGCCGCAGCAAGGTACAGCAGGGATATCACGAATACTAAATGAAATGTCTGTATCTTTTGCAATTAAACGCACTTTATCAGTTCGGTTCATTAATTGCACTAAAGCATCAGCAGCTTTTGACATGGCTGGATAATCAGCAAGGCAAGCTTTGAAATAGAAATTTTCAAACGCTTCTGTACTCATTCCGGCGCTTTGAGCCATAGACGGATTTGGCCAGCGTAAAATACACCAACGGGTTTTATTCACACGCCAATTCAAAACTTCTTTGCGGATTTTTCTATACACGGCCATCTTTTCTGCAGGGACATCGCTCATTTCTAAAGAGTTTTCTGAACCGCGAATCGCAATATATGCCTGCATTTGTTTCATTTGTATCAAATCCAAATCAGCTTCTTCTTGCAGAGCCTTCTCACTGACTCCAAGCAAGCGTTCTCTTTGAACTCTAGAATCAGTGTGTTTCAAGAAAGGATTCCCTTTAGCCGCATAAACTGCTTTTATCAATTCAACAGCAAGAGCACTTGGTGTGTCTATTGTTTCAATTAAAATGTTATCGCCTTCTTTTAATTGAACGGCATTTTGAATTAACATTTCTGCAAGCTTTGTAATTCTTGGATCGGTAAACATACTTACTCCTATTTTTACTTTCTTGGGATTTCTGAGATATGCGTTTCTAACCAAACAGCATCTTTCCAGGCACGTTCTGCTTCTGCAGCCCAAAATGATTCAGAAAAACTTTCAACTATTTCGCGATATTTAGAAACGGCTAAACGGAAATCTCTACGTTCACGATAAATGTTCCCCATTTGCAAAAGGACAAATGCTCGGTCTTCATCTTGCAAGCCTTTTTCTAAAAGTTCTTTGTAAAAAGAAAGGGCTTCAGAAAGTTTCTTTTGTTTAAACAAAGCATTTGCAGATTCTATGCTTAAAGGTAATTCAGCAACTTCTTCTTTTGCCTTTTGTTCTTTTACAACTTCTACTTTTTCAACACTTTCTGTAAGGACTTTTTCTTCTTTTGGGGTTTCTGCTTTTACTGCTTCTACAACAGGTTCTGCGACTTTTTCTGGTTCTTTAACTGTTTGTTTTTCTTCTGCCTTTTTTTCTTCTACTTTCACTTCTGGTTTAGCGATAGATTTTCCTTCTAATTCATCTAAACGAATCTTTGCTTTTTCTTTAGCAGAAGCATTTGGAGTCAAACGAATATATTCTTTCAATTGTTCAATTTCCGCTGATTTATTCCCTTGTTTTTTATAAATCAAACTCAAGTAATAATGGGCATTATAACCTAATTCCGGATAATCAAAAGCTCTTTTAAGATTAAATTCAGCCTTGTCGAGTTCTCCTAATTCATAGCGACCAGCGCCAGCAAAATAGTAAGCCCCAGGGTTTCCTGGTTGTTGGCGTAAAACTTCTCTCCATAAAGCAGCTGCTTCAGCATATTTTTTACTTTCAAATAATTGGCGACCTTTAGTAAAAGACGGGCCATCGTAAGTAAATCCTGTTTCTTTTACCTGTTGTTCTTCTACTTTAGCCGTTTCCTTTACTGTGGGTTTGGATTCTATTTTTGCTTCTTTTACTTTTTCTTCAGTTACTGCTTTAGCAACAACCACTTTTTCTTCTTTAGGTTCTTCAATCTTTGGCGCTTCTACAACCGGTTCTTCTGCCGGTGTTTCTATTGCTGGGGCTTCTATAACTTTATTTTTCGGATCTTTGGCTCGTTCCGCTTCGGCAGCCGCTTTATCTCCAAGCAATTCATAAATCCCTGCAACACCTTCATAAGCAGCACTCATTGAAGGTTGCTTTTGATAAGCCAAACGATAATTTGCCATTGCGCGGCCATAATCTGTTTTCTTTACATAAACTTCAGCGGCTGCAAAATAAGCTTCTGCTGCCAAAGCATTATTAGGGCTATCGGCAAGAACGGCGCGAAACTCAGCAATTGCTTTGTCATATTCACCGGCCTTAGCAAAAATTTTCCCTTGTTCTATACGAGGATCGCTAGCAAAAAGAAACCCCGTTAAAGAAAGAATAGCAAACATCCATTGTATCTTTTTCATTGCCGTATCCTTATAAATTCTCTTTTAAAGTTACCTTGTCGGATTATAGTTATTCATTAGTACCATAGCAAGAGCAACGCACAACATAACAACACTACCAACAATCACTTGTTCTCTATGGTCATATTCCCGTTTCACATAACCAGGGTTCTCTTCATTTTGTTCCTCTAATGTCGGCGGTGTAATTTTTACTGAATCTACGTTTCCATAAACATCAGCTATTTCAGCATCCGTCATATTCAAGGTACTAATATAAAGAGAATCATAAACATCTGCGGAAAATCCTTTACAAGGTAAAGCAAAAAAACTCACTAAAAAAACACCTAAAAAAAGGAATTTTCGCAAAACAGTTTACTCCGCAGCCAATTTATCAAGAATTTGGTTTACTAAACCTGGGTTAGCCTTACCTCCAGATTTTTTCATAACCTGGCCCACAAAGAACCCTTTCATTTTAGGATTATTACCACTCTTAAATTCAGCAAACTGCTTTTCATTAGCAGCAACAACTTCCCGAACAATCGGTTCAATTGCAGAAACATCTGTAACCTGAACAAGGCCTTTTTCCTTGATAATCTTTTCAGGATCATCCCCTGTTTCAAACATTTCTGCAAAAACTTGCTTAGCAATTTTTCCACTAATGGTATTGTCTGCTATCAAATTTACAAGAGTAGATAATTGTTCTGGAGTGATTTTTACAGCAGCAAGCCCACCTTCTAATTCTTTTACTTCTCGCAACAATTCTGAAATAACCCAGTTCGCTAGAATCTTTGGCGTTTTACAATTTTTAGCAGCTGCATCAAACCATTCGCTCACTTCTCGTTCAATAGTTAAAACTTGAGCATCATAAGCTGTCACGCCGTATTCATTTACAAAACGTTCACGGCGAGCATCTGGAAGTTCGGGCAAAGTCTTTCTAATATTTTCTACAAATTCTGGAGAAGTGACCAAGCGAACCATATCAGGCTCTGGGAAATACTTGTAATCGTGAGCATCTTCTTTAGAACGAATAACTATCGTCTTATTTGCATTTGGATCAAAACGCTTGGTGCATTGTTCTACTTCTCGACCAGCATCCAAAGTCACAGTCTGAAGCATAATTTCTGCATACAATGCTTTTTCTAAATTGGTGAAACTATTCAAGTTCTTGATTTCACAACGTGTTCCAAATGGAGCATCTTCAGAAGCGCGCAACGAAATATTTCCATCACAACGCATATTTCCGTTTTCCATATTAGCATTTGAAACTTGGGTATATTCAAGAATCTGTTTAATTTTTTGGAGAGCAAGAACGGCTTCTTCTGGACTGCGAATATCTGGTTCTGTAACAATTTCACAAAGCGGCGTTCCGCAACGATTAGCATCAAAATGGCTAGAAACTGGACTCATATCGTGCACCAGTTTTCCGGCATCTTCTTCCATGTGAATGCGAGTAATTCCAATTCTCTTGACCGTTCCGTCTTCAAGAGTCACTTCAATCCAACCATTTTTACAAATTGGGTGATCATAAACAGGAAGGCCGCCTGTCTGGGTAATTTGATACCCCTTTGGCAAATCAGGGTAAAAATAATTTTTGCGCGTCCACATCGCGTTCAAATCAATTTCACAATTAAGAGCAAGTCCTAAACGAATAGCATATTCCACTGCTTTACGGTTAGGAACAGGCATTGCACCTGGCATACCAAGACAAACTGGACAAACGTGTTTATTCGCTGTTGTATTCACTTCTATTTCGCAACCACAAAACATTTTAGTGCGAGTAGCAAGCTGACAATGAATTTCAAGACCAATCACAGGAAAATACTTAGCCATAAGGACTCCAAGATAATACAAGCAAAATATAGAAAAAGTATTAAACGCTCACTAAAGAATGAACGTTTTTCAAAAGAAATAAAACAATATTTAAATAAATTCTCCGCACGCAGCTATGTCAACTCGCACAAGTGCAGTTGCCGCAACTCTCGCTTGTAGCGTTTTAAACAAAACAGCCTAAATTTTTAATCAGGCATTGAATCATTTATCGCATAGAACTCATCTAGATGTTCTAGCAAAATATCAACTAAACGAGTTTCAAATTGACGCCCTCGTTCTTCTTGATAAAGAGCTACTACTTGATCTCTACTCCACGGGCGCTTATAGCAACGCACATTAATCAAAGCGTCAAAAACATCTGCCACAGCACAAATTCTGCCAGCAAGTGGAATTTCATCACCAGAAAGCCCTAATGGGTAACCTTTTCCATCTATCCGTTCATGGTGAGAAATGGCTATTTCTGCCGCTAAACGCAACAGTTCGCACTTTGAATGGCTAAGCATTTCATACCCTAACCGGGAATGATTTTTCATAACGGCATATTCTTCTGGCAAGAATTTGCCATTTTTATTCAAAATTTCATCAGGAATACCAATCTTCCCTAAATCATGCATTGAAGAAGCTAATCGAATTTTTTGCGCCATAACTTCAGAAAGCCCGGCATATTTTGAAAGCGTATAACACATTTCTGCGACACGTTTTACATGGTTTCCAGTTTCAACACTACGGCATTCTGCTGCGGCACCAAGAATCAAAGTAATTTCTTCCTGAGTTCTTTCTAATTCTTGGAAAAGTATGGCAGATTCCAAAGACTTTGCTGAATACACTGCTGTCAACTGAAGAAATTTTAAATCATCTTTTGAAAACTGACCACCACCCACTTTATTTATGGCTTGAAAAACCCCCATCACTTCGCCAACAGAATTCTTAAATGGAACAGTCAAAACAGCTTTTGTTCTATAACCGCTATTTTTATCTACACTAGAATCAAAGCGAGAATCATTATAAGCGTCTTCAATTAAAAGAGGGTCGTTATTTGCATAAGAATAACCCACAAAACCAGCTGTAATCGGTATTCTTATTTCATCGCTCCCATGAGCTACTTTAGTCCACAATTCTTTTTTATCAGAAGAAACAAGCCACAATGAACAACGTTCTGCAAGGACTAATTCACGGCCAAGATCTGCTATAAGTACAAGTAAAGAATCTAACTGCTTTGCTTCAGCTATTTTAGGAACGTAAGAAAACAAGATACCCAACAATTCAGCATCAGAACGGTTTACATTCGTTTTTTCTAAACTCATACTTATCCATTACACCTGAAATTTCAAAACATTCTTTCCCAGAACATTGAAACTATTTTTTTAATGAACTTTCTAAAAATAAAATCTTTTAAGAAAAAAACATACTACTAATTCTAGTTTAATCTCTTTTTTTAAAAGAAAAACAAAAACTTTGAGTACAAACAAAACTTTTTGCAAAAATCATATTTCTAAATCGCCAAAAAAAACATTTTTGACACCTTCAGGTGTTTTTAACGCAAGGCTCCCGTTTTCATTTATCCCTAAAAGAATCCCTTCTAATTTCTTTTCACCTTCTACAATGCGAACCTTATTTCCTAAAAACAAGTCCATTTTTTCCCATTTTTCAAGCCAAGGTTTAATACCTTCTTTTTGAAAACTTTCAAATGCATTTTCTAAAGTCAAAACTATTTTTTGTAACAAAATTTCTCTATTCCAATTTTCTCCTGATAAAATGGAAAGACTTGTGGTCGGTCTATCAATTACCATCAAATCTTCTCTAGAAACATTCACATTGAGACCAACGCCAACGGATAATTTGTAAGAAGAATTTACAGATAATACTTCAGCTATAATTCCACCTATTTTTTCTCTATTTACCCAAATATCATTTGGCCACTTTACATTGACTCCCATAACACCAAAATCTTTTAGCAATTCCGCTATTGCTATTGCCGTCACTTGCATAAAAAGAGGCGCTTGTGACAAAGAAACTCCATTTAACGGCAACAAAAAATTGAAATAAAGATTTTTATCCTTTGGTGAAATCCAATTCCGTAAATGCCGGCCCTTGCCTTTTTTTTGTTCATTTGCAATTATTAAAGAACCGTCTTTCAATAAATGCGCATTTCGTTTCATTTCAGCATGCGTGCTGTCTAAAGATTCCGACAAAATCGCCGGTGCAGAAAACAAACCCTGGATATTCCACAAATCAAATGAAGTTTCTGTCATTGATCCGCTTTTTCCTCTTCAAGCTCCTTTAAAGCTTCTTCAGGGTACAAACGAAAAAATTCCCGCTTTCTATCTTCAAATAACAAAAGCATTCTTTCTTGTTCAAATTCTTCTCTGTCAATATTTTGCATAAAGAATTCATCACGAGCAAAATCACGCGTTGTCATAAGCTTTTTCATTTCATCGCTTACATCAACATCGGTCCAAAGAATGTAATAAGAGCCTACCGGAATATCACCGAAGATATCCACATTCAACATAATGTTATCTGATTTTGTTGAATCAACCACTTCTACTTTTGTTGCTCTTTTTTCTGGCCTAAAAATAGCAGGTTCCTGAGCCCAAAGCGCACTACAAGCAAATGCAATGGTAATCCATAAAATAGGTTTTGAAATTTGCATAAATACCTCTCTGCTACAATATACGGAATTCCTTATAGCGCAAGAGGCATCCAAGGCTTAACATTTTCAATATTCAAAAGCGCGTGTTCTTTTTCACGCCGAATAGCCGCTGCAGCAATCATAGCACCATTATCTGTACTTAACGAACGTTCAGGGAAACAAAGACGAATCCCACGCGGGTGGCAATAATTGTCTAAAAGTTCCCGCAATCGCATATTTGCACTTACCCCACCACCGACAACAAGCGTTTTCATTCCTGTCTTTTTTAAAGCCCAAACGGTTTTTGAAACAAGAATGTCAACTATTGATTCTTCAAGAGAAGCACAGATATCCCCTAAATTTTCCTGTATGTATTCTGGAGAATGGGATTCCACATAACGCAAGACAGATGTTTTAAGCCCACTAAAAGAAAATTCTCCATCGGCTTTACCTTTTAACGCTCTGGGGAAATGGTGAAATTTTCTGTTTTTCCCGACTGCTAATTTGCCAATCGTTGCGCCTGCTGGGTAACCTAATCCAAGGAGCTTTCCACATTTATCAAAAGCTTCTCCAGCAGCATCGTCTCTTGTGCGCCCAATAGCTGTGTATTTAAAGCCAGGTTCTTCTAATATGAGTTCTGTATGCCCACCAGAAACAGTCAAAGTCAAAAAAGGCGGTTTTAAATCCTGAGCAGAAAGCCAAGCAGCAGCTAAATGGCCTTCTAAATGATTAACCCCATAAGCAGGCACGCCTAAATCTAAAGCTAAACCACGAGCAAAACTAGCCCCCACTAAAAGAGGCCCCATTAAACCCGGACCAGCAGTAAAAGCAATGGCATCAATATCTGAAAATGTCACCCCAGCCATTTTAATTGCTTCAGAAGCTATTCCATAAATTTTTTTTAAATGCTCGCGTGCAGCCACTTCAGGAACAACCCCGCCAAAAACCGCATGTTCTTGAATCTGACTATAAAGTGGATTTGATAAAACCCGCACTTTATCTCCTTGTTCTAAAACAGCGCATGCAGTTTCATCACAACTCGATTCTATCCCAAGCCAAATCACGGAGCCTCCGGAACACTTTTTCCCTGAACAGCCAACGAATCTTTTCTTTCTAATAAACTGAATTTTTCAGGACGAATCTGAAGGCCTTTTATATTTTTAGAAAAGCGAACTGATGCAGGCAAAGATTCAGTATTTTCAATAGCAAAGCGACTAAATTCAATAAACAAATCAAGTTCTTCAAAACGGATTTCTTTCAAAACTTCTTTTCCACCTACAATTTCTACTTCTGCAACCGCCGGCTCTAAAGAATATTTTGCTTTATCGTAAACACCTATCAAATGAACAGGAACTTTTTCAAATGTTTTTGTCGCTATTTCCTGTACAAACAATTCTACTTGAACAACAGAATCTTTAAGTTGTACATAAGCCGGCAAACTATCTAATTGTATTTTCAAATCAAACTTTGAATTTTTAGTTAAATCTTTATGATTTGATGTTTCTGTATAAAGATGCTCTAAAGCCATTAAAGTGGCTCTAGCGCCAGAAACTTCTATTTCTTGCGGACTGATTTTTGGTGTTTCAACAAATGTATAACCAGAAGCACATTCAAAATCGGTTTGCAAACGAACAGGGATTTTCCGAACCACTTTGGTATCAAATTCCACATCTAATGAGCGGATTCTGTCGCCTTCAACATATTGCACATTCGGGTGGTCCGGGGCGTAAAAATTTTCTTGTGAAATCGTAAAATGCGTCCAACCTTGTTCAACATCTTGAGCATTAACCACCACAGAAATTCCATCTTTATCTGAACGCACACGCAATAAATCTAAAACATAACCGGAAACCTGAATAGAAATCGTTTTCGGAGGCGTTGAAACAATCGCTAAAACTTCTGGAACTCGTGAAACCACAAGTGGCACTTCCATCGTCAAAAGGAATTTCTGCTGAGAAAGCACAAAAAACCAAAACCCGATGGCAAAAAGCAATGCGACTATTTTTAATTTGAAATTTCTCATAATAGGTTAAAACAAAAATCCTTTTCTAAAGACTCTTAAAATGTAAAAAAGATACAGATAAATTCTTCACAAAATCCCAAGAATTTATATATTCTCCATTCGTGAGCCAATTATTCTACTTAATTTCTGAATCTTTTTCTGGTTGGAAAGAACACCGCATGGTTGTGTTTCCAGCTCTTGTAACCATTTTCCTTTGTTCTGTTCTATTATGCGTAGCACTCTTTACCTTAAGAGCAAGCAACAGAATTCTCCAAACTGAAGGCTCTTTTTACACTATTGATGTTTTTTTAAAAGATTCTATTACACAAGAAGAAATCAGCCTCATTGAAAAAAAATTAAAAACAGAAAAATGGCTTGATTCCCTTTCGTTCATAAGCAAAGAAGATGCTGTTAAAATATTTCAAAAGAATTTTTCTGCAGAAATGCTAGAAATGGTAGATGAAAATCCTTTGCCTGCGTCTTTTAAACTCACTATGAAAAAACGTTATTGGAGTCCGGGAATTTTAGAAGAATGGATGGGGATTCTAGAGCGTGATGAACATTTTGAAGCAGTACAAGCGCCTCTCACTTGGGCGAAACTTCTTGCTGACTGGAAAGGAAAGATTTACTTTTTCCCAATCCTTGGGATTATTCTCTTGCTATTCACTCTGGTTCTCATTATCGGAAACGCCATTCGTCTTTCGCTCTATTCTCGGAAAAATCTCGTTGAAAATATGAAATACACCGGAGCCAGTCGTTTTTTTATAGAGTTTCCGTTTGTATTAGAGGGTTTATCCTTAGGTTTTCTTGGAAGCCTAGTTGCGGTTCTTTTAAACATTATTTCTTTAGAAACGATTAGCAGGCATTTTCCAATTATTCATGGCATATTTGAAGGCTATCTTTTGCCTGTTGGATTTACTATTGTTTCTGTATCTCTTCTTTCTGCTTTAGTCAGTTTATTTTCTGTAAGGCGTTTTCTTTTAAAAGACAAAGGAGCTAATAATTGAAACGCCTTTGTTTTCTTTTACTGCTAGCTCTTTCTATAAACTTGTTTTCGGCGCAACCGAAAACAGAAGTCCAGTTGAAAAAACAACGCAGTGAACTTAAAAAGTTAGAAGCCGATTTAGCAAAACGCCGAAAGCAACTTGAATTACTAAAATCAGAAGAAAAAAGTGTTCTTTCTACAATTTCTCTTTTAGACCAGAACCTAAACCGTACCCAAGAATACCTTAATGCCTTGGCAACTAATGAACAAAACATTAAACAAGAAATCCATCGTTTAAGCAATGAACTAGAACTGCTGGCTTCTGAAATACATACTTTACAAACCGCAATGCTTCAAAGGATAAGAATCCTTTATATCAAAGGCGAATATGGAAAAGCAGAAACGCTTTACAAACTTCTTGTCCAAAAAGAAAATCCTGGGCATCTGGCTTATATGGTGCATCGATTACTCACTGCTGACAAAATCAAAATTGAAACTTTAAAAAAAGCATTAGAAGAGTATGACATCAAAAAGAAACAAGAAATGTCTCATTTAAGCGAGTTAAAAAAAATACATACCAAAAAAGAAATCGAACAAAAAAGTCTTGAGCAACAAATCAGTGGCCAACAGACTATGTTACAAAGTTTAAAAAACGACCAGGAATTACAACAAAAAGCTTTAAAAGAATTTGAGCGAAATCAAAAAACCATGCTTTCTCTTATCAAGAAACTTGAAGAGAAAAGAAAACGTGAATTAGAACAAGCCAAAAAGAAGAAAAAAGAGCCACAAAAAATCCCTGACAAAAAAACTCCCAAACCAACTATTACTCCTGAAGTCGCATTCCCAAAATGTTTACCTCTTGAAGGGGAAATCATCAGCCAGTATGGTTTCCAAGAACACCCAGTTCTCCACATTCGTACCAAAAATCTCGGTGTTGAAATCCGGGCCAAAAAAGGCGCTAAAGTCAAAGCCGCTGCTCATGGAACCGTTGCTTTAGTTTCAGAAATTGATGGACGCGGTCCTTCTGTCATCATAGAACACCCAAATGGCATTTTTTCTGTTTATGGACACCTTGTAGAGACAAAAGTCAAAGAAGGCGACCAAGTAAACAACTGTCAAGAAATAGGAATTGCCGGAGACATCGCTTCTTTAAATGGGATAAAACTATATTTTCAGGTAAGCGCAGGAACAGAACCACTGGACCCGCTTGAATGGGTAAAAAACTAATGATTGCATACGACATACAAAGCTCGGATTCTCAAAAAGCTTCCATCCAGAAGCTTATCGCTGCTTTATGTGAAGAACGTTTTCCTCAAGCATTATTGATTGATGGCCCAAAAGGAATTGGAAAAAAGAAAGTCGCTATGCAAATTATGCAGGCACTTATGTGCACGCACCCAGAAAAAAAACCTTGTGGAAATTGTTTTGGTTGTAAACTAGCCTTAACCCCCGGAGCTTCAGAAAATTGGCTTATACCACTAACAACCGAAGAAACAAATAAAAAAACTGCCACAGAAATTTCTTCTAAAAGTAAAGCAGAAACAAGAGAATCTATTACGGTTTCTTATATAGAAAAAATTTTTCAAAACCCTTATGACATAAATTATTTAGCTTCTGGCGCTATTATCAATGTGGAATTAATCCGTTCTTTAAATGCTCGTTTTTCATTAAAAGAAAATGCAGTCCGTTGTGTGATTATTCCTGAAGCTGAAAAAATGAATGTTCAGGCCGCCAATGCTTTTTTAAAAACTCTTGAAGAAGTACCTAAAAATACTTACTTCATTTTGACGACTATTTCTAGGGATTTATTATTAGCTACAATCCGCTCTCGTTGTTCTGCAATTCGTTTAGAGCATCTAGAAAATGAAGAACTCAAAAAAGAGTTTTTTAGCACTACACAAAAAGAAATATCTCCTGATGTTTTAGGCTTTGCTTTAGGCTCTCTTGGTCGCGCACTTTTCTTTGATGAATTAGAAGAAACATTAACGCCACTTGCGTTGAATATGATTACTGATTCTTTTCAGAAAAATTTTTCAAAAATCATTTTCCAGCTTCAAGATACTTTTTTAAAATCCCAAAAAGATAGTGCCAACCTTGAAACTATTTTAATCTTTTTAGATGTTTTAAATTTTATTCTTACCGACATCACTCGCTATCAGACTGGTGTAAATTTAAGAATGCCGATAGTTTCTTCTAAATTGCCAAAAGAAATTCTTGAACAAATGACTCCCACACTTGTTCAAAACGCTTTGTTAAAAGTTCAAGATACTGCAAAAAAAATTGCTGATAAAATAACAAGCCCGCAAATAGCTTTGACTGCTCTTGCCATAAGGCTTTTTGATGGAGAACGTTAATGCTTGACTTAACGGCTTCTTCACTTGCAAGTTCTCTTAATGTGCCCCATCTGGTTGCACGTATTGCTGTATCAAGAGGAATAAAAACCGTTCCTGAATTTCACGCTCTCCTTTATGGCAAAGAAAGTAGCGTATTAGATCCATTCAGTATGTTTGGAATGAAAGAAGCTGTTGAATGGATTTTAAAAGTTAAAGAAAACAACGAATCTCTTTTTATTTTTGGTGATTACGATTTAGATGGTTTAAGCAGTGTAGCCCTTTTAGTACGCGGTTTATCCTCTTTAGGCATTTCTGTCCAATGGAGACTTCCCAACCGTTTCGGCGCCGGTTATGGTCTTTCTATTGATGCTATTGACGAAATGCTTTCTGCAGGAGCGCAAAAACTCATCACTGTTGACACTGGCATAACTGCCAATGCAGAAATTGCTTACGCAAAAGAAAAAGGCCTTTGTACAATGGTTATCGATCACCACCAGCCTTCTGGCGAAGGACTCCCTTGCTGTGATGTTCTTTTAGACCCACACCAAGAACAAGATTCCTATAAAAACAAAGACCTCTGTGGAGTTGGCGTTGCGTATAAATTTTTATGTGCCCTTTATTCCACATTGAATTTAGTGCTTCCAGAAAATTTTTTAGAACTAGTTGCATTAGGAACTTTAGCTGACTTAGTTCCAATGACTCCAGAAAACCGTTTTTTCACCCGAACGGGCTTGCTAAAAATGTGGGAAAGCCCATTTCCAGGCATAAAAGAAATCTGCCACTCTCAATTACAGTTTCCTCAATTTATGGGAGCGCAAGGGATTATTTTTAAAGTGGCGCCCCTTTTAAATGCACCAGGAAGAATGGAAAAACCTGACCCGGCTCTTGATTTATTACTCTGCAATAACAAAGAATCTGCGCCGCTTCTTGTAAAAAATTTATCCATGTGGAATGCTAAAAGAAAAAATAAAGAAAATGAAATTTCAAAAATGGCCATTCAAAGAGTAAAAGAACTCTACGGCAACAACTTACCTCCTGTTCTCGTTATTGATGGTTATGATTGGCATTTAGGAGTTATTGGTATTGTCGCTGCAAAAATGACTCAAGAATTTAATCGCCCTTCAGCCGTTTTATCAATACAACCCGACGGCGTTGCTAGTGCTTCTGCAAGAGCAATTCTTGGATTTAATTGGCATAAAGCTTTATTTGAATGCCGCGATTTATTTTCTCGTTGGGGTGGCCATGCCAATGCAGCCGGTTTTTCTATTACCAAAGAAAATATCGATTTATTGCGTAACAAATTAAATGAAAATGTTTCGACATTTCAAGATACAACAATCCAAACTAATACATTACCACCAATTGATGTTGCCTTTTCTGAACTAGATGATTCTTTAATGCTTTGGCTTTCACGTATGGAACCACTTGTCGGTAAATTTGCCTCACCGATTTTCAGAGCATCCCAAGTTTCAATTTCCAGTCTGCGCGAATTACGAGGTGGTCATCTTTATTTAGAGTTATCTCAAAACGCCGGTACACGTTTTTCAGCTATTGCTTTTGGTATGGGCAAAAAGAAAAAAGAAATCGTTTCTCTTGGTAAATACCTTTCTGTTGATTTTGAAATTGCCTGGAATGTTTTTAATGGCAGACGTTCTTTACAACTACAAGTCAAAAATATTTTCTAAGCAATGTGGTCAAAAATCAAAAAAGAATTTTCGCTTATTATTTTTAGCCTTTGTTTTTTAGGGTTACTTATATTTTTACTCCATATTTCTCCGACAAACCAAATTAAAGAAGAAATCCCCATCCAGCAAAAAACGTCTTATTTTCATGGTTACACCCGTATTTTCCAGGCAAAAGATTTGTGGTGGCTTTCCCCTAAAAAATGGCGAAACCCAGACAATGTGTTGCAGTTCCTACAAAACCGCTCTTTAAGTTTGCACTACATTTTCAAAAAACATAATCGAAAATACAAAAGAAAACCCAAAAATGAATTTCTTGGTATTTATATGGAAATTTCAGAAAGTGGAAAATTTGAAAATGTTATGCCCGCTTTTACCAATACAAAAAATGCCCTTTTAGCAAAGGACATAGCAGAACATATTCAAGAATATTGGCATTACACCAAAGCAAAAGGCCGAGATAAATTTATTTTGCTGATTCGTTTTGACGTAAAACAGCCACCAATTCTTTGGCACAATGTTCAATCAAAATAAACGATTCAAAAATTCTAGCTTCTCGCCATTTAGCAGCATACATTTCTTTCCATTCTTCTGTAACTTGCTTTGGCGAAATCTCTTTTTTCTCGTTCTGAAACCAAACTTCATTAGATATTTCCCTGAGCATATTCCCCATATCAGCGGCAGGGTTTAAAGACCCCATAGAAAGGATATAAGCTCTTAAATTATCTAATAAAGTTTCATCACTTGGATTTGATTCATCTTCTTTAGCTAAAGCTTCAATTTCGTCACGATGCCGAAGAGCGAAACCAAACAATTGTTTTTCGGTTGATTGCAATTCGCCCTTAGCCAGTTTTTCTTCAACCGCCTCTCTTGGATAATAAATAGTCTTAGGGTAAAATTCAATCATAGCTTTTAAAAAGATGCCCGGGGCGGGACTTGAACCCGCACGAAGTTGCCTTCAAGGGATTTTAAGTCCCCAGTGTCTACCATTCCACCACCCGGGCTCGGATGGTTTAGGCGTAATATAGTAAAAAAACGCAAAAAAGTGTTGTTTTTTTTAAACTTATTAAAAAAAACACCTTTAATTACAGGCTTTTAAGATAAAATTCGCAAAGCCAATTCTTTTCCCTGCCGAATTCTATCAGCCATTCCTATCCCACCGATTCCATTTCCACCAAGCAACAAGCCTGGATACATAGATTCTGCTTTTGCAAAAGCAGCTATTCTTGCAGGAGTATTTTTATCATATTGCGGGATAGCCATTGAATGCCTTGTTATTTCAAATAATTCTGGCGAGAAATCTTTTTGCAAAAGAGTTTCCTGAATTTCTTTTTTTACAATTTCATAAATTTCAGAATCAGTCAAATTCAAATACTCTGGGTGTCTAATTCCACCCATAAATACAGAAAGCATAGCGCCACCTTCTGGTGCTCTACCTGTAAATAAAGACGATAAGAAAAGAACGCCTAAAATTTTTCTATTCTCCTTTGAAGGCATTAGCGCTCCAAAGCCATCAAGAGGCATTCCTTCCCATTTTTTAAAACCAACTGCAACTTCCATAACAGGAGTATAACTAACGTTAAAGGCTGCATCTAAACCATTTTCTTTCAAAAACGGAAATGCTTCTGGCAAACGTCTTGCACTACCGGTAAAAACTACTTTAGAAAATTCTGTTGAAATTCCATTCGCATTAACGATAAATGTATTTCCATTTAAAGTAACAGAAAAATCCTTTACTCCTAAAACCATATTTTCTAAGCCAATCTTTTCTGTCAATTTTTCAATCAATCGGGAAAGCCCACCTTTAGCAGAGAAAACTTTTTTTGTTGCTTTTTTATCTCTTTCTGTTTTAGGTTCTTTCATTTTATGAATGCTTCCTCGGATAAAGCTTCCATAATTTTCTTCTAACGCATAAAGTTTCGGGAGTGCATATTTAGGAATTATTGTTTCTGGAGACCCAGCATAAACACCTGAAACAAAAGGATCTACTGCATAATTCAAAATAGAAGTGCCCAGACGACGTTTAACAAAAGAAGCTAAAGTTTCTTCAGGGTCACTGCCTTTTGGTCTAAATGGTTCCAATAAAATTCCAAATTTATCTTTCCATGAAAAAAGTGGAGTCAACAAGCCAGAAATAGGTGAAGAAGGCAAGGGGTGTAACTTTTTCCCTTTCCAAATATAACGATTGCCAGCAATACTAGGAGCTGTTTCTAAAAGTTCTAAATCCAAGTCTTCAAAAAGTTCCATTGCTTCTGGTTTACCAAGAGTTCCTGTACTTGGACCAGTTTCCCAGACAAAGTCATCATTTCTTTTAGATTGAATTACTCCGCCTGGTTTTAAAGACGTATCAAAAATTTTAAATGGAATATTATTTTGTTTTAAATAAAATGCGGCTGTAAGCCCTGTAATACCAGCACCCACAATAGCAACATACTTTTCATTTTCCATATAAACACATCTCCGTTTCTGTTATTTTTCTTTAAAATAAAAACTTCCTAAAAGAGCTATCGCTAAAAGAACTATAAGCCCCGTTAAAGCATAATCAGCAAAAGGCATAGGTGCAATATTCAGTTCAATTAACACTACATCTAAGACAGCTAATAATGCAAAAAATGTCCCGGCCCTTTGGCAAAAATTCCTTTTATCCAAAAGCTGTTCCTCCTGTTAAAATCCAAACAAAAAGACCAACCATCACTAAAAAACTAATACCTACATTTGCTAAAAAGAAATCTCTGTTCAACGAATCCAAATCATCTGATTTGCGGAACAAATGAATGTATGCAATAGCTATAGTCATTAAAGAAAAGACAAGCCACCAAGCCATTCCCATTTTCCAATAAATACCAAAAACCAAACAAAGGCCTAACATAGCTAAATGACTTCCAAGTGCTATTTTCAAAGCTTTATTTCGCCCAAATCGTGCAGGCACAGAATGTAATCCCATTTGTCTGTCGATTTCTTCATCTTGAGTCGCATAAATAATATCAAACCCACCCATCCAAAGCATTAAAATCAGCATCAAAAAAATCGGGAATAAAGCAAATTCACCACGAACAGCAATCCATGCCCCTAATGGGCTCATTCCTATCGCCAAGCCAAGATACCAATGGCACAAAAAAGAAAATCGTTTCCAATATGAATAAAATAAAAGTGCTAAAAAAACAGGTACTGAACACATTCCAGCCAAAGGATTTAATAAAAATGCAAAAAGGACAAAAAGTAAACCATTTAAAATAAGAAAAGCTATAACACTCTTTTTACTCAATTTTCCAGCAGGCAAGTGCCTTGATGCTGTACGTGGATTTTGTTCATCTATTTTTGCATCGGCTAAACGATTAAATGACATTGCCCCATTTCTAGCGACAACCATACACCCCACAATTAAGAGAACTAACCGAAGAATTTCTGTTGCCGATTTCCCGACAAAACCATCTGCTGCAACCCACATGGAGCCTAAAGCAAAAGGCATTGCAAAAAGCGTGTGACTAAAACGCACCAAATGACCGAATTCCAATATTTTTTTAATCACAAGAAGTTCCCCAAGAAGGTACAATACTATTTTCAACACCCAAATGCGTTAAAACTTTTGCAACAACTGTATCTACTAAATCTTCTATCGTTTCAGGATTCGTATAAAAATGTGGAGCCGCTGGTATTATCGTTGCGCCTGTTTTAGACAACTTAAGCATATTTTCTAAATGAATTGTATGCAAAGGCATTTCTCTTGGTACTAAAACCAACGCCCGTTTTTCTTTTAAACAAACATCAGCAGCTCGTACTAAAAGATTATCGGTTATACCTGAAGCTAATTTTCCAAGCGTCCCCATTGAACAAGGTAGTATAGCCATACCTTTAAAAGAAGCACTGCCACTTGCTGCAAAAGAGAAAAAATCATTTATTTCTAAAATTTCATCGGCAAGCGCAAAAGCCTTTTCTTGCTTTTCAAAAGCGGCAACTTGTTTTGCAGCATCAGAGAAAACAACCGAAACCCTATGCCCTGAATTTTTCAAGTGCAAGAGCAATCGTGAAGCATAAATAGTTCCAGAAGCACCTGTGATTCCAACAATAAAATGACTCATATCAAAGTTCCTTCTGCAAAATAATGCGGTAAGCTATTCCAAAATCACAAGGTTTTTCCAATACAACCTTAAATCCATTATTTTCAGCTAAATCCAAGAAGTTTTTAACCGTTAAAAATTTTTGAATGGAACTCAATAAATATTCATACGCAGAACGTTTTTTACTAAAAAACGCTCCCAAAAACGGAATAAACAACGGAGCCAAGCGCTTGTAGAAAAATGTATTGAATTTGTTCCTTGGAGAAAAGAAATCAAGAACAACTAAAAAACCACCTGGCGAAAGGACTCGATAAGCTTCTTTAAGTCCAATTTCAGTATCTGGTAAATTACGCATTCCAAAGCCATTCAAAACAACATCAAATGTATTTTCACCAAAAGGCATTTTCATGGCATCTAACTGAATCGGCGTTGTCTGAATATTTTTTTTCTTTGCACAAGAAAGCATTCCAAATGAAAAATCGCCTAAAATAGATTTTTCTGTTTGTCCCAAAAGTTTATGATATGTATTGATAAAATCTCCTGTTCCACCGCATAAATCTAAAACGCGTTTTCCAGGGTTTAATTGTTTTAGTTCTTTACAACAAGAATTTCTCCAAGAAATATCTCTAAAACAACTCAAGGTATGATTTAAAAAATCATACCGAAGAGATATATCATCAAACATTTTTCTTATTGGACTTACCATACCTTAAATGTAGAAATTCGCCGCTTCAAAGAAGCGGCGAATGAATTCAATAACATTAAAATATCATTTATTTAAAGACAGCGCTATAAGAAGCTGTTGCTGTTGGAATAACCATTCTTGGGTTTTGTGTAGAACCATCTTCCCAAGCAGAGAACACTCCAGAACCTGTCGGAACAGCTGTTAACTGAATTGGATGGTTACTAAAGAACTTTCCTGAATAAGCGCCGCCATTAACCACATTCATTCCTTCAACCAAAACGGTACCACTTCCTTGAGCCGCAATAGAAACATTTACAAGGTTACCAACGTTAAATCTGTCCTGGTAATCTTCAAGAACCCATGAATCCCTATTTGCAGCCCATTCTTTAATAGATGAGCCACTTTTGCTAAACCCATAGCCTCTGTTTTCTCTATTGAAACGTTCCATATCGCGTTCAATTTCATCGGCATCAATTGTTGCAACCATTGATTCAATAACTGAAGACAATCTCTTTGAATTCAAATATTTATCAAGCATAATAGCAGAGCGGTTCACAAAAAGTCGTTCAAAATCCGGGTTTTCAATCAACTTATTGAAAATCATAGCAAAGCAACCTTTACCAGAGCAAGAACCGCTACCGCCGCCACCTTGTTTAATCCAATTAAACATGTTTGTAGAATTTTCACTAAATCCAGAAACGGTCCATTTCCAATCAAAGCCATGATCCAAATCGTAAATCATAAACTTCCATGGTTGTTCTGGAGAACGCCAAGCACGAACGTTGTTATTTGGCCAGTCACCATTATGGATATAAATTTCAGCAGCCATATAATCGGCGAAATTACCAACATCCATCATAGCTTGAATTGTGGTGTAATAAGTATTATTAGCGCCAGAGAAATCATTGTTATAAGCAAATTCCAACAATTCTTCATAACCAATAGAACTACCACCACTTACAGAAATATCATGCCCTAAATGTTTAATCATGTCAACTGTCTTAGCATCAATCCCGTAATTCGTTTCAACATAATGTTCATTAAAACGTTCACGCATATCATGAATACCATAATATTCACCATTGTAGAACACCACTACCTGGCGGCTACGTTGGTAATCCACTCCAGAGCCTTCAAGTATAGCACCGCCTGCAGCATCAGCAATATAGTCTGATACAAAGCGGTTTCCGTTATTACGCAAATTAAAGGCTTTGAATTTCTGAGCTTCTGGGCGAGTCGTAAACAATGGGTAATGCAAGCGGCCATCTTGGTATTGTTCACGCATAACAACGGCCACTGATTTTTTCTTTTCCATTCGACTCCAGTTTCCCATCAGAGAAATCCCGGCATCAATTTCCCAACTTTTCCCATTTGTTGAACTACCATTTTCAAAGAATTCAACATGCACAGGGAATTCAATATCTTCATAGAGGCCTTCCGGACAACAAGCAGGATCGCCACAACCGCAATCGATATAATGTTGATTAAAGAATGTTGGAGAAACGCTGATTGCAACCACAGGCATTTTAATACTTTCTTCAACAAAATAAGTTTCGGTTATCACTTTATTTGTAATCTTTCCTTCTTCAAACAAAGCACAACGAACAACGGTTGTTTCATTAATTTCTTTAGAGCTTCTAAATTCTTGAGAATGTTCTGTTGGTTCAGCGCCACCAAATTCACAACGAACCACACCACTAGCTACTTGTGGTGGATTAAGAGTCAAACCATTTGCAAAAAATCCACCGGCAGGAGTTAAAGTAAAATCTCCGACAAAGCCATCAAAACCACTAGAAACCGTATTTTTTTGTTCTGGGGTTGGCTCTTCAAAATAGCGCCATTCTCCGCCATTGATAATGCCCCAAGAAAGTCCTGGGTCCAAAGCCGGGTACGCTACAGAATCACGGATAGCCCAGTTTTTATCAATCAAATAAATAGAGCCACCTTCTTTTTCTAGTTTCCAGTTTGTATGCGTTCTAAAATGTTTCCCTTTAGAATCAAGCCCGACTAAAGGAGCTGCCAAATCTTTTCCTGAGCAAAATACAGTTCTAAGTTCTCCAGGAGGAATAATTAATTTATCAATAATCCATTTTCTTGGGTTATCAAGTTTTTCAACTAAAGAATAACCACGAAGGTCAGCAGTATCTTGCCCGGCATTATAAATTTCAACCCAACCTGGGTCTTCTGCGTCGTGGTCTAACCAAGAAATATTCTGGGCAGCTATTTCGGTAATTCTCAATGTAGAATGACCTAAGTAATGCAATTCTTTTCCTGTGGTATCATCAATAAAAACAGATACGGTATCGTAGAAAACCGAAGTATCTCCTGGAACAGGTGGGGTGACAGGAACCGAAGATGAAGAAACATTACTTAAAGAAGATGACGACGCCTCTGGCAAAAGCATTAAAGAGTCACCTTCAGGAGAATCGCTACAAGCAACTATAGCGGATAAGCAGGATGCCCAAAAAAAGACTTTATACGTTTTTTGCATAAATTAATACCTAAAATTCACCTAGCAACCACACCCATTAAATGAAAATTTTCCATTTTTACAAAAATAGCGAAAAAAAAGCCTAAATCATTTTTAAAGCCTTAATTCACATTCCATTTTTCAAACAAAAAAAAATTCACTTGCCTCTTATTATATATCTTTTTTCATCATTTATCCGTAATAATTTTTTTTACGCTAAAATATTTGCACTCTATCACAGCAAAGTTCTTTCACCTCTTTGAAATGTTTAAAATAATTTACCTTAATAAACGTTTTTTCCATTTTCATTAAAATTTTCTATAATACCGCGGTATGAAACATTCTCTTGAAAATATGCGGGCAGAATTCCCTGTTTTAGCACAAAATATTGAAAGTGCAAAACCCTTTGCCTTTCTTGATAGTACAGCAACAACTCAAAAACCTATGCCTGTTATTCAGGTTATGAATGATTTTTACACCAAACATTACAGTTCTGTTAAACGCGGTGTTTATCAAATAAGTGAAAAAACAACCCAAGCTTTTGAAAAAGCTCGAAAAGAAATAGCTTCTTTTATAAATGCGTCTTCAGAAAACGAAATCATTTTTACAAGCGGAACAACTGCAAGTATAAATCTCGCTGCCTGGAGTTATGGTCGTAAATTTTTACAAGCCGGTGATGAAATTTTAATCAGTGCTTTAGAACACCACGCCAATATTGTGCCATGGCAACTCATTGCCGAAGAAAAAGGCGCTCTTTTACGCGTTATTCCTGTTGATGACCACGCCAATTTAGTTCTTGAAAAAATACCGGAACTTTTGACAGAAAAAACAAAAATTGTAGCCATAACTCATATAAGCAATGTCACAGGAACAGTCAATCCCATAAAAGACATTATTCAAACCGTCAGAAATTTTTCAAAAAACGCCAAAATCCTTATTGATGCGGCACAAAGTATTGCTCATCAAAAAATAGATGTCCAAGAATTAGATTGCGACTTTTTAGCTTTTTCTGGGCATAAAATGTATGGTCCTACAGGAATTGGTGTTTTATTCGGCAAATACGAACTCCTTGAATCAATGCCTCCTCTTTTCGGTGGCGGTGAAATGATAAAAAGCGTTTCTTTTGAAAAAACAACTTTTGCCCCTCCCCCCGCCAGATTTGAAGCCGGCACTCCACCAATCGCTGAAGTCATTGGCCTAGGCGAAGCCGTAAAATGGTTAAAAGAAACCGGACTTGATAATATTCATCGTAAGGAATCCGGAATTCTTGAATATGCTATCAGCCAGTTTTCTGAAATTCCCGAAATTCACATTTTAGGCAATCCTAAGGAACGCGGGGCTCTATTAAGCATTACTTTAGAGGGAATCCATGCTCATGATGCAGCCATGATTCTTGATGAAGAAAATATTGCCGTCAGAAGTGGGCACCATTGCGCAGAACCCGTAATGAAGCGATTTAATATCCCGGCTACTTTACGTTTTAGCTTTGGTGTTTATTCTGAAAAGTGGGAAATTGACCGTGCTTTAATAGCCTTGAAACGAGTGATTCGCCTTTTCAAATAAAAACTTCATTTTTTACTTACTATATTTACACCAAATTTATACAAGAGGCTTTTTATGCTTGACATTCGTAAAATTCGCGAAAACCCAGAATTCTACAAAGAAGAAACCCGTAAAAAAGGGACAACTATTGAAATAGATGAAATCCTTTCACTTGATGAAAAGCGTCGTTCTATTTTAGCTGAAGTTGAAAAATTGAAAGCAGAACGCAATGCTGAATCCAAACGCATTGGTGAATTGAAAAAGAAAGGCGAAAATGCTGATGATGCTGTTTTAGCAATGCGAGCTCTTGGTGATAAAATTGCTGAATTAGATTCGGCAGCTAAAGCTGTTGAATTTGAACAAACTGAGAAATTGATGCATATCCCAAATATTGCACCAAATGCTCCTGAAGGCGAATCTAGCGAAGATAACGTAGTTAGAGCTACTTGGGGAACTCCCAGAGAAATTGATTTTGACGCCGTTGACCACAAAACTTTAGGCGAACGCTTGGGATTATTTGATTTTGAACGTGGTGCAAAAATTTCCGGAAGCGGTTTCCCAGTTTATCGCGGTCTTGGTGCAAGACTTGAACGTGCTTTAATTCAATTTTTCTTAGACATGCATAGAGAAGCAGGCTTTGAAGAAATCATTCCTCCATACCTTGTACTACGCAAAACAATGAGAGGTACAGGTCAACTTCCAAAATTTGAAGAAGATATGTATCGTTGTGATAAAGACGACGATCTTTTCCTCATTCCAACAGCAGAAGTTCCTGTTACAAATCTCTACGCCGAAGAATTTATTCCTGAATCAGAACTTCCAAAAAGACTTTGTGCTTATTCTGCTTGCTTCCGTCGCGAAGCTGGTAGCTATGGAAAAGACACCAGAGGGCTTTTACGCTTACATCAATTCAACAAAGTGGAAATGGTTTATTTCGCTCACCCAGAAAAAAGCTATGAAGCTCACGAAGAATTAACTCGCTTTGGTGAAATTCTTTTAGAAAAGCTCGGACTCCCTTACAGACGTTTAGAACTTTGCAAAGGGGACTTAGGTTTTGGGGCTGCAAAATGCTACGACCTTGAAATGTATGCTCCTGTTGAAAAGAAATGGCTTGAAGTCAGCTCTTGTTCTAATTTCGAAGATTTCCAAGCAAGACGTGCAGGAATCCGCACTAAACTTAACGGAAAGAATACTTTTGTCCATACATTGAATGGTTCTGGACTTGCCACACCTCGTGTTATGGTTGGTATTTGTGACAATTACCAACAAGCAGATGGGTCTTTAGTAATTCCAGAAGTTTTACGCCCTTATATGGGTGGTTTGGAAAAGATAGAAGCCAAATAAAAAAAAACTACACAAGAAGAGAGGCTTTCGAAGCCTCTTTTTTATGCGCCAGAGAATAAAAAATTATTCTGCTGGTAAAATAATTTCGATATGCCGCGTACTCACGTTAAGAAAGTGCGTGTGGAATAAGTCTTTTTCTTCTTTATTCGCCACTTTTACTTGAGTTACAGCAATAAATTCTTTATTTTCACGAATATAGTCTGTTAAGCGTTCATCGCGTAACATATCTATTTCGCCGGTAATTACAAAGTTATCTGTCCAAATTTTTACTAGCATAATGTAAATATAAAGATTTTTTTTGTTTCTGTTCAAATAATAAGTGTATTTTAAGAAAAGAATGGATTGTATAACAAAAACATTCCTAAACTGAATTTTTTCTTGGAGATTTTCAAATGGCTATAGTCAAAAAGAGTTCAACCAAAAAAGTCGCTTCCAAAAAAGCAAAAGAACCTCAAATTGCTTATTTAGACAAACAATTCCTGGAAGGAGACGCTGGACGACAAGTTCGTATTCTTTCTGAATTTTTAGCACCTGGCGAACGTTTTGCTAACGAAAAAATCCAGAATTCTATTGTATTCTTTGGTTCTGCCCGCACTCTTCCTATGGAAGAAATCAAAAAAAGAAAAAAATCTGTTAAAGGCAAAGAACTCAAAAAATTACATGCTTTAGAAAACGTTGCTCAATATTACACCGCGGCAAGAGATTTAGCAAGACAACTCGGTAAATGGTGTAATTCCCAACAAAATGGTTTTACTATTTGTACAGGTGGCGGACCTGGCATTATGGAAGCTGGCAACCGTGGAGCAAATGACGTAGGGACTCCTTCTACTGGGTTAAACATCAAGTTACCTTTTGAACAACACCCGAACCCTTATATTTCAGAAGCATTGAATATGCAATTCAGATATTTCTTTATCCGTAAATTCTGGTTTTTGCATATTGCCCGCGCTCTTATTGTATTCCCTGGTGGCTTTGGGACATTAGATGAAATGTTTGAAGCGTTGACACTTATCCAAACAAGACGCTATTCGGAAAAAGTTCCTGTTGTTATTTTTGGAACCGAATTCTGGAAAAAACTGATTAACTGGGAATACCTTGTAGAAACAGGCATGATAAATAAAGAAGACCTGAACCTTTTCTTATTTACCGATTCTGTTGATGAAGCTTATGAATACATCACTAATATCCTTGGCGAACAAGAAAACCAATTAGAACGCGACAGGCGCTCATTTGGAGTGATTTAGCTTTATCAAGAAAACATCTTACTTTTTTTATATAATCTATCTTCTTATTTTTTCTTTAATTAAATTTGAAGAGTGATTAGGACATGGCTTTCAAATAAAATTGATCTTCTTTCTCGCAAGCTTGCCTTGCGGGAACATTGCTCATTAGAAGAGTACCAATATCTTTTTGATCAGAATCCAGAATTCTTACATAGTGGAGCTATAGAGCGCATCAAACTGCTTGAGCCAATTTCTATTGAAGGGACTAATGATTTGTTTAAAGCAAGGTATTGGATTGAACGACTTTCTGACGACACTAAATACAATGAAAAAGACATCGTTTTAAAAATCTGCAAATACTATGCTCCATCTGGAAAAAACAGAGTACATCGTCTAAATATGTTACTCAGTGCATTTCAAGACGAAATCAGAATAAATAACTTAATCCGTGCTACAAATATTGAAGGCGTTGTACAAAGCTTCGGGGGCGGTTTTGCTGGGCGCCATCCTTATTTTAAAATGGAGTTTATTCGTGGTTGTTCTTTAGACCAAATGTTTAAAAAAGAACTGTCAGACGAAGAAGTTTTTCAACGACTAGCCCAAATGGCTTATTTAGCCAATACAATCAGCCAGTTGCATTATTACCAGATAATTCATAAAGATTTAAAACCTAAAAATTTATTGCTTTGCCAAAACCCAGAGCACATCAACAACCATAAAATTTTAATCTGTGACTTTGGTTATGCACAAGCCAAATTAAGAGAAAGCGTAACAGAATATGGTGGAAAACTGACTCCTTGTTATAGTGCCCCAGAACAAGCTGTTATGGGAGAAAACCTTTCTCAATCGGTTGATTACTTTAGCTTTGGAATCATTTTGCATGAATATTTAACCGGCGAACAACTTTTCCCTGATGCAATGAAAATTTTTATTGAAGATGGTTACCGCATTACAGAACGCTATTTAGAACATTTAAAAACGGGAAAACGCAATGTTTTTGAAAATGCTAATTTCCCAGAAGTCCGAAAGTGGATTGATGATTTAACCATTTTTGACAGCTTTGAAAGAATGCAAAAATGTGATAACTTGTTCAACATCGCTCATAAATTAAGAGAACGTATTAATTCTCTTGGCTATAGAGATGTAAACACTGATTTCTTATGGAATCAATTAAGCGAATACCATTCAAAAAGTTAATTATGAAAATTTTAAATACCTTGCGATCTTTTTTTAGTAACAGAGGTTTCTCATTTTCGGCAATCCTTTGCCTTGCTTTAATTGTTTTAATAACCCAATGCATATTAGAATACGGGCCTTCCTGGAAAGAAGCAAATCGCGTTTCCAGACAAATATCACTTTTTAAAGATTATTGGGAAAAAGAAGGCGCACAAAAATTTCAATCCGTTGGCTTAGCTCCGACTGAAGAACTTTACCAAGAAGAACTCAATGCGTATTTAAAAAAATACAATGAAAAGACCCCGACTCTTGTTCCTGACAAACGCGTCCAAGAAATGAAACAAGAATTTCAAAAATGGTGGGAAACTGGCGGGAGTCGAAGTTTTGCTGTAAAAAATATAGTTCCCGACCAAAAACTTTATAAAAAAGAAGAAGCTAAACTACTTAAATCCTATACTGATACAAAAAATGTTTACCGCATTCGTTTAAATACGCAAGAGCCTGAACCATCTCAAGTCTTTTTACATTGGCTACTTTTTCCAAATATTTGGATGTTCTTGATACAATTTGCCAGTTTACTTTTTGTGGCAAAACTTACTGAAGAACGTTTTGGAAAGTGGATCAATTTAGGGCTTCTTTTTTTAGCCACAATCCTTGGAGCAGTGTTATTACTTATTTTAAGTGGAACTTCTTTTTTTGCAAACAATACTTCATTCTATACAGGTTTCATGATAGGAACAGCTCTTTTACTTGGCTCTATTTGCCAAAATAAAAATGGATTTATTTCAGAGAAAAAAGTTATTGTTTTTGCTTCTTTACTTTTATTTTTAAACCTTTTAATTACTTGGCTAACTTGTTCTCAAATTTATGTTGCCGCTATAATTCTTTCTCTTGTTTTCTTTGTAGGGGGCTCTTTCTTAGGGAAATATATGCCTCTTCCTAAAAAGAGTCAGAAAGAAATTGAAAAAGAAAAACGTTTGCAAAAAGCTAAAGAACCTAAACAAAATTTCCAAGAAGTCAGAAAAAAGAAAACGCGCGCCATGCTTGATGAAGGCTTTTCTTGCGCTATGCGCGGCGATTTCGCTTTAGCCGGAAAATTTTTAACAGATGCAATGCATGCTCTTTTACTAGAATCCGATGTTGATTCTGAAACGTTGAACGATATTGCTAAAAAAATCACCAACCCTTCGCTTTATATTGAAGTTTCTAATACCCAATGGCAAGAATGGGGAACTAGCGCTTATCAAAAAAAGCATTACGAAGCTGCTTTGTTGTTACTTGAAAAATCTCTCATTTCTGAAAAAGATGAAAAAATGGCTCGCAAAGCACTTTTCACCATTGGGGAAATTCGCGTTTCTCAGAACTTGAATCCAGAAGAAGGTATTAAACGCCTTCAAAAAGTTTTAGAATTAAATGATTCAGATATTTTTGCCTTACAAGCGAAAAAACTATTACAAAAATTTTCTAACCATTCACCCAAGTGAAATAACATCGTCTGGTGAAAATGGTAAATCGTCAACTTGTGGCGTAGCCACAAACACTTGGCATTTCTTTTCACGAATTAATTCAGAAACCGCTACTCGGCGATTAGAATCTAATTCGGCTAAAATATCATCTAACAATAAAATCGGCAAAAGACTTGTTGAATTCGCAATATCAATAGCAGAAAGTCGCATAGCTATTGCTGCTGAACGACACTGTCCTTGTGAACCTATTGGCCGCATTTCATAATCAGAAAGCCAAAGGATAAAATCATCTTTATGCGGGCCAACAAGAGTTATCCCTAAACGACGTTCCGATTCTTCATTTTTTTCAAGTAATTCAAAAAATTTTTCTTCTATTGAATCTATTTCTGAAACGGCCGAACGATAAGAGCAATGTACTTTATCTTGACCATTTGAAAGTCTATCATAATATTCCGGAATAAGTTCTGCCAATTTTTTAGCTAATAAAAAACGTTCTTTCCAAAGAGCTGCTCCTAAAGAGATTAATTGTTGGGAAAGCACAACAAACACATCTTCTCCACCGATTGCTTTACCTTGCTTAAAACCATGTAACCATTCATTTCTCTGTGAAAGCACCCTTCGATAACGGCGCAAAAGGTTTGCATTTTTATCTGATTGAAAACAAAGAATTTCATCAAGCCAGCGACGACGAATTTCTGGAGCCCCACGCACAAGTTCAATATCAGATGGTTGCATCATCACTGCAGGAAATGCACCAAAAAATGAAGCAAGCGAACGACAAAGTTCTCCATCTTTTTTTATTGTCAACGAATCTTTTGTAATGCGTAATGCGCGCGTTGAAGAGGTTGTTATTCCTGACAATTCTGCTCGTAAAATGCTTTCTTGTTTTTCCCAAGAAATCAAACTTTTCAAATCCCTTGTTCTGAAAGAAAACCCCTGACTCATCAAAAAAATAGATTCTAGCAAAGAAGTTTTCCCACACCCATTATGCCCGCAAAAAACAGTTATTCCAGAAGAAAAACTTCTCTCCTGTAAGGGCAATGCTCTAACGCCATCTAGAAAAATTTTTTCTATCAAGGAATATAACCTCTCAAGGCAAAACTCAATGGATTCCAAAGGTCGGCTTCGGATTCATAGACCAATGCGTAATTCACTTCAAACGGCCATTTCTTTTTTCCTATCCGAATATCGAATGCATAACCTAAACCAGCCGTAAAATTTTCTCCATCTATTCCCACGCGCAACATACCTTTTGGAATTACTTCGTATTCAGCACCTAAACGAGCAGTCCAATAATGTGCATCCGGGTCAAATGCTAAAAATACTTCTGATAGTTGATAATCTAAAGCTTCAAGCCAAAGAGTTGCAGAACGCCCAAATAAAACAGAACGATACCCCACACCAACTTGTAATGTTTTTGGCCTTACACCTTCTGTCGATTCAAGAGAGTTATCACCACTTGTCGTTTTCGTCCAACGCGCTGTTAAATTTTCATCAAAACTAAGATTGCGCACAACAACTGAAAACGACCATTTAGCATTTAATTGTCTGATAAAACCTATGTTAAAAGTTAATGGACTACGATAACCATCTTCTACATCAATATCATCATAATATTTTGAAATGCCTAGATTATCATAACTCATTGATAACGAAATTCCAAGAGCATCTCGACGAGTCAAACGATACGAAAAGCCAAGATACATCATTGAGAAAAACGGGGCTGCGTTTCCTAATGTTTTATCATCTTCATCAATCACTTCAAAATCCCAATCTCCGCGATACAAAACGGCAGTGCCTATCCCCATTCGCGAACCAATTTTCCCTTCTATGCCTAAAGAACCGCCCGCTCTATCTAAATCTCTTTTTTCAGCGTGCAATGAATAAGCAATGTTTTTTCTGAAAGCAAGTAATGCAGGGTTCCAATAAGCTCCCGGCATAGCTAAAGTATCAGCAGAACCGGTATTTCCTCGCCCGAGTTCGCGGGCTGACGCCCCCATGCGTTCCACAAAACCATCAAAGCCTCCAAGGCGGGCCTCTTTAGAAGCCTGGACAAAACTTAATAGCAAGAGCACTAAGAGAATAATCTTTTGCATTAGCGGCCTCCTAGCGTCATAACTTTTCCCCAGCCCACATGCCCATGATTATCTTTCACGCGCACATAATAAATTCCCATAGTAACGGCACGCCCCATATCATCTCGACCATCCCATAAATCTTCTGCAGCATTCGTGCTGCGCCCAGCAGAAGCCGGCCGCAAAGCATCTTTCACAATCGTGCGCACTTTACGCATATCGTAACTAAAAATTTCAATGGTTACTTTTGATTCCTTAGAAAGATTATATGCTATAAGCGATTCGCCATCAGCCGCAATCACAGAAGGAACCATTCTGATAGAAGAAAGATTTTTACCTACTGCCGCTTGATTTAAAACTGGCTGCCATGTTTTTCCAGAGTCTGCCGAAACAGAAATTCCATTTCCGTAAGTGGTCACGGCAAGTCCTGTTCCTCCGTTAGGCAAGAACCAATCATTAACAGAAAGGATTATGGTATTTCTATCAACAACTCCTGCTTCAAAACCATAAAGCCATTGGTTTTCTTCTGACTCCCAAGGAATTGCACCCAGCGAATCTAATTTTAAAAGTCCACTTTCAGCCCCACCAACCGTTCGCACAGCCACAAAAACCTGTTTGCCGATAAAAGCAACATCACTTACGCTATAATCGGCTCCATCATAAATACCTTTTATCTTTTTGCCTGTTGTATCTCTGAAAACAACTTCTGCAAAATTTTTCCCATCCAAAGAACGCCACAATTTATTTTCTAAATGCCCGCTTTTGTATTCCGATGTTTCTGCAATGATTTGTGTTGGAGTTCCGCCTAACCAAACTCCGGTTACACGAGATTTTTCTAAACCTGAAATAAGTTTCAATTTAGCAGATTTAGCTTCTTCTTGAACCCAAAGGCCACTTGATGTCGCTAACCAAAGTACATTTTTTTCTGGCTGTAAAGCTAATCCCAAAATGGATGACGTATTTGAAAATTTTAATTCCATTCCATACGTCAATGTATCTAATCGTTGCTCTTTTTTATTCAACACCAATGTTTTTTCTTGAACATTTCCAAAACCTTTTGAAACATCATAACGTAAAAGCCCAGAAGTTCCCATTGCACACCACAAAGTATTAGATAAAGAATCATACGCAAATGCAGACAACGCGTTATCCATTAAAGCAAAAGATGTATCTAGATAAGAGATTCTTGGCAATTCTAATGGAATGTAAGACAAACCCGCTTCTTCTACACCGCGCATAGAAATAAAACCTGCTGGTTTCCGAAATAAGCCCGTTGAATCCAATTCATACATAGGGAGAACGCTCCCTAATTTTCCAGCTTTTACAAAAGGAACTCTACGATGCTCCGCTCTAGTATCACTCAGTATTCCATCATGAACAGCTGTATATTCTACATCATTTTCAAAAATGGAAAATTCACTTGAAAGAATCCGTAAAGGAGTGCCTGTTCCAAATTCTAAAAGAGAGAATCCTCCATTAGCATCACCTCGGGAAAAAACCAAAACTTTACCATTTCCAAAAGCGGTCGCCGCAAAAGAATAATTGCTGACTAATAATTCTCCTGCGGCAAAAAGATAGCTTACACAAAAAAACAATAGTACCCGAAACATAAAACCTCTAACTAGCGCATATCAATTTCATCTACACCAGGAGACGATTTGAATTTGAATTTTTCTTTATCCACATTTTTTAATGTTTTCCATTCAGACACATCATACCATGTAGAATTACCCATTACATCTACTGTATAAAGTCGAACTGGAGAAAAATCCTTATCAGAAAGCCAGACTTCCATTTCTGCAAACTGATCAGCATACTGATCTGGAGAAAGTTTCAACACATAAACTTTTTTGCTTTTCCAGGATTCTTCTTTTAAGGACAATGCTTTACAATTTAAATACTTAAACAATAGTTCTGATGGATGAAGAGACGATTCTAAATCGGCAACCGCTTTTATCAAAACTTGTTTTTGTTCTATGTTCCATTGCCAAAGGCCTTCACCATCACTAATAAATGTTATTCCTGGAATACTCAAACGAAAACGATTACCATCTCCGACAAGTAAATCCCCTTTTTGAATATTTGAAGAAGGTTCTCCGGCTAAAAAAGATTCAGCTCGGAATTTAAAAGACCATGCTTTTGATGATTTAAACCAAACTTTTGATTTTTCCATAGCTTCGCTTGCAGACAAAGCAAAAGCCGCTTGTACACATAAAAAAAGTATTGCCAATCGTTTCATAAAAACTCCAGATACCCCAATTTAAAAAATCCTACAGCATGTAACTACTTATTCTACTGATTCAAGGGATTAAGAATATGGAAAATACGTTTTTTAATGTAAAAATTCTGACATAGTCTTGAAAAAAAATGAAATTTACTATCTTTGTTCTCGGAGCTTTAGCTCAATCGGTTAGAGCTACGGACTATCAACCCAGCCCCTAAAAATTTTCAGAAAGTACTCCATTGGAAGCCCGAAGGCAAAAGCCTCCGGGCCTTTTTCATCAGTAAAATCAAGGCTTCCGGTGCGATTTGGACTGTCTGTCGCGGTTCTCCGTCGCTTGTAATGGTTTTTCCCGAAAGACGGGAGAAACCGCCAAAAATCGGGTATGATGTGAGACATTTATGAGCTTTTTGTGAGCCGACTTTTAGGCAAATTTTAGTAGATTTGTTTGTATGAAAAGCTACAGCATATCGCAGCGGTACAAGTACCGCGGCAACCTTACATGGTACGGGAGAATCGCGGAGGATGGCGAGTTCTCCTACATAAGCCTTAAAACCAAGCGCAAGAGCGACGCACAGGAATGGCTGAACATGATGAACGCGGCCAGGTTCATGCCCGAGGAAATCCGCCGCAAGCTCATGCCGAAGGACAGGGGCTTCGACGAGGCGCTCCCGAAGTTCCTGGACTCCGTCGCGGCGTCCAAGGGCGACGACTCCAAGACCCACCTCGCCTACAAGTACCGACTCAAGACATTCAGGGAATGGCTTGACGCAAACGGCATCAAGACGCTCATGCGCTTCGATGCCGAACAGGCGACGAACTGGGCGGTGTGGCTGTCCGAAAGGTACGCTCCCAAGTCCCAGCACGAAATGGTTCGCTGCACAAGCCAGTTCTGCCAGTGGGCGGCTAAGATTTACGACCTGGGCGACTACAACCCGTTCCGCGACGTGGCGTTCCCCAAGGTTCCGAAACGCGCCAAGGCGTTCTGGACTCCCGACCAGATTGAAAAAATTCTCGACAACGCGCCCGACCCGGAATTTAGACTGTTCTGGTCGGTCATGGCCTTCGCTGGCCTGCGTCATGCGGAGGCTTGCCGATTCGGGCCGTCATGCATCCAGGAGGACGGAAAGATGCGCGTCGTCGGCAAGGGCGACAAGGAAGCGTTCCTCCCGATTAGCGACCGCCTCAAGGCGGAAATCAAGCGCTACGGCAAGCTGAAAGACGGCATGTTCGCGACAGCCCGTTTCGACCATGCGGACAGGTGCAACGAAACGCTGCGAATTGCAGTGGAAGCTGCGGGATATAAGAGCGACGACGCAACGAACCACAAGTGGCGTCACTCGTTCGCATCCAACCTAATCCGTTCAGGCGTTGGCCCGAAAATCGTCCAGCAGTTGATGCGTCATGAGGATGTGCGCCAGACTTTGGACACCTACAGTCACCTGCTGCAAGACGACCTGGAAAAGGCTCTCAACAAGAAGTAGAAATCAAAGTTCATTCCAATTTGTTTTTATAATTGCAAAGAGTTGCAACGAGGTATAGCATGGACATGGACGAATTGAGAAAAATGGGAACAAACGTTCAGCCGCAACCGAAACAAACGAGTACGCCTACACGCTGGTATCAAGACCCGTTTATGAAGAAGGTAATTATCTTCTTCTGCGTCCTAATGGCGATTTCCACTTTGCTCGGCGTTGCCGTTTTCATTCACGAAAAGTCAACCACAGATAGAATGGTTGATGTGATTGAAAAACAAAGCAAAACCATGGAGAACTTTTTAAAGTAAGTTCTTCTCAACGGTTTGCAAGCACTGCTTGAGCATCAGTTCCGCAGCTTTATGAACATCACCGTTTATCTTCTTCAAGAAGGAAACGGTTTTTGTTTTAAAGTTGTCTTCAAACTTTCCGTCAAGAACATCGGGCCATTTACCGATTTTCAAATCTACCGCGAAGGTCTTGCCGAGCGTGACTGCTTCCTTTTTTAAGTTGCCACCCAATTCGCGATAATGCGCTTTTGTTTTCCGAGCCAAAGCAGCCATCGCGAAACCCAAATCCAAGTCGTTCGGATTCACCAGGTAGTTTCTCAATGCGTGTTCAATCTCGACCATGACCCAAAAATAGAAAAGGCCCCGGCATGAGCCAGGGCCTTCGTGCGTCAAGGAGGTATCTTCCTAAAATTCGTCCATCGTGAAGTGCGTCTTTCTCGCACATACGGCGATGCCGCCGCTGGAAATGACATTGTTGAGCCATTCCTTCAACCTGGACTTGCTAAACCACA
>JAZQSE010000016.1:0-48579 GCA_045629945.1 Fibrobacteraceae bacterium
CATCTTATTTGGAATAACAACTTTTGCAACTTTGCCTGAAATCTGAACTTTCAAGTCTTTATTGCCAGAAACTGTCCATTTCAATTTAGAGAAATCATGGTCTTTATCTTCAACATACTTATCAAGAGCAATTTCAGCAAAAGATTCTTTTTCCTTGATTTTCTGTGCAGGAATTTCTTTCAAAATAGGAGCATCGTTTACGCTTTTTACAGCAAATGTTACAACTTGCTTTGCACTAGCACCTTCTGGGTCTGTAACAGTAAAGGTGACTTTTTCTTCTCCATTCCAGAGTTCATTTGGGGTTTTAACTGTTACTTCACGAGAATTCTTATCGACATTTACCTTCAAATCTTTATTACCAGAAACATCTATTTTCAATGTTTCTACAGCGTGATCAGCATCGGCAATGTAATCGTTTAAGCTAAATGAAGAGAATTCACCTTTTTCTTCAATTGCTTGATTTGCCACTTGTTGTGTGAATTTAGGAACATCATTAATGCTCTTTACAGAAAGTTTTACATCTTGCTTTACAGAAGCACCATCTGGATCTGTTGCTGTAAAGGTTGCCACAACATTACCATTCCAATAAGTATCTGGAATATTAATCTTAGCGACTCTATCGTCACCAATTGTAACATCAAGTGTTCCTGCATCAGGTTGTTTACCTTCGTGTTTAACAGAAACTTCCCAAGACATTTCTTCTTTTTTATGATCTGGGTCTGTAATGAAATCATCTAACTTAATCGGAGCAAATTGTTTCTTTTCATCAATTGCTTGATCCGGAATCTGTTTTGCAAAAGAAGGTGCATCATTTACAGAATTTACGGTAAACATTGCAGATGTTTCTGCAACAGCACCTTCTGGGTCAGTCACTTTAAATGTAAGAGATTCTTCGCCATTAAAGAATTTATTCGGGATAACGATTTTAGCTTCTTTACCAGCAAATTGAACTTTCAAATCTTTGTTGCCAGAAACGCTCCATTTTAATTTAGAGAAATCATGATCGATATCACGAACGTATTTATCTAAAGCAATTGGTTTAAATTCTTGTTTTTCATCGATACTTTGATCTGGAATAGATTCAACAAATTCTGGAGCATCATTTATGGATTTTACCGTAAATGTAGCCTGACTAGATGCTGTTGCCCCTTTGGAATCTTTTACTGTAAAAGTAAATGTTTCTGCCGGCCCACTCCAATTTTCGTTTGGCAAGACAATATTTGCTGAACCATATTTATCCAGTTCAACTTTTAAATCTTTGCCACCACTTACAGACCACTTTAAGGTTTCTGCAGCATCATCAACATCAGTAACAAAGTCCACTAAATTAATAGATTCAAAAGTATTTTTTTCTTCAATTGTTTGACTTGGAATCTGCTTTAACACTGGAGCATCATTTACAGACTTAACTGTAAAACGAGCTGTTGAAGAAACTGTTGCATATTCTTTGTCAGCAGCAGTAAAAGTAATGTCGGCACTACCATACCAATTTGGATCTGGAATAACAATCTTAGCAACCCGATCAGCTCCTATTTCCACTGAAAGATCGCCATCGGCCTGTTCTTTACCAACAGCAACGACGTTCGTTTCCCAAGTCATTTCAGCTGCTTGATGATCCACATCCTTAATGAAATCATCTAACTTAATTGTTGCAAATTGTTTCTTTTCATCAATTGTTTGATCTGGAATTTTCTTGGAAAATTCTGGTGCATTATTAACCGATTCAACTGTAAAGTTCACGGTTTCAGAAGCTGACTTCCCTTTGGAGTTCGTAGCTGTAAATGTCAAATCTTCAGCACCGTTCCAATAAGCATCTGGTGTTTCTATAGAAACTTCTGTTCCCTTTAAGTTTACCTTAAGTTGTTTTTGTCCTGAAACAGTCCAACGGATAGCTTCTGGTTTATCAATTTCGTCTGTCACATATTGAGACAATTTAATTTTTGCAAATTTTCCCCCTTCTTGAATAGATTCACCAGGAATGCCTGAAATAGAAGGAGCCGCAACTTCTTCAACAGGAGCTGCTGGAGCTTGTTCTGCAGAAGGAGCCGGCGCTGCGGCCTGTTCTGTTGCAGGAGCTTGAGCGGGAGCATTTGCTGATTCTTGTGCAGTAACACCAGAAACTAAAGCCAAAGCACTTACTGCTAATAAAGCAGATACAGATTTCAATCGATTCATTTATTTTCTCCAAATAAAACCTAACAGGTAACCCAAAAAAGAAACAAATGTTTCTAAAAACACTTGTTTTTCGTCACTTGTTCACAAGAAATATAGCCGTTTTTTGCGAAAAATCACGTTTTTTGTTACAAATTTATATTCCAAAAAAGAACTTAATTTTCTTAACTTATTGATATTCAATAAGTTACAAATAAAAAAAAGTTTTTCTACTAATCAAAATATTTTTCCATTTTAGAGAATCTCTATGAAGAAAAAAAATAAAAATGACAAATTCCCCCTTTTTTACTAATTTTGGGTAGTAAACAAGCAACAATCTAGCATTTGGATATAATATGAAGTTTGTATTCCTTTGTGATTCTAATTATTTGAAAGGCGACTACAGTGCTTTTACAAATAATTTCCCTGTAGAACATGAACTTTTGGTAATGAGTGCCGAAGATTTTCTTAAAGCCAAACGTTTCCCGGAAGGAACTTTTGCAATTCTTACCGAACGTTCTACCTGGCAAAAGAATTTTTCTCTTTTCCGTTATTTTGGCCTTTTAAATATGTTAGAAGTTTTACCTTTAGGTCTTGTTGGTAGATTCAGACGCCAAGACGCTCTTAAAGGTCGTTCTGCTGTAAAACACCAAGAATTTATTTTGAACCCAGCTTCTACTACAGAAGAACTTTCTGCTCTTTTGAATAAATTCATTGCAGCACCTCCTGTTAGTTTTTCTTACCCTAAAGGTGCTGCAAAGGCGTGAATCGAGAAACGCTGGAAATTGTATATAATTTCGGCAGCTTAACAGTTTTTTGTTTTGCTAGAACAGCAGTTCCAGAAATTTCCTGGCTAAAGAATTTGGCTTCTTTGCTTAATGCAAAGAAGCCTTCTCTTATTTTAGACGCTTCTGATATTTTCAAATTCGAGCAATCTTTTAAAGAATGTTCTTTTTCTGTACCCAATAAAAGCAAAGAAACTCTTTTTTTTAATCTAAACAATTCATTTGATTTTTCTACTGAAAAAAGCCTTAGGTCTTTTTTAAGCCAGTTAATTACAATACAAGCAGAATACCCTGAAATCATTCTACTCCTTTCAGATACCGATTTTTCAAAATTTGAAAAATTATTTCCCCATTGTAATGTCTTTTGCTTTTTTGCTCCCACAAAAGAAGTTTCAACTATCTTAGAAACAACATCTTTTGAATACGCTCCGTTTTTTAATGGAAAAACTATCTGGATTTCGCCAAAAACAAATACTTTTTCACCTGAAAACGCTGCTAAATTAATTAGCAATACTAGAAAAATTCAAATCCTTGAAAAAAATACTATTTCTGGGACTCGTAAGTATTTCCTTAAATTTTTCCCATTTTTATTTATCTTTATTTGCTTGGCTGGATTTTTTCTTCCTAAACCTATTCATGGCTTAAACTCTTCTGTCCGTGATATGCAACATGACAGAAAACAACTTTCTCAAATTCCCTTTTTTGAATACCAATTTAATGGCAAAGAATCTCTACAACGAATTTCCAGATACGCTATCGGAAAATTTCATGCCACTGTCAGCACTCCGGACATGATTGAAAAATATATTATCGAGACTTTAGAGAAAAATGAATTTGATAAAGAACTGTCTAAAAAAAATGGAGTATTCTACCCTGCTGAAGGAACCGTTTTACGTTTTTTTCCTTCCGACTCAATCCCTTTTCCTACAAGGGTTACAAAAGATGCTTGGAACTTTTTCACCAGTATAATGTCTGATTCTATTGCTTATCTTACAGAATTTTATAATGACAATTCTTCTAACAAAATACGTCTGCATAATGGCATTGATGTTGCCAGTTCAAAAGGCGCTCGGATTTTAGCTCCTTTTGCAGCCAAAGCCTGGACTTTTGAAGATGAACGGGGTGGGACAATTCTTGGACTTGTAAACAAAAATTCTGTTATTTTATTTATGCATTGCGACCAACTTTTATACCTTAATGGACAAAATGTTATGGCAGGAGATCCTATCGCTACTGTTGGCATGACGGGACATACCACCGGCCCCCACGCTCATATTGTTACAGGAATTGTTTCTCATAAAGGAGAAAAAATGCTCGGAGGCATACGTTACCGAGTTATTAACCCTGTAGAATGGTATGAAAAACAAAAAAAAGAAACAAATTTGCGTAAGTAATCGCACGCGTAAGAAAAAGAACACTTTGAAAATAAAATTAAAAACATATCTTTGGGGTATCTGATATTTTTTCGGTGTTTAAAGGAGAATCTTAATGTTTTTTAAATATGTTGTTCTTGCTCTAGTCAGCATTGCTTTTGTGGCTTGTTCGTCAATTAAAATGCCTAAAGCCACTTATGCAACTCATGATTCAATGCATGATATTCCTGCTGTAGACGATATGATTGTTAGTATGAAAAAGGAATATATTGACAAATGTTATGCTCCTGTTGTTCATAAAGAACCACCAGAAAACGCTTGTCAAACAGCTCTTTTTCAACAACTAGAACGTCGTTACCACACTAATTATAACCAACAGCAAGTGAATATGGCTTCTGACGATCTTTTCTTTAAAGATATCAATACCAAATTACGTCAGATGATGCGTTCAGAACCTGCTGTTAGAGAAGCTATTCGAAATGGAGCCTTTTCTAGCGCAGAAGATATGCTCGCTTACTACAAAAACAAATATTCTTTCACGCACAACTGATTTTAACACATTTTATAATGAAGAGCGAGTTTTATGACTTGCTCTTTTGTTTTTTTTTTATATTTGCGATAAACTTTTTCAAAGAGATAAAATATGGGTAAAAATCTTTATCAAAAAATTTTTGAAAGCCATACCGTAGCTAAGCTCCCTAGTGGCCAATGTCAATTATTCATTGGTCTTCATTTGTGTCACGAAGTTACAAGTCCACAAGCATTTGCTATGCTTCGAGAAGAAGGCCAGAAAGTTCTTTTTCCTGAACGAACTTTTGCTACAGTAGACCATATTATTCCAACAACATTTCCTGAAAGAAACCGTCCTTTACAAGATGGCATTTCTGAAGAGATGTTTGCTCATATTGAAAAGAATACAAAAGATTTTGGTGTTCGCTTTTTTGGCCCAGAAACGCAAGAACAAGGTGTTATCCATATCGTTGGTCCAGAAGAAGGCGTTACACAGCCAGGTATGACTGTTGCTTGTGGTGACTCTCATACTGCTACACACGGGGCTTTTGGAGCGATTGCTTTTGGTATTGGTACAAGCCAAGTAGCTGACGTTCTTGCTACACAGACTTTGGCTATGAGCCCATTAAAAACTCGCCGTATCAATTTTACTGGTAAATTAAAACCTGGCGTTTCAGCTAAAGATGTGGCTCTTGCTTACATTGCAAAATTAGGCGTTAACGGCGGTGTTGGTTACGCTTATGAATTTGCCGGCCCTGTTATTGAAGCTCTTGACATGGAAGGCCGTATGACCATTTGTAATATGGCTATTGAAGGCGGAGCTCGTGTTGGTTACTGCAATCCTGATGAAAAAACATTTGCTTTCCTCAAAGGTAAACCATACGCTCCTAAAGAAGACAAATGGGAAGAAGCCGTTGCTTATTGGAAATCAGTTGCTAGCGATGCCGATGCAATTTATGATGATGAAATCGAAATCAATTGTGATGAGCTAGAACCAATGGTTACTTGGGGGATTACTCCTGCTCAAGCAATCCAACTCAACGACAATATGCCTATGATTTCTTCTTTCGAAGGCTCAGAAAAGAAAGTTATTGAAGAAGCTTACGAATACATGGGTTTTGAAGAAGGTGGAAAAATGATTGGAACTCCTATTGACATTGCTTTTGTCGGTAGTTGTACCAATGGTCGCCTTTCTGATTTACAAGCTGCCGCCGAAATAATTAAAGGTCATAAAGTCGCAGACTCTGTAAAAATGTGGGTGGTTCCTGGTTCTATGAAAATCAAAGTTGAAGCCGAAGCTCTTGGACTTGATAAAATTTTCAAAGAAGCTGGTGCAGAATGGCGTGAAGCCGGTTGCTCCCTTTGCCTTGCTATGAACCCAGACAAATTGAAAGGTCGCCAGATTAGTGCAAGTTCTAGTAACCGTAACTTCAAAGGTCGCCAGGGTTCTCCAAGTGGCCGAACCATTCTAATGAGCCCGGCAATGGTCGCTGCTGCTGCCATTGAAGGTAAAGTAACAGATGTCCGTAAATATATTAAGGGATAAGGAGTAAAATATGAGCATGCCTATTATTGACATTGTTAAAGGTTCTGGCGTTCCTGTTCGTGGTAACGATATTGATACAGACCGCATTATCCCAGCACGTTTTTTGAAATGCGTTACTTTTGATGGACTTGGTGAAAATGCTTTTGCTGATGACATCAAAGGTCTTGCTGATCAGGGTAAAGTTCACCCTTTCAGAAATCCGGCTTATGCAAATGGAACAATTCTTGTTTCTAACCAAAATTTTGGCTGTGGTTCTAGTCGCGAACACGCTCCACAAGCATTAAAACGCTGGGGAATCCGTGCTATTATTGCTGAAAGTTATTCTGAAATTTTCTTTGGCAATTGCGTAGCTCTTGGTATTCCTTGCTACAAAGTTTCTCACGAAACTGCAGACAAGATTCTTGCATGGATTGAAGCAAACCCAAGCGAAGAACTCATTACTAGCACTAATGAGAAAACTCTTAAACTTGGTGAAGAAACTATTGCTCTTGATTTAGCAGACGGTCCTCGCGGTCAATTCCTTGATGGAACATGGCATGCAAGAGCTGCTCTTATGGCTAATGCAGATAAGGTTGCAAAAGTCGCTTCTGAACTTCCTTATCTCAAATTTTAATTTGCTTAAATGTGAAAAATCTCCCCGCAAAGCGGGGAGATTTTTTTATAAGCGCTCATTTCTATTCTAATGTAGAACTAGCGCATTCACCGCTTTGATTTTCAATTTCTTTATCTTGTTCTACTACAGTCCATTTTTTTAAGCAAAGTTATGGATTTCTGTAGCAACGAGTCTAAATGCACTTTATCATCAGTAGATGAGGTTGGATAAATACAAGAAAGTGACAATTTTCTAGTTTGACAAGAATTCTCTTGATAATCCACAAATTCTCCATTGTATTTATCACACTCATTTTTAAAGAAAGCTAATTCATATTCGCAAACTTCATTGCCTTCCCAATACATATTACTTAAAAGCCAACCTGAATATTTATAGCCACTTTCGCTTACCAAAAGATATGCAATGTTTCTGCTTGCAATTTCATCACTTCCGCTGAATTGAAGGCCTTTTTCTTCATAATAAGCACTGATAATTATAGATGGTTTAGTAAACTTTTCAACTATTGAAGTGCGTTCTGTAGCAAAAACATATTCTGTTTTAGACTAAGAAGTAATATTCCCATCTAAATTATGAACACACTCTTTAGTTGTATCAATCAGAATTATACCATATGGTGGCTCTAAATTATGCAACGAAGAAGAAAATGATGATTCTGTAATTTTTTCTATTGCTGTAGAAGAATCTGAAGAGCAAGCCACAAAATGATTAAAAATAAGAAAAAGAAATCCTATTTTATTCACAAACATTTTCCCTTCTCAAAGAAAATATCTTTAACATAAAACATACTCTTATTTTCAATGAATTATGTTTTTTTTAATAATTCTTTAAAGTATTCAAATCAAATCATTGGTTTTTAAAGAGATTTTTTATTTCTGCTATAAAAAGAACAACGGGCGACAAAGTCGCCCGTTGTTCTAAAACAAATCATTTTTAGTTTTCTGGATAAACAGAAACCTTTTGACGATCTGCATCAAGACGTTCAAACTTCACCTTGCCGTCTGCTAAAGCAAACAAAGTGAAATCTTTGCCCATGCCAACATTTGTTCCTTTATGAAAATGAGAACCACGTTGACGAACCAAGATGTTACCAGCCTTGACTACTTCACCTGCGTATTTCTTGATACCAAGATATTTCGGATTTGAGTCGCGACCGTTACGAACTGAGCCTTGCCCTTTCTTGTGTGCCATGGATTATACCTCCTTAGCTTTGCGAAGCGCATTCTTTTTGACCTTAGCTGGCTTTGCAATACCAGCAGCGATCTTTTGCTTGCGAGTCATTGGAACATTTTGTTCTTTCTGCTTAGCAAGTGCTGCAACGCGTGCGCGGTTACGGGTAATGATTTGTGGTTCAACGACAGCGGAAGCTGCACCAGAACGAATTTCCGTGACAAGCACTTCCGTATAGCCCTGACGATGACCGTTGCGGCGTTTGTAACGAGTACGACGCTTTTTCTTGAAAACGATCACAGTATCGCTCTTACCATGAGAAAGTACTTCTACCTTCACGAGAGCGTCATTCAGGACAGGGGTGCCGACTTGGACTTCGTTCTCGTTGGAGAACAAAAGAACGGACTTGAGTTCCAGTTCAGAACCGACTTCGGCGTCGATACTAGGGACTTTATAAGCTTTACCTAGTTCAACTTTATACTGGAAACCACCTGTTTCAACAATAGAATACATAAGATTCCTTTTTTTTAGTTTAACTGTGGGCCACGAAAGATAGTAAAATAACTGATTTTTGGAAAGAGAAATCGTATATTTTTTTTATTCCCTCTAAAAAGCCTATTTTCAAGGTATCTTCTCCACAAAAAAAGTGAATTTTTCTAAATTGGCGATAAATTTTCATTTCTTTTCTACAAGGGTTTTAAATGAATACAATAGTAAGCCTAAATGGAGACTGGGAACTTCTCTGGGACACCGAAGATATGGGTATTACCAATCGTTGGTACGCAACTTATCCAACAGGTCGTGATAACGTGCAAGTGCCCCATATTTGGGAACGTTCTGTCGCTAACAAAACATCTTCGATGGACACTGCTTACTATTTTAAAAAATTCCGCCTTGATGAAAAGAATGCCGCCAAACGTATCTTTTTACAATTTTCTCGTGTTGCAACGCATGCTACAGTATGGTTAAATGGTAAAATTCTGGGAGACCATTTTGGTGCTTATACTTCTTTTGTTTTTGAAGCCACAAAACATTATAAACAAAATGAAGAAAACATTCTTTGCGTTCGCGTTGCCAATATGGGAGCTTCTAATAGCCGTATTGATTTTGGCAAAAATAGTGACGATGATGCTGACGATCGTTATATCTACCCTGCTGAAGCTCCGATGGGACTTCCATGGACTCAATACCCGTTTGGCGGAATTATAGGAGATGTTTCTCTTATCGTAGGAAACGCAGCCTTTATTTCTGGGATTCAACTTGAACCAGACCCAGACCAAAACCGCATATCTGTTGAAGCTACATTCAACAACCCACGTGGTTACCAGGCTACTTTACGCTTGTTAATGAGAAATCCATCCGGTGAAGTCGCTGAAATTCAGAAAGCTATTAAGCTTGAAAAAGAAAATGCTACTCAACGTTTTTCTTTGAAGTTAAAAAAAGATGCACAGATTTGGACTCCGGAAAAACCATATGTGTATGCTGTTGAATTACAACTTATTTCAAACAAATTGAAAAAGAACGAAGCCGAACCCAACTGTTCTTTCTCTATAATGAAACCTTTTGGTTTTAGAAAGTTTGACTGCATTAACGGAGATTTTTATTTAAACGATTCTATTTTAAAAATTCAAGCCGTTAATTATTCACAGCACTGGAGTAATGGTGGTCTTTGGACTTTAGATAATGACGCTATGGAAAAAGACCTTAAAGCGGTTAAGGATGCTGGTTTCAACGCTATTCGTTCTGGTGGAGCTCCTTTACCAGAAGTCGCTTTGAACATCTGTGATAAAATTGGTCTTCTCGTTTTCCAAGAATTACCAATTCATACTATGCGGTCTTCAAAAAGAGGCCTTGATATGGTAAACGAACTTATCAAGGATTCTGTACTTGAACAAAAACACCACCCTTGTATTGCCGCTTGGATTCTTGGGGCTGAAAATGGTACAATGATGCTTGAAAATGGCACCAAACTTCTTAAAGAAGTAGACCAATACGACATCAGCCACCCTATTATCAGTAACCTCAACTGTGTCTATTTAGATAACGAAGAGCAAATGAAATGTGATACCGGAAAACTTATGGGTATTACAAATGACAGAACAATTCTTTATTCTTCCCATCGCATGCATTTGCGTATGAACCCAAGTGCAAACTTGAGTGACTTTTTAATTCATTACTGCAATAAAGAAGTGCTAGATGAAATCTCTGTTCCTGATTCAACTTTGGGAGATAGTACATTCCAAGATGAATATGAATCTTTTGTGAAAAAAGTTTCTGGTAAGATTCTTGTTACTCTCAAGAACCATACATTATTGCCAAATACCCCAACTAAACTCGAAGGCCCACGTAGTCAAAAGAATGCTAAAGCCATAAAAGCTCTTTTCAAATCACTTGACCAATTCATTAGTGATAAAGAACTTTCTATTTGGAAAAATACAGAATCTTTCCGTTCAGATTTATTCCGTTTAGCCACTAAAAGTAAGTATGACCAAATTACTGCTCTCCAAAGCAACCCTCTTGTGTCTGGTTATATTCTAGATCAATGGGCTGACTATGGAACCGATTTCTGCGGTCTTTATGACGAAAACAGAAAGCGTAAAGATCTTAAAGAATTCATGCAAAAAATTACAAAGCCAACCCGATTGCTTGTAAGTGCTTTGGAACATACGATTGTCGCTGGTGGCGAGATTTCAATGCAATTAGCTCTTTTAAACCAACGCCGTCTTAAAGCGGTTTCTGTAACGTTACAAGTTATTAACGAAGCTGGCAAAACAGAGGTCGAAGAAGTTTTACAACTTGAAGGCCATACAAGCCTTACTGCTTTTGGTTCATTCTCTATTCAAGCACCAAAGACCCCTGGCAACTACGAATTGCTTTGCACTTTAAAAGCCGATAATGAAACTATTGATGTTGTTTCTGAAAAGCTTGCTCTCATTTTAGCAAGCGATACGCAAAGCGTTATGAACAAGGTCTGTTTCTTAGATAACTGCGAAGGGACAAGTGATGTATTGAGAGCTTTGCGTGGTTCAGAACCATTGATTTTCACAGCGAACTTGAGCTCTTGGAACGATGAAATCATTAGCCAGATTGTGAATGTAACAAAGAACGAAGGTAAAACCTTGTTGCTTTCTGATATGACTCTTGAAGATATTGAATTTTTCAATACAAGTCATCATTTCGAACAAAAACTTGAATCTCATTTTACAACCGGGGCTCAAGAAATGTCTCTCCACTATTTGCCAGAAAATTCTCCATTAAAAGACGTGCTTAAAGAATCTGTTTTAAGTGAAATGTCTGCAGCCGTTATGCCAAGCGTTTCCTTGAATGCTCTTGAAGGTTCTGATATTTTAGCGCGTTCAGTTTCTTTTGCTAATGGCGAAATTAAAACTGGTGTTGACTTACAGATTCTGCCATTCGGTAAAGGAAAAATTATTTTCAACCAATTCAATGTTTTTGAAGGATTAGAAACTAATGCCTTGGCTGACGCCTTGTTCTGTAAAATAGTCAACTTAGCCTAAAACTTTTTAAACGCCCTCCGCAGGAGGGCGTTTTTATTTACAAATTCTTTATTTCTATAAATACAACCTTTATAAAAATAAAATATATTTTTTCCAGTTAATTTTTATAAAAAAGTGAGGGTAGACAAATGTCAAAAAATGAAAAGATAAGAAATACAAAATTTCCTTGGAAAGATTTTATTTATTCAATCATTATTCTTCTTGCTTTTATTTATGGTGGTTTTTCTTATGGCATCGTATTTCTTCTTTTTTATGTAATAATAAAACAAAAAAGATTTAAGAAAAAAATCAAAGAGTTTCAAGAAAAAAATAAGGAATACGAAGAAAAAAATCACAGAAAAAACTTCAACATTACAATCTTTACGACAGCTTTTTGAAGAAACTGATAAAAAATTAATACATGCTCAAAATGAGAATCAAATCCTTTTAAAAATAAAAGAAAAATACCAAGGTATTATCAATGTTGAAGAAGAAATAATGCGTCAAAAACTTCTAGCAACAAAAGAATTAAATACCATACAAGAAAATATTGAGTTTTTAAACAACAAAATAGAATCAGATAAAATTTTTCTAAAAGCGTTACAAAATAATATAGAAGGATATGGTTCTCAGTACATACTCCCAACTTATTCTATTTTTGACAAATTCACTCAAAATTTAGAACATACTGAAGCAAATGCAGAATTAAAAAAAGCTCAAAAAGAATCTAATTTAATCATTAAAAGTGACGAAGCTGTTCTATCTGATGCCCCTTTTGCAAATAGTATCAAAGCACTCCTTTTAATAGCCTTTAATTCTCAAATTGATAAAATTTTTACACAATCAAAAAAAGACAACTATGGCATTTTAGAACAAAAAATTAAAGACATTTTTACAATTACCAATAATTATGCAAAAGAATTTTACAAAAGTTCTATTACAAAAAAATATCTTAATGCTCGTTTGAATGAACTAAAATGGTGCGTTATTCTTGCTGAATTAAAAAATCAATTACAAGAAAAACAAAGACAACTTCGAGAAAAAATGCGTGATGAAGAACGAGCTCGTAAAGAATATGATAAAGCAATAAAAGACACTGAAAAAGAAGAACAACGACTTCATCTTGCTATGGAAAAAGCTCGCAATGAAATATTGGCAGCAACAGAAGCTGAAAAGAAAAATTTAGAGAAAAAACTTTTGGAATTAGAAATAAAATTAAAAGAAACTGAAGAACGTGGACAACGAGCTATTTCTATGGCTCAACAAACTAAACGTGGTAACGTATACATTATCTCAAACATAGGTTCATTTGGAGAAAATATTTATAAAATAGGAATGACTCGACGACTAGATCCATACGAAAGAATTAAAGAACTTGGTGACGCTTCTGTACCTTTTCCATTTGATGTTCATGCTGTAATTACTTGTGACGACGCTCCGGCACTGGAAGCAAATTTGCATAAAGAATTTTCTATGATGCAAGTTAACAAAGTTAATCATAGAAAAGAATTTTTCAAAATTAATTTACAAGAAATTAGAAAAGTTATTGAAGAAAAGAAACTAGAAGTTTCATGGTCTATGATTGCTGCAGCAACAGAATATCGAGAGACCTTAGCTATAGAAAAAAAATTATCCTACGGAGACTCTTCTGAAAAAGAAAAATGGGAACTATTTTCAAATTTACTTGAAGGACAATAACTAAAAATTTTTATTCTATTTTTACATCTTATATGCGAGCATTAGTTCTTTCAGATATTCATGGTTCAGCTTTAGCTACAAAAAAGGCTTTAGACTATTTTGAACTTTTTAATTGCGATAAAATTTTTCTACTTGGCGATGTATTGTATCATGGTCCAAGAAATCCTCTGCCTGGCGGACATGATCCTATGGGCGTTTCAGAACTTTTAAATAATTATGCGTCTGTTATTACTGCTGTCCGTGGAAACTGCGATGCTGAAGTTGACCAAATGCTTTTGAAATTTTCATGCATGGCTGACTTTAAAGAGATTACAGATAATTCCAAAAGATTATTTCTTTCTCATGGACATCTTTTTGACCCTGTTTTATTTTCACACTATCAAGCGGATATTTATTTTTCAGGACACACTCACATTCATACCGCATGCACAAACCGCGATGGCGTTTACACATTAAACCCTGGTTCTATTAGTTTACCTAAAGGGAATACAAACCCTAGTTTTGGAATTTACGATTCAAAATACTTTTCTGTTCACCATTTAGAAAATGGTGAAGAAATTTTGCACATTGACTTTTAAGTCAATTCCATATTATCAATAAGTCTTGTTTTCCCAAAGAAGGAAGCGACCAACACAACTAATTTTTCGTCATGCAAGTGTCCTACTTGTTTTTCTAAAGTTTTAGCCGAAACAATTTCTACATACTGAACTGTTCCGCGCTGTAAAAGAATAGATTGGATAACCAAATTGCGCAATTTGGTTTCGCTGCGTTCGCCTTTAGCAAAAGCCGCTTTAGCCGCTAACAACCCTTTATAAATGCTTAACGCATTCTGACGTTCTTCTTCTGAAAGATAAGCATTGCGGCTTGAAAGAGCTAATCCACTTTCTTCACGGATAATTGGGCAACGAACTATTTGTACCGGAAAATTCAATGTTTTTACCATTTGTTCAATGAGAAAAACTTGTTGATAATCTTTTTCCCCAAAGAAAGCAAAATCTGGTAAAGCAATCAAAAAAAGTTTAGCGACAACAGTAAGAACTCCACGAAAATGACCAGGACGATAAGCCCCACAATACTGATTTTCAAGAGGCTTATTACGGACAAATGTTTCTGGTTCACCATCTGGATACATTTCTTGTGCAGATGGTGCAAATATAAAAGAAGCGCCATGTGCTTCTGCTAGTTCAGCGTCTTTATCCAAACAACGAGGGTATTTATCTAAATCTTCATTTTTGCCAAACTGTATTGGGTTTACAAAAACACTAACAACTGTAACGTCTGTTTTAGAAACACTTGCATCAATCAAACTAGCATGCCCAGAATGCAAAGCCCCCATTGTAGGAACAAGTCCAATTGTCTTACCTTCTTTTCGGTAAACAGACAAAGCATCTCGGAGTTCTTGAATAGACGATATGATTTTCATGTTATTTCCCCTCAGGTGCATAATATGTAGTGCTAGCAGGCCATGTTTCTATCATTGCCGCAAGATTTTCAAAATGTTCTGTATGATGAACAAAATCTATTCTATCTGTATTGATAATCATAACAGGACAAGCTGAATAGTGCCAGAAATGGTGGTCAAATCGCTGTTGCAAATTCAATAGATAATCACCTTGTATATTTCGTTCCATTTCTCTGTTTCTATGACGAATCCGACTTAAAAGCGTATCTACTCCAGCCTGCAAATAAATAATATAATCTGGTGTTGGCAAATCTACTGACAAAGATTTGGAAACAGTATCATACATTGAAAATTCTGCATCTGTAAGATTTTGTGCAGCAAAAATACGGTCTTTATCAAAAGTGTAATCACTTACAAGGAGCGAACGAAACATTTCATTTTGAGGAACATTATTTTTAAGTTCTTGCAAACGAGAAATTAAAAAGAATAATTGAGTTTGAAAAGCATATTCATCTGGGTGAGTATAAAATTTTTCAAGAAATGGATTGTTATCAAATTTTTCTTCTAAAAAAGAAATACCACAAGAATCAGCAAACTGAGAAGTCCAGCGTTTTAAAAGCATCTGAGCAAGAGATGTTTTTCCAACGCCAATAGTTCCTTCTATCGCCACATAACGGATATGTTCAGGAATACTCATTCTGTGGTCTCCTCTAAAATAACTGGAAAATTTAACGCGCCTTCACGGTTTTGCAAATGCTTTAACATAAGACAAACAGGAAGCCCTGAAAGCGGATCTACCCATTCTGGAGCAATATCGCAAAGCGGGACAAGCACAAATTGCCTTTTAGAAACTTCTTTGTGCGGTAATTCTGGTCGCCCGGAGCGGATTCTATTTCCATAATACAGTAAATCCATATCTATTTCTCTTGCGCACCAATGACCACTAGGCTTACGTCCTAATAAAATTTCTGCGCCTTTCAAGTAATAAAGTAAACGCGTTTCTCCTTTAGAATACCAAAACGAAACCACTTGATTAAAATACGGGCCTTGCCCTTCCGGACCAACTGGCGGAGTTTCATAAATACGACTCTCCATCCAGCCTCCAAGAGAAATACTGCGAAGCATTTTACGAGCATCTGCAAGGTGTTTCCCTCTAGGGGACAAATTGGACCCTAAAGCCACAAAAACTCTTTCTAATTTTTTCACCTTCTTAATATAGAATATTCTTTAAATAATCTTCTTTCCATTTTTATCGGCTTTTAAAAAAAACATTACAAATTTGCTTTTTTGGGTTAAGAATTAAAAGATTTTCTTAACTCTTTGCTTTTTTATTTTTTTTTGCTATTTTTAACACAATCCTACAGAAGTTCTAATTTAGAGTTTGTAGTTTTCTAAAATTTTTTCTTTATATTCCCCATTAAACAGCATTCTTTTTAGAGTTTGCATTTAATTTTCAAGGATGTATTCTGTGACAAAGAAACCTTCTTCTATTTCCCTTTTATCTGATATTGTTGACCCAAATGCTGAGCCTGATTTTAATGCGCTTGGTGAATTAGCTGCTCCTATTCAATTCCCTGAAGAAGCAGAAAAAACAGAGGCTCCAGTAAAACGTCGTACTCGAAAAACTCAAAAGACAGAAAATTCTGAAACAGTTGCTACAGAAAAAAAGAAAACCCGAGGCAGAAAAAAAACTGAGGAATTGGTAGCAGAAGAAACTCAACCTATTCAGGAGTTTCCTGTAGAAAACATACCAGAAGCCAATGTTTCTGAAACTCTTGTTGAAACTACTGAAATACCGTCTTCTGTAGAAACAGAAAAACCTGAAAAAGAAATCCAGGAATCTCTTTCTCAGGAACAAAATTCTGAACAAGAATCAAATGAAATGCTTTCCCAGGAAAAAGACCCGTCTCAAAATCCTGAAAATCTTCAAGATCAAAGAGATAATCGCCGTTTTCAAGACAAACGTTTTAATAATGGCTATAAAAACAACGGGCGCTTTAATAAATATGGTAAAAATCAGAAACGCTATATAGAAGAACCTGAAGAAATTTTACCACCACCTGACCCAGAAAAAGTTGCAGAAGCGATTGAAAAATGGAAAAATCTCCGCAAAGAACCTATGTTTGAATTACAACGTATGGCTCAAGAATTGGAAATTCCTGATGTTAGACGTCTGCGTAAACAAGCTTTGATTTATAAAATACTTGCGGCGACAACCGGCGAAGATATTCCTATTTATACTGAAGGTGTTCTTGAAATTTTGAATGAAGGTTATGGCTTTTTACGTAACCCTGAACACAACTATTTAGCTGGTCCGGATGACATTTACATAAACCAGTTCCTTATTAGGCGTTTTGATTTAAAAACAGGTGATACTATTACAGGACAAGTGCGTAAACCCAGAGACAATGAAAAATATTTTTCTTTACAACGCATTGATACAATTAATGGCGAAGACCCTGTTCGTTCAAAAAAACGCGTAGCTTTTGAATATTTAACCCCACTCCACCCTTACGAACAGCTTAATTTAGAATGGCGTCAAGATGAGCATAGTACTAGAATTATGAATCTCTTTATGCCTATAGGAAAGGGACAAAGAAGTATTATTTTAGCACCTCCACGAACAGGAAAGACTGTCTTATTGCAAAATATTGCAAACGCTATTTCTCAAAACCATCCTGATGTTTCATTGCTTGTTTTGCTTATTGATGAACGTCCAGAAGAAGTTACTGAAATGCGCAGAAACGTTAAAGGTGAAGTTTTAGCTTCTACTTTTGATGAACCGCCAGAACGTCATGTTCAGGTTGCTGATATGGTTCTTGAAAAAGCGAAACGCCTTGTTGAATACGGAAAAGATGTAGTTATTCTTTTAGATTCCATTACTCGCTTTGCAAGAGCTAATAACGTTGTCATCCCTCATTCTGGAAAAATCCTTTCCGGTGGTGTTGATGCTATGGCATTACAACGTCCAAAGCGTTTTTTCGGTGCCGCTAGAAAAATTGAAAATGGAGGCTCTTTAACTATCATCGGAACCGCGTTGATTGAAACCGGGAGCCGCATGGACGAAGTGATTTTTGAAGAGTTCAAGGGTACTGGCAATATGGAAGTTGTTCTTGACCGTCGTATTGCTGAAAAACGTATTTGGCCGGCTATTGATCTTTTCAAATCAGGTACTCGTAAAGAAGAACTTCTACTTGACGAAGAAACTTTACGACGTGTATACATATTACGTCGTTACTTACAGGATCACACGGCAACAGAAGCTATTGAATTTATGCGTGAAAAAATGAAAGACGCTAAAAACAATACAGAATTTTTACAAATTATGAATCGGTAATTTTTATGAATAAACCTTCTATTTTCTTTGTTGGTGCTGGTAATATGGGCGGAGCCATTTTAAATGGTTTACTTAAAGCTAATTACCCAGCTACGCAATTGTCTTTTTTAGAACCAGCTGATGCTATTGCTGAAACTTTTGAAAAGGCCGGAGTAAAAAGAGTTAAAACATTTGCAGAAGGCTATAATAATGCAGACGTTTTGTTGCTTTGTGTAAAACCACAAATTTTTTCAAAACTTCCTGCCACTTGGATAGAAGAACTTCAGTCTCCAACTAATGTTTTAAGTTTACCAAACATCGAAAATAAAACAGTTATTTCCATTATGGCCGGCGTTACTAAAGAAAAAATACGCCTATCTATTGGAAACACTGAAATTGTAAGAATAATGCCAAATCTTCCTTTAACCGTTGGTAAAGGAACTATAGCTCTTGCCACTGATGGCGTATCAGAAGAAACTCTTGCTTTTGCTGAGTCTATTTTTGCTTCTGTTGGCACAACCTGCCGCGTTCAAGAATCTTGGATGGATGCAGTTACTGGTCTTTCTGGTAGCGGACCTGCTTATGTTTTTGAATTTATTGAAGGTTTAATTCGTGGTGGCGTTTCTATGGGATTATCTAGAGAAGCCGCTTCAAAACTTGCAATAAGTACTGTAGAAGGCAGTGTGGCTCTCTTAAAAGAATCTAAAAAATCTCCAGCTGATCTTTCTGCTATGGTTTCTTCCCCTGGTGGAACAACTATTGCAGGTTTAGAAGTTCTTGAAAACAATTCATTCCGTGGCACTTTAATGGAAACAGTGAAAGCTGCTACTAAACGTTCTAAGGAATTAGGTTAAAAAATCAAGCATGGATTCTAAAACCAATGTACTTATTCTTGCCAATGAAGATGATTATATCCCTTCATTATTACAAAGCTTTTTACATGCTTTAAATCAAGAAAATTACATTCATGCGTTTACACAATCTTTGCCTGAAATTTCCCCGGATATTTTCATTTTAGATCTGGATTATGCAGAGCAAATACCTGACTTTTGGGAACATTCACAAGATATTTTACGCCACGCCGAATCTATTGCCTATTCTAAATTTCCAGAAAAACTTTCTCTTGAAAAAAAACAGCTTTTTTCCGTAATCCTTTCTTATGATCGCGTTAATCTAGATTTCAGTCGTCACCTTTCTGATTTACAAAAAGTAATCAAGTTCCGAAAATATTTTGAATTTTTATCCCAACAAATTATTGGCGAAAGTAAAGAAAGAGACCTTTTAATTAAACAAATAAAAAAAATTTTAAAAAAGAAAGTCTTTAATTTGCATAAAGATTCGCCGATTTCTGGCACGGTTCTCATACAAGGCGAATCGGGGTCTGGTAAAGAATTAGTCGCTCGACTTGTTGCTTGCGGGCAAACACCTTTTATTTCTGTTAACTGTAGCACTATTCCAGAAACACTTTTTGATAGCGAACTTTTTGGACATGCAAAAGGTGCATTTACCGGAGCTGACAAAGACCATAAAGGTTTATTTGAAGAAGCAAATGGTGGCGTTCTTTATCTCGATGAAATTGGCGAAATGCCTTTAAGTACACAAGCAAAACTTTTAAGAGTTTTACAAAATGGAGAAATTCGTGCTGTTGGTACAACAAAAAACATAAAAGTTTCTGTTCGTGTTATTGCCGCAACTAATAGAGATTTACGCCAAGATGTTTTAGAAGGAAAATTCAGAGAAGATCTTTATTATCGACTGAATATTTTTCCTCTTTATGTTCCTGCTCTTAGAGAACGCCCAACTGATATACCTCTTTTAGCCAGACATTTTGCAAATATATATGCTGACAAGCCAATTTCATTTCATGAAAAGACAATGGCTCTTTTACAAAACTACTCCTGGCCTGGAAACATTCGGGAATTAGAAAATGCTATCCATCGGGCAGTTGTCCTTTCTGATTCAACAGAACTTTACCCAGAAGATTTTTCTTTACTTACTAAAAATTTTTCTGAACAACACCACTTACCACAAAACTGGCGCGAAATTTCTTATCAAGAATTCAGACTTCTACAAGAAGCAGAAGAAATTGATTTCTTAAAAAATCGATTAAGTCTTGTTGATGGATCGGTTTCTAAAGTAGCAAAAGAACTAGATATGACGCGTACCGGTTTTTACGCTAGGGCCAAACGTCTTGGCTTATCATTTAAAGATTCCTAGGTTAAAATTTCTGAATAGAATAACCTTTTTTAGAAAGTATTTCTAAAACGTTATCTTCTAAAATCAAATGTCCCACCCCAACAACTACAAAAATTTTTTTATTTGCCTTTAAGAATTCTTCTACCTTTGCCGCCATTTTAAGATTTCTTTCATTGTATATTCTCTGGTTTAATTTTTCTTCCGCTTTTGTCATATTTTCGGTTTTTAATTGTTCTTGTAAGGCTTTTACATCTGCTGTTTTCCAAGCATGCAAAATACTTTTCAACATAGGTTTTAAATTTTCAAATTCTTTAAATGTGGTTTCCAAATAAGAAACCCCACTAGTTTCATTAGAATCAGCAACGTCACTGAAACTTTGAACCTGCTCTCTTGGCGTTTCTAATGCGATAATTTCTTTTCCAGAATTTGCAGCGCTATCCAAAAGTACAACATCTATTCCTAAATCCTTTTCTATCCCTGTTGATAAAATAGCCATAGAAGCAAAAACTGTTGCCGCAAGCCAAGGTCGCATTGGCAAAAACATTTCAGAAGGAACTCCTAAGACGATAGCTATACTGTCTAGCTTTTCCCAAAGAGAATCCGGCAAAAAGTCTTTCAAATTTTCGCCTTCTGAAAACATTCCTTCTTTTTGAAATTCTTCTTCTGTTTTAATTTGTGTTTCTGTATCAGAAACATCCATTTCTACTGCCAGAGCTTCTGATTCTTGAAACGCTTGTTCTATAACTTTGGATAAAGGATAAAAAGAAGAATCAGCGTAATGAATACTCCCTAAAATCCAAACTGATGAATTATTGTCAGATATTTTCCAAAGTAAATTATTTCCTTCATCATAAAATGCAGGGTGTCTAGAACAGCCTAATAAAACCAAAACAAATGTTATAAAAACAAATCCTAATTTAATTCTGCCCATGACAAAGCTCCACTTTTTAAGACGTCTTCAACGAGTCCAGAAACAACTTGACCATTTCGTAAAAAAACCAACAACCTGTCAGCGTATTTTAAAGCATGCTCTACTTGATGCGTAGAAATTAAAACACCTTTATTTTCATTTACTGCAATATTTTTTAAAAGTTTAAATAACTCTATCGAACGAGGGACATCTAAAAAAGCTGTTGGTTCATCTAGCAAAAGAAGAGATGTATTTCGAATTAAAGCTTCCGCAAGTAAAACTCTTGAACGTTCTCCATCACTTAAAGAAATTAATGTTCTGTCTAAAAAATTCTGTATGTTTGTTTCTTTCATTACTTTTTCTAACAATTCAAAATTTTTCTTTTGCATGCCAAGCATCACAAAATCCCGAACTAAAATTCTATCAGGAATCGATAAATTGGAACGCACTAAACTTACTTTTTGAAACAAATCCCTTATAGAAAGATTTTCTCGATTTTCTTTTCCATAAAAAATTCCGCCAGAAATTATTTTTTCATACCCCACACAAAGACGCAGAAAAGTTGATTTTCCAACACCATTTTCACCAAGAAGAGCTACAACTTCTCTAGGATACAAAGAAAAATTAAATGGCAAAAGCAAGGCTTGCTTATACCCAAACTGACAAGACTTAACATCTAACAATTTATTCACGATGTTTACCTCTTAATGAAAGTAAAACCCATAAAATAACAGGCACACCTATGACAGACATTATGGCTTGTAATGGTAAATAAGAAAACAGCGATGCTAATAGCGCTAAACTTGCTCCTAACAATGCAGATGCTGGTAATAGAACGGCATGGTTAGTCGTTTTAAAAATCCCATAAGCTAAATGTGGAACAGCTAATCCTAAAAAAGCTATTGGCCCACAAAAAGCGGTAACAACAGATGCTAAAAATGAAGCCGATAACAAAGTCAACCATCTAAAAAACTTTACCGATAAACCATGATCTTTAACAAAATCATCTCCAAATGGTGCTAAATTCAAATACCGAACTGAAAAACAAATAGGCAAAATTCCTATTAAAATCGCTAATGAAAAACAGGGAACATTATCAATACTCAATCGCGAAAAAGACCCCATTCCCCAAGTAATAAATCCGCGTAAAGCATTCGCTTCTCCAAAAAATAAAACCAATGAAACTATTGCATCGGCAAAATAGCCTATCATCAAACCAACAATTAAAATTCCTGCTTTACCAATAAAAAAACGAGAACATAAAAACACTATAAAAACTGTACAAAATCCACCAATTAATGCCGCAGGCAAAATGTTTAATGAGGTAATAGCGATTCCTGCAACACCAACAAGAGCAACTCCTAAAGAAGCTCCAGAACTTACTCCAAGTACAAAAGGGCCCGCCAAAGGATTTTTAAAAACACTTTGCATCACAAGGCCAGCAACAGAAAGTCCCATCCCGCCAAAAACGGCGGCAACAACTAAAGGTAATCTAAAATTCCAAAGAATACCCTGATTTTCATTTTTTAAAAGTTCAGCAAAAGAAAAAGAATCAGGTCTCTTACTTAACACTAAAAAAATGATGAATAAAAAAAACAAAAAAAGCAAAATCATCCGAATGAAAATCGGTAGCATTTGTTTTAAATGTTTTTCATACAAAGTCATGAAACAAAAAATAAAAACTGTTTTGATTTTCAAAAAAAATATCTCAACAATATTTATTGTTTTTATAAAAAAACTTCTCTTTTCTAAAAAAGCTTTAGAACTTTTTTTAAATTAGGGCGAGAGGTTTTAGATATGATTGATTATTCGCAAGTTCCATCGCCGTGTTATGTTCTGGAATTAGAACGTCTGCAAAAAAATTTAAACCTTTTACAAAACATACAGCGAGAAACTGGAGTAAAAATCATTTGTGCTCTTAAAGGTTATAGTTTTTGGCATACTTTCAAAGAAATTGGTTGCTTTTTAAAAGGCGCTACTGCTTCTAGTTTAAACGAGGCAAAACTCGCTCGCGAAGAAATGGATAAAGAAGTTCACGTTTTTGCCCCACTTTACGAAGATGATGAATTTGATGAAATCTTATCACTTGCGGATCATATAACCTTTAATAGTTTTTCTCAATGGGAACGTTTTAAAGCAAAAACATTAAAAGCAAATGTTAGTGCTGGTATCCGAGTAAACCCAGAGTCTTCTACTATAGAAACTGATTTATACAACCCTTGTGGTCGCTATTCCAGGCTTGGAGTTACATTAAAAGAATTTAAACCCGATTTACTAGACGGCATAGAAGGCTTACATTTTCATGCGTTATGCGAACAAAATGCCGATGCTTTAGAAATCGTCCTTCAAGAATTCGAAAAGAAATTTTCAAAATGGATACCACAAATGAAATGGGTGAATTTCGGTGGAGGACACCACATTACAAGAAAAGATTATGATGTCGAAAAATTAAAATCTATCCTTATTGATTTTAAAAAACGCTACCCTACAACTGATGTGATTTTAGAACCAGGAGAAGCTATCGGATGGCAAACTGGTGAACTTGTTGCAACGGTCGGAGACATTGTAAAAAACGAAATAGAAACAGCAATCTTAAATATTTCTATTAGTGCTCACATGCCTGACTGTTTAGAAATGCCTTATCGCCCAAGCGTTCTCAACGCTGGGTTACCAGGCGAAAAAAAATATTGCTATCGCTTGGCCGGAAACTCATGCCTTGCTGGTGACGTTTTAGGAGATTATTCTTTTGACACTCCCCTTTCTCCTGGCGATAAAATTATTTTCGAAGATATGATTCATTATACTATGGTAAAAACAACTTTCTTTAATGGAGTAAAACACCCCTCTATAGGCATTTGGGAAAATGGACAATTCCGCTTATTACGAAAATTTTCTTACCAACAATTTAAAGATAAACTAGGTTGATAAAATGTTCCCATTTGAAATAACAACAAAATCAGAAGAAGAAACTTTGCAATGGGCTAAAACTTTCGCAAAGACTTTAAAAATTGGTGATGCAATCGCTTTTTACGGAAACTTAGGAGCTGGTAAAACTCTTATTACCAGAGGCATTTGCCAAGCGTTAAATTATTCTGGAACTGTTTGTTCTCCGACTTATACTATTTTACACGAATACCCAAACGACCCTCCTATTTTTCATTTAGACCTTTATAGACTAGAATCTAATAGTGATTTAGAAGAAGTCGGGCTATCACATTGTTTAGAAAGTAACGGAATTACTTTAATTGAATGGGCCGAAAGACTAGAAAACCGTATAGGAATAACCCATACGGTTCATATTGAAATATTAAACGACAACAATCGAAAAATTATTGTACAAGAGAAGAATCCGGAACAACCTTAACAGAATCCTTTACTTCTAATTCTGATAAAACTTTTTCAAGTTCTTTCCAGGCCACCAAATTTTTGCCTAACAAAAGCAATGGTTGTTCAAGAGATTTAAATTTTGCCAAAGCATTAAGAGAATCTTTTGTTTCTAATAAAATTTCAATTTCTTCTAAAAGATCCGTTTGTGTAATACGGATATCTTTGATTACTCCGATTCGTTCCTGACGAACCAATTCCATAGTATCCGTAATATAGCCCAATTCCCAAGTAGAATCATAACAAGCTTCTGCTTTCAAAAAATCTTTTTCTTGAAACGAAACATCACAACGAGCAAAAAATTCATCTGCTTTTTGTCTTGCTTGTTTGAAATAAAAATAGCCACCAGCAATGAGACCACCAATAACTAAAAGCGTCAATAAGTCTTGCCAGCTCATAAAACGAACATTTTGTTTTTCAAGAGATGGGTCTGGTTCTTTTTTTATCGAAGAATCTTCGCCATCAAAGTTATGATCTTTTTTCATAAAGGTAAGCATAAATAACCTCTCTGCTATTTACTTTTGCGATAAAGTCGCATAAACTCGTGCGTAAAGATAAATCTGCTTTAATAAACTAGCAAAACCATTTGCTCTTGTCGCCGACAAAGCTACAGTTAATCCAATATCCTGAAAAAATTCCGGGTTTGCTTCTAATATTTCTGTTGGAGTTAAATTATTATAAATTTTTAAAGCCAGCACGCCAAGTCCACGACTAATCAAAGGATTTTCTACACCACCATCCGTATCCATAAAAAAGCGAACTTTTCCATTTTCAAATGCTGGAACAAGATACATAGTAGCTGCACAGCCTTGAACCAAAAACTTATCGGCCTTTAAGTTTTCGTCCATTCCTTCGTGTTCTCTTGCTAGTTTTAAAATAAAAGCCCACTTGTCATCAGGGTCAGAAAAACCAGCAAAAACATTTCTGATTTCTTGTTGTCTTTTTTCTAATTCAGTCATTAGCTCCTCAAAAATGACCGCATTTTCCAGATTAGTGTCGGAGAAAGTGCTAACACTTCAAAGAAAATTTTCCATAAAGTCCGCTTTTCTCTTGGAAGAATTGCTAAACGATGAGCTGAACGATTAAGTCTTGCATCAGGAATGATTCCAAAGGCCTTTTTGGCATGTGCTATATGTAAATGCGTTTTCCCTTGTAATGCATACCAACGTTCAAAAGCAGCTTTTTCAGCCAAGCGTTTTTCAGAATCATTTTTAGCATTCAACCATTCTAAAACAGATGTTGCAGTACAAGTTCCGCTTTTCAAAGCTTCAACAATTCCTGAACGGCTGATCGGATTCACGCAACTAGCGGCATCTCCTGTTTTAAATACACCTAATTTAGCTAAAGGCCGCATTGACTGCCCACAAGCAATCAAGCCCCCATAAAAACCTTTGATTATAGCAGTCGGATAACGTTTAGCAATAAAATCTTCTAACGCTTTTCGCGAAGAAATTCCTTCGGCCTTTGATTCTTTTCCAAGAACTAAGCCAACATTGACTTCAACGCCATTTCTAGGGAATACCCAACCATAACCACTTCTGAATTCTGAGCCAAAATGCAGTTCAATGTGTTCTCTGCTATGTTCGATACCTTCTGCAATAGCAAATGCTGCTGGTTCCAAGTCTGTTTTTCCATTTTCTAATTCAGAAAGTTCTGAAACTTTAGCAGTCAATTTATCTCCTGGACCAGTAGCATCAACAATTACCTTTGCTGTGAGAATCTGAGAAGTTCCTTGATTTTCAACTTCTAAATTCCAAAGCCCGGATTCCGTTCTGGAAATACCCGCACAACGCGTTCTAAAATCAAATAGTACACCAAGTTCCTTGGCCGATTCAAAAATATCTCTGTGTAATTCAGCTCTGTTTAATTGTAATCCACAATTTTTCCGATAGAACTCGGCTTTAGTTCCATCTGGAGAAACAAAGTAAATTCCAGAAAGTGGGCCACGAACAAACCTATCTTTAATTTCCCAGTATTTTGATAAAGCTTTTACAGAAACCGCTTCAGCACAAATAACGGGTTCTTTCCATGGGTCTTTTCTGTCCAACAAAAGTACAGATATTGTTCCATTAGACTGGCGTAGCAAGTCATAAGCCGTTTTTAAACCAGCGGGGCCAGCTCCGCATACAATTACATCAAAAATATCTGTAGAAAAATTCAACATACGGCACAAAATTAGCATTTAGAATATTTTCTATTGGCAAAAAACAAAAAAAAATCCTTTTTTTTGCTCAAAAACGCAAGATATTGGTTTTTTGTGAAAAAAAATATCCTTTTTTTGGTTATTCTCTGTTTTTTTTATTTATTTTAGAGGCAGTTTTAAGTTTTAATAACCTTTAATCTAAAAGGAACCCTAATGAATAGACAGCTAAAGAAATCTTCAAAGGTTGGCCTTTTCCTCGTTGGTGCTTTGGCCTGCGCTTCTTTTGCCCAGGATGCGGGTGACTATCGTGGTAAAGAACTCCGGACTTCATTCCGCGATAAACGCATAGATGGTTTCAATTTTGAAAATGCAAAAGCTATTGAAGGCCAAACAGACTTCCAGCGTTCCGCTGGTGAAGCTCCATCTTTCCGTAATGCTGCTTTATCTGGAGTAAGTTTCCAGAATGCCGTTATTAGCAATCCAGATTTTCGCAAAGCTGATTTGAAAAAAGTCGTCATTAGCGGTGCAGATATTCGTGGAGCCAATTTTGAAGGCGCTAACATGGAAGAAGCTAACTTGTATCGAGCCACTCTTCTTGATTGTGCATTCCCAAAAACAAATTTGAAAGGTGCTCGTATGGATGCTATGAAAGTGTCTGACCGTGCTGATTTTTCAAAGGCTGACTTAACAAACGCTTCTATTATGGATGTTGATCTTACAGAAGCAGATTTCAGCGATGCTAACCTCACCAATGCAAACTTTACTCGTTCTTTGATGGGTAGTGCAAACCTTTCTGATGCAACAATCGTTAAAACAGACTTTACTGCATGTAACTTGATTAACGCTGACTTCAGTGGTGTTACACTCCAAGATGTCAATTTGGAAAAAGCTGGTTTGTCTCGTGCTATTTTCAAAGGGACTGAATTCAACAATGTAAACATGGTTGGTGCAGACTTGTCTTTGACAATCTTTGATGATGTTGACCTTTCTAAAGTTCGTCTCCAGAAAGCTCAATTTGCCCAATCTACCGTTGAAGATATGAATTTCAATGGTCAAGATTTAACTGAAGTTGTTTTCGACAAAGGCACAGTTGCTGGTAGCCGTTTTGAAAAGGCTAAATTGAATGGAGCATCATTCTTTGATACTGAAGTTTCCAAAAACTTCTTCAAGAATGCCCAAATGTTAAAAGCTGACTTCGATGGTGCTTATATTTTCAAGAGCATCTTTGATAACGCTGAACTCACCAAAGCAAACTTTGCTAGTGCAAACATCGAATCATCTGCTTTCACTGGTGCAAAAATGACTGGTGCAAACTTCTCCGGTGCTGTACTCAAGAAAGTAGACTTCACCAATGCAGACCTTACTGGCATGAAAATTAACGCTGATACCAAAATGGATAACGTTATTTTTGATGGTGCTGACCTTTCTAACGCAAAAATTGAAAAATTCACTGCAAAACGCGTATTCTATAACAACCAGACCAAGTTCCCTGCAGGCTTTAACCCAAGAGCCTTTGGTTTCACAAAACCAGGTGAAAAAGCTGTTGAAGTTGTCGTAGAAAAGAAAGCTTCTTCTGTTGCTGACGATGCAATGCCTCAAAAGAAGAAACGTCGTAAAAAACGTAATTAATAATATCTTTGTTTTATAAGAAGTGCGAAAATCCCCGTTTTATTTTCGGGGATTTTCTTTATTTTTACTGCTTTTTCATATTAAATCAGAATATTCATTTCTTTTTTCTTTTTGTATAATTATTTTTTTAGCATGGTTTTAAATATCATTTGGCTTTCGTTCTTTTTTATTGCTTTCATTGCTTGTTTGGTGCAATGGATTGCTTTTGGAAATTCAGGCATTTTTAATGATACAGTACAAGCGGCTTTTGCAATGGCAAAAACAGCCTTTGAAATTGCTCTTGGTTTAACTGGCATTCTCGCCTTTTGGTTGGGCATTTTAAAGGTCGGTGAAAAAGCCGGAGCTATTCAAATTTTATCCAAAATTGTTTCCCCACTATTTTCAAGACTATTCCCTGGCATTCCTCCTGGACACCCGGTAACCGGAACAATGCTTATGAATATAAGCGCTAATATGCTTGGATTAGACAATGCTGCGACTCCTATGGGGCTAAAGGCAATGAAAGAGTTACAAGAACTCAACCCTAAAAAAGAGGTTGCCAGTGATTCCCAGATTCTTTTTCTCGTTCTAAACGCAAGTGGCCTTACCCTTATTCCTGTAAGCATTATGACTTACCGAGCTCAATTGGGTGCCGCTAATCCATCTGATGTGTTTTTACCTATCTTACTTGCTACATTTTTCAGTACTCTTACAGGGCTTTTAATTACAAGTTGTTTTCAAAAAGTCCATTTGCGACACCCCGTAACCATTGCCTGGATTCTTGGACTTTGTGCCGCTGTATTTGGAACGCTTTTTTACTTTACTCGCTTAACAGCCGAAGAAATCGGAACAACAAGTGCTTTAGTGAGTGGTTTTGTTCTTTTTGCAATTATCGTAGCCTTTTTGGGGTTAGCCGCTTATAAAAAAGTTCACGCTTTTGATTCTTTTGTTGAAGGGGCTAAAGAAGGTTTTCAGACAGCCATTATGGTTATACCTTTTTTGGTTGCTATTCTTGTAGGCATAGCTGTATTCCGAGCAAGTGGAGCGATGGATCTTTTAATGAAAGGTGTTTCTTATGTACTTGCTATTTTGGGCATAGGAAATGATGTTGTGCCTGCATTACCTACAGCCATAATGAAACCTCTTTCAGGAAGTGGGGCCCGCGGAATGATGATTGATGCTATGAAAACTTATGGTGCAGATAGTTTTGTCGGTAGATTGAGTTGTATGTTCCAAGGTGCGGCAGATACCACATTTTATATTATTGCTGTTTATTTCGGCTCCGTCGGAATCCGCAAAACCAGACATTCCCTTATATGTGCTTTAACCGCTGATTTAGCTGGTGTTATTGCGGCTATTATTATCGCTTATATATTCTACCCTCCTGTATAAAATGCGCTATTGTTTTCTTTTAGCTTTATTGCTTAGCGGTTGTACATTAATGGATACCAATTCGGGATTGCTCTATACCGATATTTCTTACCCTTTAATTGCAACAGAAAATGAAATTACCGAAAAGTCTGTTACCGTTTCTAATTATTCCATTTTAGGTTTATTTACTTTTGGAGATGCAAGTTTAGAAAAGGCAAAACAAGAAGGGAACATAAAAAAAATATCACACGTTGATGTGAATGACTTTATTATCCTTGGAGTATATCGAAAATATTCCGTGACGGTTTATGGAGAATAAAATGCGATTCTTTCTTTTTATTCTACTGAGTTTTATTTTATCAGCTTGTGCTCCATGGCAAAAACCTTATATGGCATCAAACCACGAATACACAGATTCTCCCAAAATAGTTAAAGCCAAAATCCATTCTTTCTTTAAACTTGTCTCTTTAGGAGATGCGGACTTAAATAAAATTAAAAAGGAAAATAACATAAAGAAAATCCATCATATAGACATTGCAGAAGATTCATTTTTATTTTTTTATCGAAACGTTACCTTTACCATTTATGGTGAATAAATATGGAAGAATATAAATTCCAGACTATTGCAAAAATCTACAACGATTTTCAGACTAAATTCGGGATTCCAAGACAAAGCACTTTGCTTTCCAATTTTTATTCAACTATTATTTTTGAACCCAAATTCAGAGATATAAATGCTTTACGTGGGTTAGAAGGGTTTTCTCACTTATGGATTCTTTGGGTATTTTCTGAAAACGAAAAAAAAGACTGGAGCCCGACAGTTCGCCCTCCTCGACTTGGTGGCAACACAAGATTAGGTGTATTTGCAACACGTTCACCATTTCGCCCTAATCCAATAGGGCTTTCTTGCGTAAAACTAGAAGAAATCAAATTAAATGGTTCTAATGGCCCAGAAATAATAGTTTCAGGCGCCGATATAAAAAGTGGAACACCAATACTTGATATAAAACCTTACCTTCCATTTGCTGATTGTATAAACAATGCTACTGGCGGATTTGCTAGTTCTTTACAAGATAAATGTTTAGAAGTTATTGCTGACGAAATAGTCCTTTCAAAGTTTCCAGAATCTAAACGAGAAAATCTTCTAGAAATTTTAGCCCAAGACCCCCGCCCTGCTTATCAACAAGATTCTACTCGCATTTATGGATTTTCTTTTGCCGGCTTTGAAATTCGCTTTCAAGTCAATGAAAATATTTTGCAGCTTTTAGATATACAACCTTTATAATTCATTTTTATAAAACACTTAATACTATTTTAATTTATATTCTTCATTACTTATTGTAAAAAAAATACCGATGGTTAATTTCAACAAAGGATTCTGATGTATCGTTTCTGTTTTTTATTATGGGGTATTTCACTTATTGCGCTTGTTGCTTGTGCAAGTTCTAAACCGACAACAAATGTAAAAGAACGTTCCGACGAAGTTTTTTCTTCTGCTTTTTTTCAAGAAACTCCACAACAAGCAGAAGACCCTAGCTTAAAATACGATTTTCAAGAGCCCGTACTTATGGTTATTCCGGCTCCTTCTAATAACGCATCAGCCCTTGAAGTGATTCAACAAAATCCTTTTGCTAAAACCACAATGGAAAGTATAAATGAATACCTAACAGAAAAAGGTTATAAAGTTCGTTCTTTAGAAGGCAATGAAGATTTAACAGAAGTTTTGCAAATACAAAATGATATTTCTGGTAAAGAAGAAGATATGTCCTATATCGCCAGTTTAACTTTTGGCGCCGATATATACATCACTTTTTCTGGAAGCATTCGAAACGATATGATAACGGTAGAACTTTCAGCCTACGAAACAACAACTGCTCGTTTATTAGGTTCAAAAACGGGCATGGTAAAAGACCATGGAAAAGATAAAAGTAACCAACGTTATCTAGTCCAAACTGCTGTCAAAAAAGCATTTCCAGCTCTTGAAAAAACAATACATGCCTATTGGCAAGAAGATTCAAAAAAAGGTGTGCCCTATAAGGTCATTATTAACCTTGGCGAAAGATTTTCAGGTGAAATATTAGAAGATATTCAAGATAAAAGTTTAACTTCTATTCGGGCAAATTTCAGTAATTTAAAAATAAATCAAATGACTGAAAAAACAATTGATTTGGTGCTTTATGCAAAGGCAACAGAATACCCTGATGTTTATGCCGTTTATTCAGCCATTAAAGCAAGTCTTTCAGACAAAGGTGTGGTTCAAAAAAACAACATTACAAACAAATTAATTATTATGGAACTCAATTAAAATGAAATGTTCTTTAATTTTTCGTTTAACTATTTTATTTTGTGTAATTCTTTACACAAATGTTTTTGCAGAACCTGAAATTATACTTTCTTCAGTTTCTAGCGAAATGGTTAAAGAACAATTAACAGAAATTGAACAACTGAAACAATTAAATTATTTAGATGAAGAATCAAAAAGCCGATTAGATAAGCTATGGGAAAGGGCTTCTAAAATCGCTGAACTCAATGATAAATGTGCTGAAATTTCTTTAAATGAAACTTTAAATTCCGAATGCTTTGACTTTTACCAAAAAGAATTACCTCAATTTGAAAATGATTTTTTGAATTTAACGGGAGAAATCCGATTAAACGGAATGAATCTTTCTCACAATATGGAAAATCGACGTGAAGCAATTGAAACTTGTTTTAACGCATTTCCATTACACTCCATAGATTTTCCAAAACTTATTACTCTTGAAGGGAACGTCTCTCCTGAACCTTTATCTGATGGTGTTGAAATTTCTTATCATTTTAGTTTTGTAAGGAATGAAAGTACAATACAAGCATTAGAACACCAACTCAATATTTGGTATTCAACATGCAATTCAATTATTTTCAGAACAGATAACTCAGGCGAATTCGCTCCTCTTTTCCAGGAAAGACTCGCAGAAAATATTCCTGAAAACTCCCTTTCTTTTGAAGTTTCAAAGTACAATAAGGTTATATACATCAAACAAAAACACGATTTAAATATGGCCTATATCCTCAACAAAAAACAACTCTTTAATAATACTATTTCAAAAAATTCCACTATCGGAAAAATCTATTTTGATAATTATGACAATTCTATTTCGCTGAACATTCAATATAACTTTTATGAAAATGGGAAAGCTATTTTTACGGAAAATGAAATCCGAAATGGGTTAAGAGGAAAAATCCATTGGGATTCACCCTATAAAAAAAATCACCTTCCGAAAACAAATAGGGCTTCAAATTTTTCTGATGAAGATATTTCTAATACAGATTCTGTTTATGGCTTTAAATTTCAATTCAACACTAGTTTATCCATAGGTTTACCATATACAATTCACAATAACTTTTTTGACGAATATTCTATTGAGGATACTGATGTGGCACGAGATTCTCTCAATATTCCAATGTTAAATTTTATCGGAATGCTTCGGTATTATGGCGAAAATGTTGTTTTTGGTATTGGTGGCGGTTTAGGCATAATGTGGTTAAACTCTGCCGAAGAAAAAATCAATTCTTACTATGCTGACGAATATGCATCATACAATATTGATTGTTTGGCAGCTCCAATGTTCCAAATTGAATTTGGCCTTTTATCTCGAAAAACCATTTTTGAATTAGGGGTAAGGTATTCTCTTTTATTAGACCCAACAATGCCAGCAAATTATATCGGTGGTTATGGAAAACTTATTGACTGGATTGGGCTTGAAATTGGGTATTTAGGTGTTGGGAGTAAAATGATTGATGGCATTTATGCCGGAATTTTCATTTCGCTACCACCACGTATTAAATAACGTTTCTTATATTTGGTAATCTTATTGAGGACAAAATAATGTTTAAAAAAATACCCACGTGGGCTATATTGTTTTTTTCTTTTGCATTCATTCTTGGATGCAACGACAATGCAATTCCAGAAAATAAAGTTTTTGCAGTAAAAGATCTTGCTCATAAAAAAGTCGGCGTACAAATTGGGAACACCGCTGATATTTACGCTTCTGATTTTGGTGGTGATACCGCAAAAATTCAAGTTGAACGCTATTCCAAATTAACTGATGCTATCCAAGCATTGTCTCAAGGGAAAATTGATGCAGTCCTTTGCGACGACCAGCCAGCTAAAGCATTTCTACGCCAGAATCCAACGTTGAAAATATTAGATGAAGTTTTTGTTGAAGAAACTTACGCAGGTGTTATTGCTAAAAACAATACCGCATTATTAGACACAGTGAACATGGCTTTAAAAAGCCTAAAAAATTCCGGAACTTATGATTCTATTTTTAACACTTATATAAATAGAAATAGTGACTTCCATTATTCTCAAAAAATCAAATCCGAAAATAAACTTATCCTTTCTACAAACGCTCAGTTTCCGCCCTACGAATTTCATTCAGCCAATGGCATTGAAGGGATTGATATTGAAATAGCCCGTTACATTGCCGATTATATGAATCGCTCATTAGAAATTCAAGATATTGAATTTGACGCTATTATCAATTCCGTTAATTCTGGGAAAGCCGACATTGGACTTGCTGGTTTTACCATAACAGAAGAGCGTAAAAAATCTATTCTTTTTACAATTCCTTATGCTGAATCAAAAATTGTCGTGGTCGTTAGAGACAACAATAAAATTTCTAAGACAGAATCCTTTGGCGAATTATTACACAAAAACTTTATTAAAGAAGGACGTTGGAAATTCATTGTTGAAGGTTTGGGAAACACCTTAATTATTTCTTTCTTTGCCGCATTCCTTGGTATTTGCATTGGTATAGGCGTTTCCTTTGTTCGATTTGCTCATGAAACCATGGGGGGAATGAAATTTCTTAACACCATTTGCAAAATTTATTTAGCCATTATCCGTGGCACTCCTGTTCTTGTTCAGCTTCTTATTATCTATTACATTGTATTTTCTTCTGTTAACGTCAACAAAATTCTTGTTGCAGTTATTGCTTTTGGAATAAACTCCGGTGCCTACGTTTCTGAAATCCTTCGTAGCGGATTCAAAGCCATTGACCCAGGCCAAATAGAAGCCGGCAGAAGTTTAGGATTACGTTTTAGACACATTCTTAGCCATATTGCATTTCCTCAGGCATTTAAAACATCTTTGCCTTCAATGACAAATGAATTTATCACTCTTATTAAAGAAACTTCTATTTGCGGTTACATCGGAATTACCGATTTGACCAGAGGTGGAGACATCATCCGCAGTCTGACTTATGAAGCTATGCTCCCATTACTCGCCGTTGCTGTAATCTATTTCATTTTAGTCGCAGGTCTTTCTAGCTGTGTTGCTCGCCTGGAAAAGAGGTTAAAAAAGAATGAACGCTAATCCAAATACAATCATTCAAGTACAAAACTTGTCAAAATCTTTTGGCAATTTACAAGTTCTGAAAAATATTTCTTTAGATGTTTATCAAGGCGACGTTATTGCTATTATCGGGCCTTCTGGTTGTGGTAAATCCACATTCATCAGACATTTAAACATGTTAGAAAAACAAGATGAAGGCAAAATTCTTTTTAACGGAAAAGACATTTACGAAAAAGACTTACATTCCAGATTTGTCCGAGAACGAATCGGCATGGTATTCCAACAATTCAATTTATTCAAAAACTTAACGGTTTTAAAAAACATTATGCTAGCTCCAGTCACATTACATAAAATGACAAAAAGCGAAGCTGAAGCCAAAGCAAAAGAATTGTTAAATAAAGTCGGACTCTCCGGCTATGAAAACCACTACCCTTCCCAACTTTCTGGAGGCCAGCAACAACGCATTGCTATCGCAAGAGCTATGGCTATGAATCCAGATGTTCTACTTTTTGATGAGCCTACTAGTGCGCTTGACCCTGAAATGGTTGGAGAAGTTTTAAAAATCATCAAAGACTTAGCTAATTCTGGAATGACTATGCTTATCGTTACTCACGAAATGAACTTTGCAAAATCTGTTGCCAACAAAGTTTTATTCTTTTCAGAAGGCATAATTAAAGAACAAGGAACACCACAAGAAATATTTGAAAACCCAAAAGACGAACGTTTAAAAGAATTTCTTTCAGTCATCCACTAACTTCAACTCTTCTATTTTTTGATTGTGTTTATAGCCTTATTAAAAATGTCTCGCTTAAACAATGCGATTATTGCCATAGCCACTTTAGCGGCCGGTTATTTTTTATCGCACTGTATTTTTTCAGCACAAACATTTTTTGCCGATTTAATCGCGTTCACTATGGCTATTTCAGTCGGTAACATCCACAATGATTTACTAGACATAGAAACAGACAAATTAAACAGGCCCACTCGTCCATTACCTTCAGGAAAAATTTCAATCAAAACAACCAAAATTTCAATTCTCATCCTTTCCATTTTCACTCTCTTACCGGCTTTTTTAAAAGAAGTTCAAAGCATAACTCACCTTACATTCTACACCCTTTTACTTGCATTACTATTCGTTTACAACAAATACGCAAAGCAAATCCCTTTTTTGAAAAACTTCACCGTTGCCTTTTTATGCACAACGCCACTCATTCGCCTTATGTTCTATGAATCCGCAAGCATTTCACCCTTAATTGCTCCAATTATTTTCGCTTTCCTATACACACTTTCTAGAGAAATTCAAAAAGATTTAGAAGACATCACAGGCGACAAAGCCGCAGGCATATTAACGCTTCCCATTTTAGTCGGCGAAAAGAAAACTTCTAAACTAGCCATTTTCCAAATCATCCTTGCGTTATTTTTACTTCCCTTACCCGTTCTTTTAAACTGGTATTCTTCACTCTTTTTACTCGCCTTAATCTTTCTTATTCCATTATCCGTATGGATAATTCACAGTCTCAACAAAAAAGACTACTCAAAAGCAAGAGCTCTCACCAAAATCGCCATGATTTTGGGAATCATTTTTCTCATTTTATCAGAAATATTCTCTTAATTCAGGAAAGGTAAAAAAAGAAGAACGTGTTCTTCTTTTTTTGTCGACAAACCTAAAGTCCCGATTCAATAAACTCTTTCCGGAAAGTTCCCGAACCAAGCAAAATATCTATCGGTAACTTTTCAAATTCATATTCATAAGGTGGCGCTTTCCAAGCAAAATCATTAGGATACTCATGGAATAAATATTGCAATAACTTAATCGTCATATCAAACGAACGGAAAACATTTCTATCAAGAACATGAATTTGTGCTCCTCCACAAATAGAGCCTGCTCCTTTATGAAAAGTTGGCTGGAAATAATTTTCACGGAACAACACCCCAGGCAGCTTTAAACCATTCATATAACGACAAAGTTTTTCGGCATCAATAAAAGGCGCTCCAAAAATTTCAAACGGCCTTGTTGTTCCTCGCCCTTCGCTTACATTGGTTGCTTCTAAAAGACACATTCCTGGGTAAACAATTGCCGTATCAAGAGTTGGCATATTCGGGGAAGGCATCACCCAAGGAAGCCCCGTTTCATCAAACCACATTCTCTTGTCGTAATTTTCCATTTCCATCACATAAAGTTCACAACTCGGAAAACGCTCCGCTTTAAAAATTCGAGCAAGTTCACCAATCGTTTTACCATGTCTAACAGGAATAGAATGTAATCCCACAAAACTCGTATAACCTAAATCTAAAACTGGTCCTTCTTCATCAATGCAATTAATAGGATTAGGCCTATCCAAAACAACAACAGGAATTCCTTGTTTTTCGCAAGCCTCCATACAAAGAAACAAAGTCCAAATAAAAGTATAATAGCGGGCCCCGACATCTTGCAAATCCACAAAAAGCACTTCTACATTTTTCAACATTTCTGGAGACGGCTTTCTGTGTTCACCATAAAGACTATAAACTGGTATTCCCAGTTCAGGATCTGTATAACCTTCCCATTCAATCATATTGTCCTGAGTATGGCCTTTTATTCCGTGTTGGGGGCCAAATAAAGCCGACAAATGGAACAACTTACCATCAAATTCTTTCAAATATGAAAGCGTGTGGGCAAAATTCTCGCCTATCGAGGCTGGGTGCAAAACAGCACCAAGTCTTTTTCCTTTAAGATGAAAAGGAAAATTCTTTTCAAAATTGGATATTGCTAATTTAACGCTCATTTTTTATTATCTTTGATGACCTAAATTAAAACTAAATATAGGAACATTATTTATGGCGTATCTGAACAAAGTTATGTTAATAGGCAATATCGGAAAAGATCCAGAAATCCGTATGACTGCCTCCAACAAGAAAAAGGTATCCTTTTCATTAGCTACGTCCCGTCGTTACCGCGACAACAATGGTGAAACTAGGGAACAAACCGAATGGCACAATGTTGTTGGTTGGGGCAAACTTGCTGACCTCATTGAGCAACTCGGTGTTCATAAGGGAATGAGCCTTTTTATAGAAGGTTCTATTTCTTATCGCAGTTGGGATGACCCAAATGGTCAAAAGCGCTATATGACTGACATCACAATGGAAACATTCCAATTGTTGACTCCGCGCCCAGCTCAGAACAATTCCTACGGAAATTCATCTTACAACAATTCTAGTTATAACCAACCTAATGCTTACTCCAATCAAGCTAGTTCTGGTTATGGACGTCCTCCTCAGCAAAATTACCAACCTGCTCCAATGAACGACGGTCCAGACGAAGTTGAAGACGATTTCCCGTTCTAAAAATTTAAAATGTCAGAACTGCAATTCTATTCTGTACTAATTCTTTTAGCGATAGCTGTTTCTACGATATTACAAATTATTGTTTTACGTGGTAAGCAAAGGATTTATGCAGTAATTGCTTTTCTGTTCATTTTAGGAATCATTCTTTTTGCGGGTCTGCGTTCTGAAACGCCTATAACACAAACTCAGTTTGTTTCTTCAGAACGCCCCCTAGATAAAAGAAATTCTAAAACACAAAATCATGATCTTTTTTTACAAGAATTTTCTAAGGAGTTTTTCTCTTTAGGGAAACAACTTGAAGAAAAAGTCCCTGAAGTTTTTGAATCAGATATGGAACAAGAAAACTTCGCTCGCAAAGCTTTAAGTATTCGAGAAAAAATTTCGCTCTTTTGCCAAAAAAATCAAAAACTTTCTCAAACACTTGAAAACGAGTCTTTTCAACAAGTTATCCTTTCTTCTTTAGAACATTTAAAAGCTAGTGCCTTTGCTTTTTATGCAGAAGCCTCATCAGAAGACAAAACATTCAGAGATTTTCAAGCCCTTCAAAAAAAAGAACAATTAGAAATCGCTCAAAAAAAAGTTCATGAATTACAAGAACTCTTAAAAAAAACTACTTTAAGGCCACAATAAACAACATAAGGTTCATTTATGAGTAAAAATGTCGCCATTCTCGGTGCAACTGGTGCAGTAGGTCAAGAACTCCTTTCACTTCTTGCTGAACGCAATTTTCCTTTAAAATCATTAAAACTTTTGGCATCAAAACGCAGTGCCGGCAAAACGATTGAATTTCGTGGCGAAAAAATCACCGTCGAAGAATTAACGCACGATTCATTCAAAGGCGTTGATTTAGTTTTATCTTCTGCAGGAGGTTCAATTTCTAAAGAATTCGTTCCAAGCGCTGTTAAAGCAGGAGCCGTTGTCGTTGACAACACCAGTTATTTCCGTATGGACCCGAATGTTCCTTTGGTTGTTCCTGAAGTAAACCCTGAAGATATTAAAAAACACCAAGGCATTATAGCAAACCCGAACTGTACAACAATCATCATGTCTTTACCGCTTTTCCCTCTTTACAAAGAATTCGGTATTGAACGTGTAACTGTCTGCACATACCAAGCTGCTTCTGGTGCTGGTGCGATTGCTATGGAAGAACTTAGAAAAGAAAGTATTGCTGTTGGTGAAGGCAAACCTTTTGAAAGAACTGTATTCCCTTACCAATATGCGTTCAATCTTTTCCCGCATAATTCTCCTTTCAACGATGGCTCAGAAGAAAAGGCAAAAGTAAAAGCGCCTAAAGGCTATTGTGAAGAAGAATGGAAAATGGTTGCAGAAACTCGTAAAATTTTCCACGATGAATCTATTTGTGTAGCTCCGACTTGTATCCGCGTTCCTGTTTTACGCGCTCATTCTGAAGCTATTAATGTGCAACTTAAAAAGCAAGCTTCTGTAGAACAGATTTACGAAGTTCTCCGCACGAAGGCACAAAACGTTGAAATCTTAGAAGATACTTCTGCAAACCGTTGGCCAATGCCTTTAGATGCTAGCGGAAAAGACCCTGTTCTCGTTGGTCGAATTCGTGAAGATCTTTCTCAGAAAAACACATTTGACCTTTGGGTTGTTGGCGATCAAATCAGAAAAGGTGCTGCTTTGAACGCCGTTGAAATTGCAGAACTTTTATAACGTTCTTGTTTCATTTTTTAAAAGCAAAACGAATCCCCATGGGATTCGTTTTGCTTTTAGTTTAAAAAATTCACTTAAAAAAATTAAAGAACCGATTCATCATCTACAGCAAGTTCTTTTTTTACGGATAAAATAAATGCGGATTCTGTTTCAGAAATAGCATGGCTAGAATTGTTTTCAAAAGAAGCAGAAGCCATAGCAAATAGATAACGAATAGTCTTAACGCGATATTCGTATGACGCTTCCTTTAAAGCTTCTAAACAGCCTGTCAAACGAGCAGAAGCTGTCGGAAACGACAAATAAGCTTTATTAAAATCATCCCAAGAAAAAGTCATACTTTCTTCTTCTTTTACAGCATCTAAAATTTTTTCTTCTTCTAATGTCGCTGATTTTGCACCAGGAATTAATTCACCATTTTCTGTATCGTGTTCTAAACAAGCCTCTTGCCAAAGCAAAAGAAGTAAAGCCATATCTTGTTGCAACATAGAAACTCCTAAATATCATTGAATGATTCGTAAAATCACTTTAAAGATACAATAAAGTTCTCCCAAAAATAACATAAAATAAATTTAGGGATTGAATATTTTATTTTCTTTGAAAAAATCCTTAATTTTTTAACAGATATTTTTCCAAATTTTCGCTTTTATTTGTTTTTTTGTATCTTTGGAACATGGCATATGTAGCAATGGCCAGAAAATGGCGTCCTTATTCATTCAAAGACATGGTCGGTCAAGAACATGTCGCTACAACTCTTCAAAATGCAATTGAAGAAGGTCGTGTTCACCACGCTTTTCTTTTTACCGGTACTCGTGGTGTTGGTAAAACTACATCTGCCAGAATTCTAGCTCGCACTTTAAATTGTACCGGTGAATCAGAACGCCCTTGTGGAAAATGTCCTAGCTGTAAAGATTTTGCCAGCGGAAGTTCTGTTGACATTCTTGAATTTGATGGTGCTAGTAATACAGGTGTCGACAAAATCCGTGATTTAATCATTGAACAAGTCCAGTACCACCCTATGATTGGAAAGTACAGGATTTTCATTATAGACGAAGTTCACATGATAACAGGGAGTGCTTTTAATGCTTTGTTAAAAACACTCGAAGAACCGCCTCCTCATGTAATTTTCATTTTTGCAACTACCGAAGCAAATAAAATACCGCAAACTATTCTTTCCAGGGTATTGCGCTTTGATTTTAAGCGTTTATCTCAGACTCAGATTATTGAACGGTTGCGTTTTATTTGTAACGAAGAAGGTATAACAACAGACAACGAAGCACTTTCTATTCTTGCCGAAAAAGCAGATGGTTCCATGCGTGATGCTTTGACATACTTTGACCAGGCTTACGCATTTACGGGCAACAATATGGTTGCTGATGCCGTTCGTTCTGTTTTGGGTTTACCATCAAACGAAATTTATTTTACTTTGTTAGAAGCAATTGGCAAACACGATATAGCCACTTGTTTCAACCAAATAGAACAAGTTTGTTCAAATGGTGTGGAATACATGCCTTTGCTTGATGGTTTTGCCAAATTTTTACGCAATATCCTTTATATACGAGTCAGTAAAAACAATACTAATTTTTTGAATTTATCTCAGGAACTTGTTGAACGCCTTTCTCTTGCAGGAGCATCGCTTAGCAATGGTGATTTACTTAGAATTGCAAAAATGCTAACAGACACGCAAGGGCTTTTGAGACAAAGTACAAATCCTAGATTACTTGTAGAAACTTGTTTTGCCAGAATGGCTTGGCTTGATCACCTTACTGATTTACGCAAAGTCCTTTCAACTATGCAATCGCCAACAACTGGCGAAATAAAAAAAAAATTAACTATTCCTCCAGTTAATCTTGAAAATGAACTTCCAACAGATCCAATCCCTTCGCTAGAAGAATTAAATATATTTGACGAACCTATTGAAGACATATCTTCATTGCCGTCATCTGATAATTATGTTTTTCTAGAAGAGCCTTCATTTCAATACACTCTAGAAAACATATCTGAAAATTGGAAATCTTTTTTAACAACTTTTGCAAACAATGGTGAATCAGACATTTATCAGGCTCTAGAAAATACAAAGGTCCATATTGATTTTTCAAATGAACCCTATATTTGTACTCTCTACATTCCTTTACAAAAAGATGGCTCTCGCCAATGGAACGCAACTCTTTTTATCAATTCTCTAAAAGACCAACAAAAACTGATAACAAAATTAGAAAGCACTTTAAAGGCAAAATTTGTTTTAGATATTAAAGATTTTAAAGAATCAGATCCAAATGTTTCTCAACCTAAAAAACAACTTAATCTTTACGAACAAGAATTACAATACGATTTACAGTTGCAGATTCTACAAGAAAAGTTTGAACCTATTTGGCTTGCATCTAATAAACAAATAACTAAATTAGAAACCAACCCAGAACTAACTGAAATTGAAGAATCTTAATTTTTTTCATAAAAACGGAGACCAATATGAACATGCAAAAAATGCTCAAAGATTTGCAGAAAATGCAATCTCAAATGCTCAAAGCTCAAAATAATCTCAAAGCCCAGTCATTTGAAGCTGAAGCTGGTGGTGGAATGGTTAAAGTAGCCATTAATGGTCAAGGTATTCTCACTATGATAAAAATCAACCCTGATGCCGTAGATAAAGACGATGTTGAAGCTTTAGAAGACTTAGTTATGGCGGCTTTGAATGCTGCTATCAAGAAAAAAGATGAAGCCGCTCAATCCAGTTTAAATGACTTAACTCAAGGAATGAAAATTCCAGGCTTAATGTAAAAGCCATTTATCTTTAAAAATGTCTTTTTATCAAGACATTATATCAAACTCCCTAGGTAAGACTAGGGAGTTTTGCTAAATTTGGGGCAAAATGAAATAATTTTGTCGATTCTTAAGGAGAATTGAATGCATAAAACATTAACCTCACGGATAGTCCTTTTGGCATTGCTTTCTATGCCTGTCTGGGCTGCCCAGGTTTACACCAAGGAAGAAGCTGTAAAAATCGCCTTGGAAAAATCTTCGGACATTCAATCCGCTGAACAAAAGTTAGAAGCTGCTGAAGCTCAAGTATCACAGACTTATGGAGCTGCTTACCCAAAAATAGACTTCAGTGCTACTTATGCAAGAACTTTTGGTGTATCTGATGTAAAGAGCAGTAATGCCATAAGCCAGATGCTTGATGAAACCGCCACTACGAATGAAAGAATCCTTGCCGGAACATTAGATGCTATGTCTTATGGGTTAAACGCAATGCAAGGCTTTCGCTGGGGAACACAAGTTGGTCTTACTGCAACACAAATCCTTTACGCTCAAGGAAAAGTGGCAACGGGCACAAAAATTGCCAAGCACTACCGTCGTGTAAATGAACTTTCATTAGAAAACGCCAAGATTTCTGTGCGTTTTGATGTGGAACAAGCTTTTGACCAGATGATTTACTTGGATTCTGCTCTTCAAATTCTTGAAGCCAGTAAAGCTCAACTCGAAGAACACATCAATTATGTAAAACAAGCTCAAGCCAGCGGTCTTGCAACAGAACTTGATGCTGTTCGTGCTGAAATTCAATTAGACAATCTCAATTCAGCGCTTGCCAAAACTGAAAAAGATAGAGAAGTGGCAAGAAACGCTCTTTTGAATACAATGGGACTTCCATGGAATGCTGAAGCTAGTTTTTCAGGAACCCTGCGTGATCCAACTGTAGAAAGCTTCCCTATCCCTGACACCTCTATGAGTGTTGTTCGTTCTAAACGCAAAGAACTCGCGCAATTGAACGAAAGCGAACAAATGTACCAGCAAAACATTAATATCGCAAAAGGTGATTACAAACCAACCGTTGTTCTTGGTGGGTCTATCACTTATCAAAATGGTCAAAACCGTGTTTTCAAATGGGACGCTCCGGATTGGGATGAAAATATTTCAAAACAAGTCTATTTAAATGTTTCCATGAATCTTTTCAATGGGATGCAGACACGTGAAAGTGTTGCTATGGCAAAGACAGATTTACGTTCCAATCAGATTCAAAAGGAATCTGCTGAACGCGGTATAAAACTTCAGATTGAATCTTCTGTAAATACGCTGAATGATGCTTTTAATCAAATTGGCATTCGCAAACGCCAAGTAGAACTAGCTACGAAAAATTTTGAACTGACAGAAGCAGCTTATAAAGTCGGACGCGATACTCAACTCAACCTACTTGATGCAACAATGGAATTGCGTTCAGCAAAATTAGACTATATGAATGCATTACTCAATTGGAATAGTGCTTATAACGCCTTGCTCAAGGCCACCGGAGAATTTTAAGGAGAAAGGAACACATGAAAAAGTTCACTAAAATCATCACTTTGGCTGCTCTTGCCTTTTTGTTCGTTGGTTGTGTACAAAAAGAAGAAGTTAAAAGAGCTCCAACAATGGAAGAAATTCAAAAAGAAAAAGGAAAACCTGTTCGTGTAGCAACAGCTTCCACAATGGATCTTAATGATATTCGTACTTTTAATGGAGCTATTTCTGGTGTTCAACCAGCAACAGCTATTGCTAAACTTTCTGATCCAATCAAAAAAATTCATGTAAAGATTGGTAGCAAAGTAAAGAAAGACCAACTTCTTGCAGAATTCGAATATACTGGCGACAATATTCAGTTAAAACAACTTGAAGAAACTGTAAAGTTACAAGAAGATGTAACCCGTCGTCTTAAAGAAGTTTACGAAAAAGGCGGTGTTTCCCAACAAGATCTTGAAGCACAAGAAATGCAATTACGTATTTCTAAAATGCAACTTGAAGCTGTGCGCCGTGCTAACCAAGTTTTAGCACCGGCTGATGGTATCGTCACAGAAATTTTATATGATGAAGGAGAAGTTCCATCTGTTGGTTCTAAAATGTTCTCAACAGCAAAACTTGACAAAGTAATCCTTACTCTTTCTTCTGTAACAACTAAAGACATTGGTTTGTTTAAAAACGGCCTTAAGGCTACCGTAGAAATGAATGGAAAAACACTCACAGGTAAAGTGACTCGCGTACCGATGGCAGCAAACCCTGTTACTCGTTTCTTCCCTGTAGAAATCACATTCAACAACTCTAATCGTCAGTTATTACCAGGTATGTTTGTAGCAGCATCCATTAATACTGCTGTAGTAAAAGGTATTTCTGTTCCAAACGATGCTGTAATTTACTCAAATGGTCTCAACTACGTTTGGACTGTTGAAGATGGAAAAGCCAAACGCAACTTGGTACAAGTTGGTGTAGCTGATGAAAACTTCACTCAAATAAAGAGTGGGATTGAAGATAATGCCGTCGTCATTATTGACGGTATGTCTAGATTGGATGACAGCGATAAAGTTCTCATTGTAGAATAACGGAGGTTGTTAAGTGATTAAGGCTAGTATTTACAAGCCGATAACAATGCTCATGGTGATTCTCACCGTCGTTGTTTTCGGTATTTATACTTATCGAATGCTTCCGGTTAACTTGCTTCCGGATTTTGAAGTTCCTGTTGTTACTGCTGTAGTTATTTATACAGGTGCTAACCCTGATGAACTTGTTTCTACTGTGATTAAACCAACAGAAGAACAACTTGAACTTCTTGATGGTATTGACTATGTCATGGCTTACGCTCTTGAAAACTACGCCATTTTCATTGCGATGTTTGAAATGGACGTAAATATTGATGTGGCAGCCAATGACATGCGCGATAAAATTGAACAAACGGCTATCAATTTCCCAGACGCTGTTGAAGACCCTGTTATTTCTAAAGTAGATATTAATGGTCAAGCCATTATTGAACTTGCTCTTACTGGGCCAGGTACTTCTACAGAATTAAGAACTCGTGCCGATGATTTGTTAAAGCCTCAAATTTCTTCTCTCCCTGGGGTGGCAAGCGTTGACCTTTTCGGTGGTACTATCCGTCAGGTTCTTGTTGAATTAGATGCTGATGCTTTGCAAGAACGCAATATTTCAATTACAACTGTGATGGGATTAATTCAAGCATCTAACTTGAACTATCCGGGCGGTGAAGTAAAGGGAAAAAATAAAAACACCAACGTTCGAGTTTCTGCTAAATACGCTGATTTAGAAGACCTCCGTAATATGGAAATTCCAACATCACAGGGCATGATTCGCTTGTCTGATGTCGCAGCTATCAAAGATACCGTTGAAGAAATTTCTTCAGCTTCTCGTTTTAATGGTGTTAATTCTGTTGGTTTATCCATTAAAAAAAGAACTGACGCTAATACTATTGACGTAGTTGATGGTGTTTTACAACGTCTTGAAAAAATCAATGCTCTTTTGCCTGAAGGTTATAAATTAAGTGTTGTTTATGACTCTTCTAAAGTTATTCGTAATTCCGTGAATAACGTTATTACGAACCTTCTTTTGGCAATTGTCTTGACTTCTGGTATTCTTTTGCTGTTCCTTGGACGTTTTAGTTCTATGTTTATTGCAGCAATTACCATGCCTATTTCTGTTATTGGTTCCTTTACATTTATGTATTTTGCTGGATTCACCATTAACGTGATGACTTTAATGGCACTATCATCAGCTACTGGTTTGCTTGTAACTAACGCTATTATCGTTCTTGAAAACATTGACAAATTCTTAGCAGAAGGTCTTTCTCCAAAAGAAGCAGCGTTCAAAGGGACAACAGAAATCATGCTTGCGGTGATGAGTTCTACTTTGACAAACGTCTGTGTGTTCGTGCCTATTGCCTTTATGAAATCCATTGCTGGTTCTATGTTCAAGAGCTTTGGTCTTACAATGGTTTTTGCAACATTTGTTTCTCTTCTTATTACGTTTACCCTTACCCCACTTATGGCGGCTTATATGTTTAAAGCCCGTAAGAGAGATGCCAATGGTGAACTTATCCCTGAAAAGAAATCAATTCTTGGCAAGTTCTTTGGAATTTTCCCAATGCTTTTGGCTTTAGTCCAAAAAGCTTATATGGGAACTCTTAAATTCTGCTTGTCTAAATTTGGTTTTGTCGTGCAGATGGGAGCTTTAGTTGCATTATTATTCTTCACCTATACATTAGCAACAAAATTTCTTTCTGTTGAAATGATGCCAAAAACAGATGAAGGTGTTATTGTCGTTACTTTAGAATTGCCTGTTGGTACAAACCTTGATAAAACTGACGCCGTTATAAAAGATATGGAAAGTCGGGTAAAAGACATTCCTGAACTTGAAAAATACTACATCTCAATTGGTGGTGAACAAGGTTTAACTACAGTTAACCAAGGTTCTTTACGCATAACTCTTGTTGACAGAGACAGTAGAACACGTTCTACCGATCAGATTGTAGACTCTTTGCGTATGGTATTTTCTAACATTCCTGGAGCTTACCTTTCTATTAAGAGTACTTCAGCCTCCAATATGCAAGGAGGAAGCCGTGGTGACGTTACATTGGAAGTATTAGGAACTAACTTGGATTCAGTTGTCAGAGCCTCTGAATTAGCTATGGATAAGATAGCTGGTATTAATGGTGTTATTGAATTGAAATCTAGTTATGAAGCCGGTAAGCCAGAGATTGCATTTATTCCTAACAGAAAAGCTATTGCTGATTATGGTATGACACTTCAAGAAGCCGCCAATACAGCATACATATACATTACTGGCTACGAAGCTTCTCGCTATATGGACCCTATTGATGATGAAGAATATGATATCTTTATTCGTTTACGCGAAGCAGATAGAAATACACTTGAAAAAATCCGCAACTTACCGATTCTTACACCAAAAGGTTATTTACCAATTACGGCGTTGTTTGAAGCAGAATCTTTTATGGCTCCAACCAAACTTTTACGTAAAAGTAAAAACTATGTTATCCAAATCAGTATGAATTTGCTTCCAGGTTTTACATCGGGACAAATCATGTCAGAAGTTACCAAAGTAACTCAAGCTATTGAAAATGTTCCAGAAGGTGTGACATTTGGATTTGGTGGTAACGCCGATATGCAAAAAGAAATGGTGGAAGAATTTGTTGTGGCTATTTTAATGGCTATCCTTTTGGTGTACATTCTTCTTGTTGCTCTCCTTGAATCTTTTGCTCAACCATTTATCATTATGACTACAATTCCGATGGGTGCTATCGGTGTGGTTATGGCTCTTGCCGTCACAGGGAAAAGCCTTTCCATTATCGCATTCTTCGCTATCGTTATGTTGATTGGTGTGGTGGTGAACAACGCGATTCTCTTGCTTGATGAAGCAAACAGACTTTTGCGTAGCGGTACAATGGGCAGACGTTCAGCTATTTTAAATGCCGCCAATAACAAATTCACTCCAATTGTTCTTGCAACAGTTGCTTCTATTGCAGCTCAAGTTCCTCTTGCGTTAGGGCTTGGTGAAGGTGCTGAAACAACCCAGCCAATGGGTATTGCAAGTATTGGTGGTTTGTTAATTTCTGCAATTTTAACAATGTATCTTATCCCGACATTCTTCTGGCTTCCAAACGCTTTATTCTCTAAAGTGAAAAAGACAGTCAAGAAGAAATAGACTCTATAAAAAAAGGCCTTCGGGCCTTTTTTTATTTTTGGAAAATATTATTAAAAGGGGAATCCTTAGGTTTTAAAGCCTTGCTTTCAGGGTATAGAAATTCT
>JAZQSE010000017.1:0-160747 GCA_045629945.1 Fibrobacteraceae bacterium
CAAGAACGAAGAATTAAAGTGGGAATTTGATGTTAAGCCAGCTAAGGGTTCACAGGAAGGTTTGCAGGTTAATGTAGACCAGAATCGTGTAGCAACAATAGCTATTCCAAATAAATTCTGGAATGGTTCAGCAGAAATTACCTTCAAGGTAAGTGACCCAGAAGGTGCCACAGCAAGTTCAAAAGCGACTTTTACTGTTAAGAGTGTAAACGATGCTCCAGTATTTGCTAAGGCTATTGAAAATCAAGAAATTCAAGAAAAACAAGAATTCAAAACATTCAATCTTTCAGAACTCATTAAAGATGAAGACCATGAATTTGGTAAATTGAAAGTAGCTGTTTCTGGCAATAAAGACTTGAAAGTCAATGTTGGCAAAGACGGAACTGTTTCAGTTAAAACCCCAAATGAACTTTGGAATGGTACAGAAAAAGTCACCTTTACGGTTACAGACCCAGAAGGTGCTAGTGCAAAGCAAGTTGTAACATTTGCTGTAAAGAGCGTAAACGATGCTCCTGTATTTGTAAAAGAAATTCCAGCACAAAAGATTAAGGAAAAAGGCGAATTCAAAACTATTGATTTGAATGAATTTGTTAAAGATGCAGATCACCCGACTGCTAAATTGAAGTGGACATTTACAGGCAATAAAACATTAAAATTGGCTGTTAATGGTGAACGTCAATTGAAAGTAACCATTCCAAATAAATATTGGAATGGAACAGAAAAGGTAACATTAACAGTTACAGACCCAGAAGGTGCTAAAGTAACTCAAGATGTTGAATTTACTGTTGAATCTGTAAATGACAAGCCAGAATTTGTAAAGCAGATACAAGATCAGACGATAGATGAAAAGAAACAGTTCGCTCAGATTCGTTTACGTGATATGGTTAAGGATTTTGACCATAAACCAGAATCTTTAAAATGGAGTTGGAAGGCTGAAAAATATGTTGAACAAGCAGCACCAGCCAAAAAGAAAGGTAAAAAGGCTAAAAAAGAAGAACCAGAATCTAAAGCTTCTGATTTACAGGTTGGAATTAAAGAAGATGGTGTAGCTACTATTGTAATTCCTGATAAGAATTGGAATGGAGCTGCAAAGATAACCTTTACTGTCACAGACCCAGAAGGTGCTACAGTTTCTTCTTCTGCAATCTTTACCGTTAAGAGTGTAAACGACGCTCCGGTTATTTCAAAAGAAGCTCCTACAGGAGAAAAGATTCGTGAAGGTGAAAAATTCAAATCAGTTTTGCTTTCTTCTCTTGCAAGTGATGCAGACCATTCTGCCTCACAGTTGACATGGGCAATTTCTGGCAATAAAGCTTTGAAAGCCAAAATAAACAAAGATAATACGGTTACTATTTCTACTCCGGATTCGGAATGGAATGGTCGTGAAACTTTGACATTCACGGTCACAGACCCAGAAGGTGCTAAAGCAACACACCGTATGAATTTTGAAGTGACTCCGGTAAACGATTCACCAAAAATTCAAAAGATTGCAAATCAGAAGATTAAAGAAGGTGGAAAGTTTGAAGCAGTTCGTTTGGATCAGTTTGTAAAGGATTCTGATAACAAGCCAGCAGAAATGAAATGGACCATCAAGAATGCTAAAGACATTAAGAAAGGTTTGAAAGTTGAAATTACTCCTAGTCGTCAATTACAAGTTTCAGCAGAAAACAAACACTTCTGGTGTCCTTCTCAACCGATTACGTTGCGTGTTGCTGACCCAGCAGGTTATGCAGATACAATGACTGTTTTCTATGAAATTACTTCTGTGAATAACCCTCCACAAATGAAGGATATTCAAGGACAGAAAATCAAAGAAAAGGGTAAGTTCCGCGAAATCAAGTTGGATCAGTTTGTAATGGATGCAGATCATCAAAAAGAAAAATTGGTATGGACTGCAAAAGTTGAAAAAGTAGAAACAGAAGCTTCTGCTAAAAAGGCTCCGAAAAAAGGTAAAGGAAAGAAAAATAAAAAGCAGAAAGAAGAGCCTAAAGTAGAAACACCTGATATGACAGTGACAATTGATAACAATCGCATTGCTTATATCAAGTTGCCTTCAGAACAATGGCATGGTGTTCGTAAGATAACCTTTACTGTCACAGATCCAGAAGGTGCTAAGGATTCTAGATCTGCTGTATTTGAAGTTGAATCGGTAAATGATGTTCCTGTGTTGAAGGCTATTGCTCCTCAGACCATTAAGGAAAAAGAAAAATTCAAATCAGTTGCTTTGGGCGAATTGGTTAGTGACCTTGATCACCCAACATCTGCATTGAAATTTTCTGTTGCAGAAACACGTAATTTAAAAGCTTCTATTGATAAGAAAAATCAATTGGTTGTTTCTGTTGCTGATAAATTCTGGAGTGGTTCAGAAAAAGTTACTGTAACTGTTACAGACCCAGAAGGCGCTAAAGCAACACAACAGGTTCTTTACACCGTTCAACCTGTAAATGATCCTCCAACAATCGGTAAGATTGCAGCTCAGACTATTAAGGAAAAGGAACGTTTTGCTCCTATTGACCTTGCAAGTGTAGCTAAGGATCCAGATAATAAACCTACTGAATTGAAATGGAGTGTTTCTGGAAATAAAGAATTGAAGGTTGAAATTAAGGGAACCCGTGCAAATATCACGACTCCTAATACAAATTGGTTTGGTCAAGAAACTTTGACATTTAAGGTTAGCGACCCAAGCGGCGCTTCTGATGAAACAAAAGTTACATTCAAAGTAAATGCTGTGAATGATCCTCCGTTCTTCAAACAGATGAAGCCAGTGGAAATCAAAGAAAAACAAGAATTCCCAGTAATTAATCTTGCTGAGTTTGTAAAGGACCCAGATAATAAAATTTCTGAACTTTACTTTACTCGCGATGACGGAGAACCAGAAGGCAAAGATAAACGTGGCCGTAAAACAAAGGCAAAAGCACCTAAAACAGATCGCAAATTGGATTATTCCTTCAGCGATGGTAAGTTAACGGTTTCTGCTCCAAATCCTAATTGGAATGGTAATGAAACAGTTACGATAGTTGCATTTGACCCTAGTGGTGAAAAGGCATCTACTCAGATTAAGTTTGTTGTTCATCCTGTAAATGATCCTCCTCAGATTTCTGAAATTCCAGGTGAAAAGATTCTTGAAGGCAAAGCATTCAAAACGATTTCTTTGGATAAGTATGTAAAAGATCCTGATAACAAACCTTCAGAAATGAAGTGGAGCGTTTCAGGTGCCCGCATGCTTGATGTGCAGATCAGTGGCTCTAGAGTTGCAACAATTAAGCCAAAGAAAGCAGAATGGTTTGGTTCTGAAAAGATTACCTTCATTGTGCGTGACCCAGCAGGTATAACAGCAAAGACAACAGCAGAATTTATTATTCAGCATGTTAATGCGGTTCCTGAAATGAGAGACATTCCAGATTACACAATCAAGGAAAATGAAAATGGTGGCGTTTTGGCTGTTTTGAAATTGAATCAGTTGGCTCGTGACCGTGATCATCGTTTCAATGAATTGAAATGGTCTTTCTCTGGGAATAAGTATTTGACAGTTACTCATGACAAGTACAAGAATACAATGACAATTGCACAACCATATTCTCATTGGAAAGGTGCTCCAGAAAAGATTACTTTCACTGTAACCGATCCAGAAGGAGCTAAAGTTTCTAAGACGGCTAAATTTACTGTTATTGCTGTAAATAACCCTCCGGTAGCTGTAGCTCAACATTACCAGACTCAAGAAGGAACATCTCTTAATGTTTCTGAAAGAGAAGGCTTGATGAATGGCTCTTCTGACCCTGATAATGAACAAGCTGTAAAGGTAATTTTGGTTAATAAGCCAAAGAATGGTTCTGTTAAATTGAATGAAAAAGACGGTTCTTTTGTTTACGAACCTAAAAAAGGCTTTAGCGGAATTGATGAATTCACATTTAAATTGCAGGATAAGGGCGGTGCTATGTCTCAAGTCCAGACTGCAGAAATTAATGTAACATTCAAATTGCGTGATGTTCGTAATCAGCAGAGTGCTGCACCTGTAGTGAAAAAAGAAGAAGATAAGCCTAAAGAAGAAAAAAAGGCAAAATCTTCTAAAAAGAAATCAAAGAAAAAACGTGGAAAACGTTAATTGAAAAAAAATCCATCAGTTCTCTGATGGATTTTTTTATTTAAAATATTTTATCAAAAAGTTTAAAAATACTATTTTTATAGAGTCTAGTTTTGTTGAGGGAATAATGGTTCAAAATACACAATCAATGCCAGATATGGCAAAAGATGATGAAATAGATTTATTGGCTATTGCAAAAATACTTTGGACACGAAAGTGGAGTGTTGTACTTTTTTCTTTTTTGGGGCTTTGCGTTGGTGTCTTTTTAACACGTTGGATGCGAGATGTGTATTCTAGTGATGCGTTACTACAATTGGATTCAAAATCGAGCAAAGCATCGGCAATGGTTGATATGGGGAGCCTTTTTGAACAAGAAAGCCCTGCGGAAGCTGAAATTCGTTTAATAAAAAGTCGTCAAGTTTTGATGGAAGTTGTTGAAAAAGAACATTTGAATTATTCTGCTTCTCCAATTGGTTTTAAGGAACGTTTGGCGAGAAAAGAAGGCCGAATGGAATTGTCTTTGTTTAAGATTCCTGATGCTGTGGTAACAGAAGAATATGAATGGATTGTCGAAGCTTTGACCCCAACAACATTTAAACTTAATTCGCCATTGGGTGGAACTTTGATTGAAGGTTCTGTTGGTAATACCTATCGTGAGCCATTTGCTGGTGATACGGTTGCAATTTGTGTTTCTATGATGCTTGCAGAACCAGGCCAACAATTTAAGTTAGCGTCTTCTTCTGTATTGGAAGTTGCTGAATCATTGAAGAAAATACTGAATGTTGCTGAAGATGGAAAGAAAACAAATATTTTGACATTATCATTAGAAAATCGTTATCCAGATAAGGCGGCTTCTATACTTAATGCCATTATTGAAACTTATGTGCGACAGAATGTAGAAATGCGTAGTGCAGAAGCTGAAAAAACACTAGAATTTTTGGAAGAACAATTACCTTCTATTAAAGCTAAATTAGATTCATCTGAAAGTGTTTTGACCAATTATAGGCATAAAGTAGGAACTGTTGATTTAACAGCAGAAGCTAAAGTAACTTTGGATAGACAAGTTCATTTGAAAGCTCAACTTTTAAATGTTGAACAACAGATACAAGAAAATGCAAGGCTTTATACAGAAGACCATCCGACAATGCAGGCTATTTTACAACAACAAACTCGTTTAAAACGAGAAATAGCTAAAGAAGAAGCGTTAGTAAAAGATTTGCCAACTACACAACAAGAAGTGATAAAACTCCAACAGGAAGTACAGATAAATAATGAACTTTATACATCTATTTTAAATAATATTCAACAATTACGTGTTGTGCGGGCTGGAGAAATTGGAAATGTTCGAATTGTAGACAAAGCATGTATTCGTGCGAAACCGATTAAGCCTAAACGTAAAATTATTTTATTAGGTGGTCTTTTGGGAGGATTAGTTCTTGGCTGTGGATTGATTTTCTTACAACGCTTATTACGTGAAGGTGGCGTTTCTTCAGCATCAGAAATTGAAAGAGAAACCAATGTTTCTGTTTACGCTAAGGTGCCTTTGGTAAAATATGATGAATCAAAGGTTCAAAATAATTCTCTATTTACTTTAGCTAAAGAAGATTCTGATAATTTAGCGGTTGAACAAATAAGGCTTTTGCGTTCAACATTAGAATTTTCTTTCTTTGAACAGAATGGAAAAACGCTATTAGTAACAGGGGTTTCAGCAGGTGCTGGTAAGACCTTTATTTCAGTCAATTTAGCTCATTTGTTGTTTAAAATGGGAAAAAAGGTTTTGCTTGTTGATACTGACTTGAGAAAATCAAGACTTTCTAAACGCGGCCATTCTCAACGCGGCCTTTCTGATATTCTTTGTGGTAAAATTTCTTTAGAAGATTGCGTTGTGAATTCTTCAGAAACATTTGATTTCTTGCCAATTGGAACAAAAACGGCAAACCCAAATGAACTTTTGTCATCTAATGGATTTAAAGAATTTTTAAAACAAATAAAAGAAAAGTACGATGTGATTTTGCTTGATGCTCCTCCTATCAATGTTGTGGCTGATGCTCAAAGTATAGCTCCTTTGGTGGATTTTGCTTTGCTTGTTGTTAAATTCAGAAAAGATTCTATTGAAGATATTCAAGAAGCAGTTAAAACGTTAGATGTGGTTGGCCAGGAAAAACGTGCAGTCGTTATGAACCAGTGTTATAATGATGGCAGTTTCCAGGGCTATTCTTATTATTATAAATACAAGTAAAATGATAGTTTTGTTTTAAAGGCACGGCGAATACATTCGCCGTGCCTTTAAAATTTTTATAAAAATGAAGAATTTTGAGAAATAGTTCTTAAAGCCTGGAATATGTGAACATTTTTTTAAAGGCTTTTATAGCAGATTATCTTTAATTTTATATATTTTGCACAAAATTACTATAAAATAGGATTAATATGCGTTTTTCATTTTCTATCCGTAGCGTATGCCTTTCCTTGGCTCTTGTAGCTGGAGTTGCTTCAGCTCAGTTAATGAGTGGCAAGAATTTTGAAGTTGTCCGTGTTGAAAAAGCTGGGATTTCTCAAGGACGTGTCGATAGTTTGGCTCAGATTTTAGCTCAGCAGCAGGCTGGCGGGCGTCAGTTACCACCGGAAGCCATGCAACAAGTACGTTGGGCCGTTGTAGATAATTTGGTTGGCCAGGAATTGCTGAAATTAGAAATAAAGAAACGTGGCTTGAAAGCAACTACTGCTAAGGTTGATAGCTTAATGAAATTATTCAAGAGCCAGTTCCCAAGCGATGCAAAGTTTAATGAAGAACTCAAAAAGAGTGGTATTTCACAAGCTCAATTCCGTGAAAAAATTGAACAGCAACTTTTAACAGAACAGATTCTTGAAAAAGAAGTGCCATACCCGGCTGCTCCAACAGACAAAGAAAAACAAGCTTACTGGGAACTTAATAAAAAGAAAGTGGCTATTAACGATACCATAAGCGGGGCTTGGATTTATTTGAAAACTAAATCAAGTGCTAAAGACTTTAATGACAAAAAAGAATTGTTGAAGGGACTTGCAGCTCAGGTTCGCTTGGCTAAGGCTCCTTTTGCAACACTTGCTGCTCAATATAGTGACGATCAGGAAGCTAAAAAAACAGGTGGTGTGATTTCTAAATTTACTGCGGCTTCTAAAGGCAAAAACTTTGTAAGTGCAGTAAATAAAATGAAAGTTGGTGATATTTCTGATGTAATCGTAATGGATGATAGAGTCGCTATTTTCATGCTTACAGAAAAGAACGACGGCAAGTATGATAGTTACAAGCACCAAATTGAATACATTTTACGTATGCAAGCTGAACAAGACAGAGCTAAAAAATTGAAAGCCTATCTTGATTCTTTGGCTAAGAAATATAAAGTTCAGTATTTGAATAAAGATTATACACCACCGGAAGCTATCGGGGGAAAATAAATGATTCAAACATCCCATGTCGGGTTGAACGATTTGCGTGAGCGAATCGATAAATTACGGGGGTATCTTTGACTTAGAAGTCAAAGAAGAAGAATTGGCCGTATTGGAAAAACAATCGGCCGATCCTGATTTATGGAATGACCAAGATAAAGCGCAGGCTTTATTGAAAAAAATAGGTGCTTTGCGGGATTTGCTTAATCGCTGGAATGAAGTTTCTGTTGGTTGTGATGATTTGGCAGAACTTTATGAAATGGCTAAAGCTGAAGAATCTGCTGAATTAGAAGAATCTATTAATTCGGATTTTATTTCACTTGAAAAAAAAGTAGCTGAAATGGAAATCCGTAAAATGCTTGATGGCCCTGATGATGCTTGTACGGCCTTATTGTCTATTCACCCAGGAGCTGGTGGAACAGAATCACAAGATTGGGCTTTGATGCTTTACCGTATGTATGTTCGTTTTTTGGAACGAGAAAATATGGATTTTCGTGTGGTCGAAGTACAAGATGGCGATGAAGCGGGTTTGAAAAGCGCAACAATTGAAGTGAATTCTGAATTTGCTTATGGTTTGCTTCGTTCAGAAATCGGTGTTCATCGTTTGGTGCGAATCAGCCCATTTGATGCCAACGCTCGCCGCCATACCAGTTTTTGTGCTGTTTACTTGTATCCGGTTCATGAAGATATTCAGTTTGAACTGGATATGAGCGAAGTGCGGGTGGATACTTATCGTTCTAGCGGAGCTGGTGGCCAGTATATCAACAAAACAGATTCTGCCGTGCGTATGACCCATTTGCCTACAGGGATTGTAGCTAGTTGCCAAACAGAACGTTCTCAGATACAAAACAGAGAAACGGCTTTGAAAATGTTGAAAACCATGGTAGCTGAACATTATCGCCAAGAAGAAGAAGCAAAACGTGCAGATCGTATGGCCGATAAGAAAAAAGTAGAATGGGGTTCTCAAATTCGTAGCTATGTTTTACACCCTTATCAAATGGTAAAAGATTTACGAACAGGAGTAGAAACTTCTGATACTGGTGGCGTGCTTGATGGTAAATTAAAATCTTTTATGGAAGCTTATTTGCTTTCAACAAGTGAAGGTTGAATTTATTGATTTGATAAACTATGGATAATCGCACCTCTTTAGTCTATGTAAGCGGCCAAGGTCGTATTAAAGAAACTACAACTAAGCCACAACCTCCGGCTGGAGATGGGGTTGTACGAATTCTTTTAAAACGTTTAGGAGGAAATAAGGCTGTAAGTATTATTTCTGGACTAAGCGTTTCTGAAGATGAATTGAAAAGCCTTTGTTCTGAATTAAAAAGAAAATGTGCAACGGGTGGAACTGTAAAAAATTGGACAATAGAAATTCAAGGCGATAGAAGAGAGTTAATTAAGCAGACTTTGGAAAAACAAGGTTATAAAGTAAAACTTTCTGGTGGATAAGTATTTTTTACAAAAACTTTCTTTTATTCGGATAGTTTGTGGGATAATTTTAAGAAAAAAGCAAAAAAGTTATGTTTCTTATTTGTTTTTTGATGAAATCTAATTAGATTAAAGAAAATCTTTTTTCGAGGAATTTATGAATCCAGATAAAATGAAAAAATTCAAGATTCTTTTAGCCATTGATATTGTAATTATTGTGGCTCTTGCTGTAGTTATGTTTGTTTTGAAAGGTCAATATGGCGAAATGGCTCAGAAATTGGCTACAGAACAACGTGATGCTTATCGTAAACAAGCAAATGATATTTTGCATGAACAATGGAAGTCTGTAGACCAGTTCGGCATGGCATGGCGTCTTGTTTTTGAAACGGTGTCTTCTAAAGATAAATCAGAAAAATCTTTTGACGCTCGTTTAAAAGCTATCGAAAATGATAAACCTGCTAGAGAACGCCAGGTACAGCATCTTTATTCTGCAGCTGGTATTCCAGAAAAAGCTCAATTGCAATTTAGCGAATTGGGGTATGCTGAAGGTTCAATTCTTTTGAAAGATGAAAAAGGTGTAAAAGAAGTTGCTTGCGGAAAAGATTGCAAAATTTCATTCACCTTTGTAAAGGGAAATCTTAAATCTTTAGATTATAGCGCTCTTGAAAAGTATGTACCTGCAGAACATTTTAAATTGGCTGAACCTGCACCATTCCGTTTTGAATAGGAGATGAGAAAATGAATATTAAATTGATTTCTATTGTTGCAACAGTTCTAGCTGTTCTGATTGCCATTATGCTTTTCATGCAGAAAGGTAATTACATTTCTCAAGCTCAAACTCATTACGAAGAAACAACTGCCAAGAGTTTTAAGGGCTCATCACAGATTTTAGGCTTTGTGAATTCAGGTATTGAACAAAATCGCGATCTTTGGGCATTAGCATCAAATGCTATTCAAAATGTAAAGACCGCTAAGCAAATGGCTGACTTGGAATCAAAAGCATTTCCGAGTACAAAGGGGTCTAATAGCATTTCACAAAAGACTCGTACATTCTCTTTGACTTCAGATTTGTTCATTGTGTCTACATTTGCAAATGTTTCTGAAGATCCAAAAACTCAAGTGAAAACTTTAGTGGATTTACAGAGCATTTCTGTTGATGCTTTGCTTGGAAATGTGGCAAAGCCAGCCGCTGAATCAGAAGAAGTTGTTGAAGAATAATCATTCTTTTGCTTAGAATTTTTAAAGTCCCTTTCAAAGGGACTTTTTTATTATATTTGTCAGCGTAATAATGCCTGGATAGTTTAACAGGATAAAACTAGCCCCTCCTAAGGGTTCGATTTGCGTTCGAGTCGCAATCCGGGTATTTTAAGTCCTCTTTTTGAGGACTTTTTTTGGTATTTATGGTTGATTCTTTCTATTTTTTGAGTGAGAAAAAATCGCCTTAAAAGTAGGCATGAATTAGGTTTGAAAGGATTTTATGATGAATGTCAAAGACATGTTCGGTAGTTTGGTATTTAATGCTAAAACTATGACAAAGTATCTTTCGGATAAGACCACTCATAGTCTTTTGTCAACGATGGAAGGTTCGGCACCTTTAGACGCTTCTATTGCAGATGAAGTTGCAGAAGGAATGAAAACATGGGCTATGGAGCATGGAGTGACTCATTTTACGCATTGGTTTCAACCATTGACTGGAGTTACTGCTGAAAAGCATGATGCTTTTATTAATCCTGATTTTGATGGTGGGGTTATTTTTTCTTTTTCAGGAAAAGAATTATTGCAGGCAGAACCAGACGCTTCTAGTTTTCCATCAGGTGGTTTGAGAGCTACTTTTGAAGCGAGAGGTTATACAGCTTGGGACCCGACAAGCCCTGCATTTATTAAGAAAACAGATGATGGTTTGGCTGTACTTTGCATCCCTACTGTTTTTTGTGGCTATCATGGACAAGCGTTAGATAAAAAAACACCATTGTTGCGTTCTCAAAAAGCTTTGATTTCACAATTATATCGTGTGGGAAAATTATTTGGCTTGCCGGAAACAAAAAGACCATACGCTACATTAGGTCCTGAACAAGAATATTTCTTGGTGGATGCGGATCTTTATGCACAACGACCAGATTTGATTCAGACAGGTAGAACACTTTTTGGCGTGCGCCCTGCAAGACACCAACAATTAGATGACCATTATTTTGGACAAATTAAGCCTCGGATTCTTTCCTTTATGGCTGAAGTGGATAACGAACTTTGGAAACTTGGAATCCCTGCTAAAACAAGACACAATGAAGTGGCGCCAGCACAGTTTGAAATAGCTCCTATTTTTGAAGAACAGAATTTAGCTGTTGACCATAATATGCTTACTATGGATGTTCTCCAGATGGTTGCTGCGCGCCATAATCTGGTATGCTTATTGCATGAAAAACCTTTTGCTGGAGTGAATGGGTCTGGTAAGCACAATAATTGGTCTATTACTGGTCCAGATGGCAAAAATTGGCTATCTCCAGGGAAAAATCCTCAGGAAAATGCAAAGTTCCTTTTGATTCTTGTGGCTATTATTAAAGCGGTTGATGAACATGCTCGATTGATTCGGGCGGCCGTGGCAGCTCCTGGAAACGACCATCGTCTTGGAGCAAATGAAGCACCTCCAGCTATTATTTCCATTTTCCTTGGCGATCAATTAAGCGATGTGGTGCAACAATTAAAGACTGGGGCTGCTAAGTCATCTAAATCATCAACTTCGATGGAAATAGGTGTTGATTCTTTGCCTAAATTATCTAGAGATGCGACAGATAGAAACAGAACAAGTCCGTTTGCATTTACTGGTAATAAGTTTGAATTGCGTGCTGTTGGTTCGACTGCAAGTTGTGCTACTGCAAATACGGTTTTGAATTTGATTTGTGCAGCTTCTTTAGATGAAATGCTTACGCAATTAGAAAATGATTTGGCTAGTGGTAAAGAATTCCATATTGCGTTACAAGAACTTTTAACTCAAGAAGTTAATGCTCATGATAAAATAATTTTTGATGGCAATGGTTATAGTGAAGAATGGGTTAAAGAAGCCAAACGTCGTGGGCTTCCTAATATTCAGACAACGCCAGAAGCCTTAAAAGCTTATTTAGATGAAAACGTTGTTGCTTTGTTTGAAAAATATAATGTGCTTTCTCGTGAAGAGTTAAAGAGCCGTTATGTGATAGGCAATCAACATTATGAAACTATTATTACTCTTGAAGCGGAATGTTCTTTGAGAATTGCTAAGACAATGATTTTACCGGCTGCTATTTCTTATGCAACAGAACTTGCTGATTCTGCTGATGCGGTGGAATCTGATACACTTTCTAAATATGCAAAAGAAGTCGCTGATTTGGTTGATGATCTTTTGGCAGGCATTCAATTGTTAGAAAAGTCTTTGCGGAAAAATATTGCAAAAGAAAATGTTAAAGCAATGGAAAAAGTTCGTGAAGCCGCTGATGCATTAGAATTGATTGTCCCAGAAAATCAATGGCCTTTGCCGGGTTATGGGGAAATGTTTTTTGTTGGGTAGTATTTAATGAAAAAGAAATTGTTTTTAATACTTTCTTTTTTGTGCTGTGCTATTTTTTGCATAGCATGTTCTGATGATTCTGATGGCGAGGAATATCTTTTTGATAGAGAAATTCTTGAAATGAGTATTTTGAAAACTTGTGCTGCAGATTCAAAAGAAAGTTCTTGTTTCCGTTTGCGTTATCGCTATCCAATAGAAACAGAAGATTTGAAACAATTCCTGATATGGTTAGATACAACAGTTATTGATGATACAACTCGTTCCGTTTCTTCTGTGGCCAAAAAGAATGCTACTATGGAAATACCTTTTCCAAAGGAGCCTAAAGGTTATTATGATACTTTAGATTTGACCGAAGAATTGAAAGAATTTGCTGATAGAGATAGTGTGCAAATTGCGATTTGGCCAGAATATACAGATGGTGAAGATCCTGGAGCAGTACAGCGGGTATTTGTGCATTTCGGGGATGACATGGCTCCTGCAATTATTTCCTTGCAAGATTCTGTATGGGCTACAGGTGCTGCATTTGATTGGTCTAGGCCAACAGATCAGACTGATTTTTATACGCCGGAAAATATTTCCGGGCCGATTGCAGGGTATAATGTGGTTGTTTATGCGTTAGATGAATCTGAAAGCATCAAAGATTTAAAAGTTACTGTTATTCATTCTGGGAAAACGGATTCTTTAGGAAGTGAACTTTATGTAAAAAATGCTCGTTTTCGAGCTCGTAATGATTCTGTTTGGTTAGATGAAAAAATTTCTGATAAAGAAGAAAAACGTTACCTTCGCTTGGCAGTTCTTGACGGAGAAGGTTTTTCAGAAACGGATTCTTTAAATCGTTTCCGCTTGGTTCTTTCTGGTTTAAAATCACAATCACGTTATACGATTGGGATTACAGCATTTGATTCTGCTGGAAATTATTCTGGTTCAACAACGTCAGCCGAAATGAATCAAATGTTTATTACAACGGATAAAGTGGCACCAACAATGCCTACGGCTTTACGATTTATGAGAGATTCTTTAAATCCGGAACTTGCGCGGTTAGATAGTAATAATCGACTACGGATTTTTTGGAGTCGGAGCTTGGATCCATTTAAAGAAGAGCATGGTATATTAGAAGATTCTGTTTTAGTTGTGCCAGATACTTGTTATGAATTTTTCTGTTATCGCAGTGTTGAATCTTACGAAATAGATCGTTGGTTGAATGACGAATGGGTTCGTTTAAGTGAGGCTGGCGGTAAATCAGAGGAACGCTATTTGGATTATTATGCAATAGAATCAGATTCAATGCAGTATTCTGAAAAGGGAACATTTGTTACTGATACTATTCGTTGGGTCTCTCCTGGAGATACTTTGATTTTACGCGTGCGTTCAATAGATTCATCGGGGTATTATTCTAGGGCCTTGGTAGATACGATTTATGTTTCTTCTGGAGAAAATGCAAGTATGAATTGCCCAGAAGGATTTTTGCCTGTGGCTTTGGGTGATTCTTTGCGATTTTGTATGGAACGTTTTGAACATCAGGATTCTTCAGGAACATTTATGACAAATGTTCTCCATTCAGAAGCTGTTGCGGCATGTAGTTCTCTTTCTGTATCGGGATTTAAAACTGCACTCTGTGGAGAACGCGACTGGGAATTAGTTTGTTTGACAAATGGCATTTCTTCTTATGGAGTTGTAGAAGAAAATGTTTCAGCATCTGAATACCTTTACACAAATTGTAATGTAGCGACAAATGATTCTATTTCTGCGGCATCATTAGAAGCGCGTAATTATAAATGCGTGAATGCTTCGGGCGTTCGTGATTTGCCCGGAAATTATCAAGAATGGGTTTTAGGACGTTCTGCAGATACATTGGAATTGCTAAAAGGTTCTAGTTATCGTTCTTATGATGGGCTTGATAGAGAATCTATTGCGCTTTGTACGAATAGATTCTTTCCGTTTTATACAAGGCGTGCTTTTGTAAAAGATACAATTGTTTATTTGTATCGTAGTGGAACAGTTGTGGATACAAGTTTAGTAGAAGATACAACAAGAACGCTTTATAAAAAGTTAACGCAAAAAGATTTTAAGGATTCCTTGCAAATTTTTGCTGTAAAAAATCCTGCAACAGGAGAAATTGTTGGCTATGATTATGCTCCTTTACAAGAATATCGCAAAGGCGGAGAAGAGTGGTTAAAGAATTTAGCTGGAAATATGGAATATGAACCCGATAGAATCGAAGTGGTTTTCTTATTAGGGGGCAATACGCCTTATAAAAAAGTGGCGGCATTTTATAAAAATACATCTATTGGATTTAGGTGCTGCGCTTATCCGGAAGAGTGATTGGTTAAAAGAAATGTAGGTTTTTTGTAAGATTTTATAAATAAATATTTCTTTTGATTAAATTAAGTTATCTTTCCACTATGAAAAAAATTTGCTTTGTTTTATTCTTTTTATTGACGTTTCCTGCATTTGTTTTAGCTCAACAGAGTTTAACTATTTATGCTCAAGAAAATGAAAATTCAAAAGTCAGAGGAACTATAACCTATGCTGATTTTGTAGAAGAATTGCCTATACCAAAAAAGAAAAAGAAAAAAACAATTTATGTGAAAAATAAAAAAGGCAAGAAAAAGAAAAAAGTTATTTATGAAGAATTTACGCCAAAAGAACCACCAACTTTTATTCCTGTGAAAACAAAGTTTGGAAAAGGTTTTGTTCGTCGTGCTGAATTTGCTCGTTTTAAGGAAAAAGCTTCTGATTTAAGCGGACGTTACGCTTCGGTTTCTGGGCATGTGATTTTAGAAAAGTCTCCGAATTCGCCGGGCAAATTTAACGTGACTATCCAGAATGGTCCAATTGATGGTAGGGCAGAAATTGCTTTTGGGAATGCTCCAATAATTAATGCCGGAGAACACAAACGTTTTCAATACAGTGAACCTGGCTGTAAAATTGATGTTGATCTTTACCAACGCAAAGTTCGTGTAGCCCAACAAGGCTGTACTGAATATAACTATGGAAATTACACTTTAGCTGGAGTTTACGATAGGTTTTCAGAAAGAAGTCGTAAAGCTGAAGTTTTTAATGAACCAGAACGTAAAGCTAAATTCAAAAAATTTGTCTGGTGCCCTGAAGGTTCTTTTTCATGTGAAAAAATTCGAGATGAAGATGATTGTACTGTAGAAATTGTTTGGAGTGCCGGAGGTACTGGAGTTATAGAAAGGCGCTGTGATGACAGAGTGCATAAATATCGTCCGTTTGAACGGATGATTCCAGCAAAGAAAGATTTTTTAAATGGTGAAAAACCGATTATTTGGAAAACAAAACGCACAGATATGTCCAATGAATGGATGCTTTGGTATTATTACCCTAAAGCCGAACGCTATAAAATGGTGCGGGCTGGTAGCAGAGAAGACGCTGCTTATATGGAGATTTACGAATAATGCAACGTATTGAAAAAGCAAGACTCTTGTTTTTGGATTCAGGCCCTATTCAGAAGTTGTTACAAGCAGATATGGATATTTTCCCTGTAATTTCAAAAGTTTTAGATGTGGCTTATGAAAAAAATTTGCAGATGGTTGTTTCTCCGATAACTTTGCATGAAATTTCTTATCGGGCTTATGAAAAAGATGCTTCTTTATTAGTTCGTCAGTATAAAGAATTTTTTACTAGGTCTCTTGGTGTGGCTTTACGAGAAATTGATGCCGAAATAGCTCAGGTTGCTGCTGATTTTAGAAATAAATATGGCTTGGATTTAGGAGAATCTTTTCAAATAGCAACTGCTTTTGTTTCTGGAGCTGATACCATTTTTACATTGAACGAAGATTGGAATGATTACCTAGATGCGGTAATTGTTACACCAAGTTCTCTTTCGTTAGACTAGTTTACCTAAAGCTAATAAGGCTGCAGTCCTTGCGCGTAAGCGCGTATTTCCTAATTTTAATAATTGTGTTTTGGCATTAGGAACAGTTTTAATCAGTTCTATTTCTTTTTCTGAAAAACCACCTTCTGGACCGATGAGAAGCGTTGTTGGAACATTTGAATCTAAATTTTCTAATTGAGATTGTCCGTTTATATCGCAAAGGACAAGCGTTCCTTCAATGGTTTTTAACCAATCTTTTAATTCAATAGGACCTTCTATTTCTGTTTCCCATGATTTCATAGATTGTTTTAAGCTAACACGACTTTTTAAATGACAGCGTCTTATCAAACGGGATAAATCAGAATTTTTAGGTTCTTGAGAATGTTCTGTTCGTAAAAATATGATTTTAGAAACGTTTGCTTGTGCAACATGAAATGTCACTTCTTCATTAGCGTCGTCTTTTAAACAAGCGATGGCTAATTGTAAACGAGGGGGGGCTTTTTCAAGAATTGAAATGTTTTTAATAAGGATTTTACAGGCTTTTGGGTTTGCATCTAAAATTTCAGCTTCAGCTAATTTACCTTTACCATCACAAATCAGTAATGTATCGCCAACTTGAGCACGACAAACTTTTGTGGCGTGTTTACTTTCTTCTTCAGAGAGTATTTGTTCGCCAATCAACAAGGGAGAAAGGAAAAAGCGGGTATCTGGGGATTTCATAGGCTCTAAATCTAATTATATTTTACGGAGTATGGAAAAAAAGCGAGTTGCAAAACCTATTCGAGCTGTAGTCTTTGACCTTGATGGTACACTTTATCTGAGTGGAAAGCCTTTTGCTGGTGCCGTAGAAACGGTATGTCGAGTCGCAGAACATGTTCCTGTTTATTATTTGAGTAATAATACGAGTAAATCGCCAGTTTTTTATAAAAATCGGCTTTTAAAAATGGGACTTCCATTGCAAGGTGATTCAGCAATTATCTCTGCTTTGACATTAGCACTTCAAAAAATTCATCAAGAAAAGATTAAAAATGTTTTCTTCTTTGGAAACCCAGAAGTTACAGAATGGTTTGCTGCTCAAGATCCGTCTTTGAATTTGCGTCCATCTATAAAAGAAACAGAATTAGTTTTAGTCGCTTATCACAATTCGTTTGATTATAAAGAACTTTGTGAAGTTTCTTGGCGAATCCAACGAGGCATTCGTTTTTGGGTAACTCATAGCGATTTGGTTTGTCCTGATGCGATGGGGCCGGTTCCAGATATTGGTTCTTTTCTTTCAATGTTTGAAACTGCCTACCATGTAAGGCCTGAGTTTTCGTTTGGAAAACCGAATCCAGATATGTTAGCCCCTGTTTTGAATCATTGTGCAGCAGAAGAAATTTTGTTGGTTGGAGACAGACTTTATACCGATTTTGAATTAGCTATCCGTTCAGGGTGTCGTTTTGCTTTAGCGCTTTGTGGTGAAACAAGCAGAAGTGATTTGGCAAGACAAGCAAGACAACCTGATATTGTTGCTGAAACGGTTGCTGATATTGATTTTGATTCTTGTTTCCAGAAGGGGATATGAAATATTTTTTTCTGATATTGTCTTTAGCTTCAACATTATTGGCATCTCCTGTTTTAACAGTAGCTGTCTCTTTGCAACCTTATGCCAAAATGCTTTCTCGTTTAGGCAAGGATCGGATAGAAATAGTTGTGCTCGTTCCAGAAGGCTCTGACCCACATACTTTTGAGCCCAAACCTGGAACATTAAAAGATTTTTCGAAAGCAGAAATTTATTTTACGGATAGATCTGGATTAGATAAAAATTGGTTGCCTCGATTTAAAGGTGTAAATTCAAAAGTTAAAATTTTAGCATTAGATTCTGGAATTCAGTTTGAAAGTTTAGACGACCATCATCATGAAAGTGAGGCTTTAGACCCGCATCTTTGGGTCTCTCTTAAGAATGTTCAAATTATTCTAAAAAATATGTTAGCTGTTTTAACGCAGTATGATCCGCAAGGAAAAGCTTTTTATGTAGAAAATTTTAACATGTATATGAAAGAATTAGTTTCTTTATCAGATTCGATAGAATCTCTTTCTAAAAAATTACCAGAAGAAAAGAAAACATTTATGGTGTTTCACCCTTCATTTGGTTATTTTGCGAGAGATTATGGTTTTAAGCAACTTTGTATTGAGGCAAATGGTAAAGAACCAAAGCCTAAAGATTTGCAACATCTGATTCAAGAAGCTAAGAAATCAAAAATTCAATCTATTTTTATTATGCCTAATTTTAGCAAGCGCTCTGCAGAAACGATTGCAAAATCTTTGAATGCGAATGTAGTGACTGTGAATCCTTTGGCGTATGATTTTGAAAAAGCCATAAAAATTCTTGTAGAAACTCTTTCTAAGGTGCAATAATGAATGCGATTGAAGTCAAAAATCTTTCTTTTGGGTATTCTCGTTCAACCATTATTGAAAACACTTCGTTTTCTATCCCTGAAGGAGATTTGTTAGCTTTGATTGGGCCAAACGGAGGCGGAAAAACAACTCTTTTAAAATTGCTTCTTGGTCTGTTGAAACCAGAAACAGGAACGGTGCAAATTTTTGGAGAAAATGTTCCTTGTCGCAAAATTCCTGTTGGTTATGTTCCACAAAATACAAATGCTAATTTGGAATTCCCGATAACAGTGACTCAATGTGTAGCGACTGGATTTGTTAAAGGGAAAGTGCTTTCTTCGGAATTAAAACTTCTTTTAGAAAAAGTTGGAATTCAGGATTTTGCTGATAAACGATTAGGGGAACTTTCTGGGGGAGAACGGCAAAAAGTTTTAATTGCAAGAGCTTTAGCTTGTAAGCCGAAGATACTTTTTTTAGATGAACCATCCAGTAATATGGATGCGCAAGGCCAAGCAAATTTGTTTAAACTTTTGGCTACATTGAATCAAGATATGACTATTGTTTTGGTGAGTCATGATTTGATGGCTATTTCAAAATATGTGAAAAGTGTTTTATGCGTGAATCGTTGTGTGCATTATCACCCGGGTAATGGTCTTACCGGAGAATCTTTGCATGAAGCGTATGGGTGTGAAATCGACCTTATTGCGCATGGTGTTGTTGGGCATCGTGTTCTTTCACATCACGATCATTCCCATTGCCATTCTAAGCATTAATTTTTTTTGCATAAAAACAACTCCCGCACGGAACGTGCGGGAGTTGTTTTTAACATAAAAGTGGAAAGCAATTAAAGTCTTGAGTAAACTTCTGTCACAGCCGCTTCGTCATTAGGAACAAATGGAGATTGTTCTATTCCTGTCAAACGGAGTTCGTTTTCTGAAGCTGTAGCATTAACAATAATTTCTTTTTTTCCAATGAAACAGTCGTAAAGACGAATGCCACCAACCGTCAGTTTAATTTGGGTCGGAGAAATAATGTCATAAGTGCCTTCAAGTTCTGTACCTGGGCAATAAGTATGAGCTAAATCTGCAATGGCCGGAGTGTATGAAAATTCAGAACCTGTAAATTTGAGAGTCCCGGTACCTGCAAAACTAACGCTAGTCCCTTCAAGAGATGCTACAGACCATTTTCCTTTTAAGCAATCTGTAGAAAGTTCTGCACAAGCTTCTGCGCGGCTTGGACTGCTCTCTTCACTACATGCTGAGAGAGAAAACATTGCTGCACATGCAGCAGACAAAAGAAGTAATTTTTTCATAAGATTCCTCATAATTTTCAAAAAAATACAAATAATATGACTAATGTTGACATAATTAAATGAGAATTTACGAAAGAAAAGCTTTTTTTACTAGAAAAACGAAAAAAGTCTCAAATTTTTTAAAATTTGAGACTTTTTAAACTTTTGAGATTAAGGAAAATTACCAACCACCCATTCCTGAAGAAGAACAAGTATTGGCGCTTAATTGGTTTTGGCCAGAAAGAGAACCACCTTCACCATACCCAAAGAATGTTTCAATGGTTGGGTTAGAATAAGTACCACCTGTGTAGAAATCACCAGTAGTAGAATTTACATAAATGCCAGTTGACGCAGATTGTGTTGCCGTAAATGTTGAAAGAACCGTTCCGTTGCTCATAACAGAGAAACGAGTATTGGCACTCAAGCTACTGAAACATTTTGGATTGCCACTAGAAGGAATGCCTTCAATTTGCTTTCCCATTCCAAGTAGAATGCCTGCAGTGTAATTAACAGAACCATTATTATCAATGATATTGCCACCAGCTTCAATTACAAGAACGCCACCTGTAATATTGATATCACCATTGGAATCAATACCATCTGTATCTCCAGAGCCTGTTTTGACATAGTGATAGCCACCTTTGATATGGATAACGCCAGAACTTGTTGAGTTAGATTGTCCAGGGCGGAAACTATCGCCAGAAGAGGTGTTATCTGTTCCACCAGCAGCATTCCAAGCATCATCACTTGCTGATACGGAAGTTTCTCCACCATTTATTTCAAGTTCATAAGCTTCAAAACCTTCATAACATTGTGAAACAGAAATTTTTCCACCATTTAATTGGAATAAAACATCGCCATGTATTGCGTCATCAGTTGCGGCAATTGTTATATCCCCACCATTTATACGAACAGTTCCGTTAGAATGGATTGCGTCATCAGCAGAATTGATAGAAAAGATTCCTGCATTAATAAGAACCAAAGAGTCGGCTTTAATCGCTTTCAGACTAGTAGAATCAGTAGTCGTTGACGAAGTTCCGCCCCACGAGCCTCCCATAGAACCAGAATTTGTTTGTGCAGAAGCTCCTGTTCCGGTTTTAATTTCAAAAGAAGGAACTGCATTAGAATCGGCAATGAATACATAGTTATATGCTTGAATGCCATCATCGCCTGCAGTAATATTAAAGTTACCACCAGTAATTTGTACATAACCTTTATCAGCGATATAGCCTTCGTCTTCACCTTCATCGGATTTGATTGCATCACCATTTGTTGTGTTTATTGTGAAATTACCGCCTTCAATTTCTACAGAGCCTTTACCTTTAATGCCATGATTGGTAGCTGTAATTGTCACTTGTGGAAAATCTTTGATTTTAATGTCGTTAGAAGATTGAATCCCATTTTTGTAATTCCCATAAATTATGAGACTTCCGTTTCCTTTAAATGTCAAATCATCTTTGGAATAAATGCAAGCGTTTGTGGTGTCAAGCGTTCCATCAGTTTTTGTATAAGTTGTTGTTCTTGAAGAAGCATCAGCCAATGTATTTGTGGTTCCATCAATGAGCATAAGGAATGTCTTGTCTGCATTTTGAACATAGATAGGTGCGTCTGTACTTGAAAGCGTGAGATTGTTTAAGTATAAATAAACTTTGTCTGTGTCATTTGCACTAACCATAACTTGAAAATTCTCAGAGTTTCCGCTTAAATAGTATTGTCCAGCACAAGTTATTTTTACAGTTGTACTTGTAATTTCTAAACAGGAATCATTCGTTATTTCTATTCCCGCATTAGAAAAAATAATTTGTTTTTCATCTCCATTTGGGTTGTAAGTGATAGCTACAGAGCTAGAAGAAATAGCAACGGTTTGGCTTGAGGAATAAATAATTTCTTGACTAGAATAAGCATTGTCAGCTAATGATGGAACTTCTGTTTCGGTTAAGAAAATCTGGCTACAAGATTCATCAAAATAAAAGGTTTTTTCATTTTCTACATAGTAATGGATGCCGTTTAAAGTAAATGATGGTAATAAGTCTGTACAAGTTAATTGGGTTGTAGAATCATTTAATGAATCTGGTTGTGACTCTGGTAGAGTAGTTATTTCTTGCTTTGTTCCATCAGGTAAAATAGCATAAGCATAATCGCCATTTTCATCTTTACAAAAATAGGTGTTGCTTATTGCATCGAAAGAACAAGAATCTGTACTCGATGAAGTTGATGAATTGTCTCCACAGGCTATTATAAAAATAGAAATGGAAAAAGCGAATAATCTCTTAAAATAGGTCATAAATTCTCTCCTTTTTTTTGACCATTTTTATTACGAATAAACACCCAACGGCAGAAAATTAATATTTTGATTTTATTTGAATGTCTTTTCAAAGGTCTTTTAAAAAAAACGATGATTGATAGCATGTTTTTTTGTGAATAATGAAGAGCTTTTCAAAAAATGGTGATTGATATTTTGCTATTTTGTATCCAATGAAGAAAATGATTTATTTGTTTTTGTTGGTGTTATTTTCTGTTTCATCACTTAATGCTTCTCCGGTATTAGCAGGAGAACGTAGCCGTAATTTGAAAACTTTGGAAGCTTCTCCGTTGTTGTTTGAATTCCATAAATTTACAACAACAGATTATCGGCAACGCTTTTATTTTCCACAAAGAGATTCCGCCTGGCGACGTAACTATAATGAAGAAGAAAAAGATGCTCTTTTAAAATTTTCTCACCCCAAATCTTCTATTGCTGCAAGTTTGATTGGTGGTTTGGATTATCGCGGTGGCGAAGCTATTCGTGATACGATTTTCCCGGCGGCAGATGGTGGCGTTTATCTGAGAGGCTTTATCGATTCTCTTGAATTTATGCTTGATGCAAGAATTTATGTCGAAAGTCATAGTGCTGAACGTCCGTCTTCTTTTGATGGCGAATTTGTTGAATTTCAAAAAGAAGAAGATAATTCTGGAGTAGAATACGCAAGCTATGCAAGGTATCGTGGGCATTTAGCGTTGAATATGGGCTTTGGTCGCTTGGATTTTGGTCGAGATGTTATGCATTGGGGACCAGGTTATTATAATAACTTGACTTTAAACCAATTTGCATTGCCATTTAATTCGCTCACGTTTGAATTGCAGGTTGGTCCACTTTCTGTAATTTCTTTTTATGGTGATTTGCGGATTTATAAAAATAGTATGAGCATGAAAAACAAAGACCAACGTCATTTGTATGGTCATCGTTACGAGTTAGATTTAGGAAATCTGACACTTGGGATAAGTGAAATTCAGTCTGTTTATGATAATAATAATGTTTGGCTTTTTGTTCCGATTGTTCCACTTTTCATGGAAAAAGGAAACTTTTCAGAAAACAGCAATAATGGAGCCCTCTCTTTTGATGCAAACTATCGTTTTCTTGAAATGTTTCGTCTTTATACAGAATTTTTCTTAGATGATATGGAAAGTCCGATAAGCTTGATTCGAAATGATAATGCCGAAGCAAAATGGGCGTTTCTTGGTGGTTTGCAATTTGGTAAGGACTTTCAAATTGGAAAACATTTTTTAGAAGTGGGTACTTTAGCAGAATATGCAAGAGTTGAACCTTATGTCTATACTCATTTTATTGAAAATACAGCTCAGTTAGCTCATTTAGGAAAACCTCTTGGAAACCAAGGGGGACCTAATAGCCAGACTATAGATTGGCTTTTATATGGAAGATTGAATAAACACTGGAATGTTGGACTCAGACAAACCTGGTTCTGGAAAGGTACTGATTATGGGAGTGCTTTGAATGATACAACTCCTAATAATCACATGAAATACCCTAAATCATTTTTAGAAGGTGCAAAGATGCAATATTCAATAACACCTTCACTTGCTTATGAAGGGCAGTATACCTTCTTTGCTTTGGAATGGACTTTTATTGATGACCGTAAATTCTACACGAGGCTTGGTTTTAAATGGTAAGAAAACCTGAATTGCTTGCTCCTGCTGGAGATTTAAATCGTTTGCGTTATGCTTTGGCCTATGGTGCTGATGCTGTTTATGCTGGGCAACCTGCATTTTCTTTAAGAGCAAGAGAAAATGGATTTCGGTCGTTAGATGATATAGCAGAAGGCATTGCCATTTGTCGAGAACAAGGCAAAAAATTTTATCTGACAAGTAATGTCATCGCTCGTAATGGGAAAGTCGAGCCATTTTGTAAAACACTTTTAGAAGCAGCGGCTTTAGGCCCAGATGCGGTTATTGTCGCAGACCCTGGTGTGGTTGGTTTTTTACGAAAAGAAATACCAGAAATGGAAGTGCATCTTTCGGTGCAGGCGAATACAACAAATTGGTTAACGGCTGCTTTTTGGGCTGACCTTGGGGTAAAGCGAATAATCCTTTCTCGGGAACTTTCGTTAAAAGAAGTTCTTGAAATACAAGAACGTTTGCCAGATTTAGAATTAGAAGTTTTTGTACATGGTAATATTTGTATGTCTATGTCTGGGCGTTGTATGTTAAGTAATTGGGTTTCGCATCGTGATGCAAACCAAGGTATCTGCAATAACTCCTGTCGTATGCCTTATGCACTTTATGCAAATCAGGATGTTCAGTCAGATGGCTATAGAGAACATGTTGGAGATTTTTTCTTATCGCGCCCTGATAAACCGGAATTAGCACCTATTGCTTTAGATGAAGATAGGTGGGGAACTTATTTTATGAGCAGCCGCGATCTTTGTGCTTTACCGCTTTTAAAAGATCTGGTAAATGCTGGTATTGCTTCTTTTAAAATAGAAGGTAGAACGCGTTCAGTTTATTATTTAAGCCAAGTAGTTTCGGCGTATAGACAAGCAATAGATTCAGTTTTAGCTGGTGGCGATGTCCCAGAAAAAGCTTTTGATGCCATTTCTTTAACAGATAGTCGTGGCCGTATGTTAGGATTTGGTTATGGTGATAAACTCCCGCAGAATTATGAATCAACACAGGTTCATTCAGAAGTAGGTTGTGTGGCAGGTCTTGTTTCTGGTAAAGAGGGAGATGCTTTTGTTGTTGATGTGAAAAACGCTTTTTCTCCAGAAACTGATACTTTGGAATGGATGAGTCCATCTGGAATGAAACCATGTAAAATCAAATACGTTGAAAACTTCCGTGGAGAAAAGGCTGACCGTTTGCACCCGGGAACAGTTGGTAAAATTTACTTGGAAGAAGATCCAGGTTCTTTTGAATATGCATTTTTGGTTTTAAGAAAATCGAATTAGAAATTTTTGGTATAGAAAGCATTGACAGAATGTTTGGCACCAAAAGATTCTTTGAAATGTAAAAGATTCTGATTTAAATATTCACCATGGTTTTCTGTAGAAATTCCAAAAGAAATATTCTGGAATCCTTCTTGTGCGGCTTCTCTTATGGTGTGAATGTAAATAGCAGTGCCGGGCTGGAGTGTAGAAAAATCTGGGTTTGTGGCAATGTATTGGGCGTGAATACAATTTGTTTTTGGAAAAACGAAAAACATAATGGCGGCAACAAAAATGCCGTTTTGCCAAAGCCCGCGGAATCTGATGTTATCAGGAATTCGGTTTTTCTTAAAATCCAGTAATTCATCTAAAGTATGTACTGGAGAAATACCATATTTGGCTTTAGATATTTTTAAAAAATGGAAAAAATGTTCAAAATCTTCAGTAGTTTTAAAGTCTCTGTATTCTAAAGTTTCTGCATCAATTTTTCGAATAATCCGGCGGCATTCTTTATTACAGAATTCTATTGGGTCAGTTTCTTTTTTCAAAGGAATGTAAGAACTGAGTTCTGTGTGCCTTTGGTAACCCAGTCGTTCTAATGCATATTCTAAAAGGTCTGTTGGTTGTTGTGAAAATAATGCTGGAGTGATTTTTAATTTGACACTTTTATAATTTTCTGAAAAATAATGGTCAAATGTTTTTAAAATGTCAAAAATTCTTTTCCCAGAATAACAATTTAAAGAAATAACTGGCCCACCAAAAGTAGAACCAGGGTGTGATATAAATTCATTTCCGATTTTAGCACCGGGAATGACAGCACAAAGAGTACCGCTATTGTGACAAAATAAAGAAGCGTCCTGGAAACGGTCTTTTGGGTGGTATTCTAAGAAATTTTGCGTTTGCAAAAAGGTCCCGTTTATGGAATCATTTAAAACAAAAGAATCAAAACGTTTATTTTGTTCTGGAGAGTAAGGCAAAATTTCAAGCATATAATAATGTTAGAAAAATTCAGTTAAAAAAACTTTTATTTCACCTTTATCTTTTCTCATTTTTCTAATTTCCTTATATGCGTAAAATTCCTTATTATCCGCTTGATAGAATAAATGCTGTTTATACTGCTTCTGCTCAGGATGTTTTTTCTTCTGTTTTTAAATCCGGCTGGTTTATACGAGGAAAGCAGAACATTTCATTTGAAAAAGAATTCGCTGATTTTTGTGGTGTGAAATATTGTATTGGTGTGGGGAATGGTTTAGACGCTCTTTCTTTGATTTTAAAATCTTATATTGCGCTTGGAATTTTGAAAAAAAACGACAAGGTTGCTGTGCCGGCGAATACATTTATTGCTACATGGCTTGCTGTAAAAGATGCAGGGCTAGAACCTTACCCGGTTGATGTCGATGAAAATTCTTCTCTTTTAACAGTAGAAAAATTGCGTTTAGCTTGGAATGAAAATATAAAAGCCGTTATAGTTGTGCATTTGTATGGGCTTTTGGCCGAAATGGAAAAATTTGAAAAGTTTTCAAAAGAAAAGAATTTTGTGTTAATTGAAGATGCCGCTCAAGCACACGGGGCCTCTCGAAATGGGCGTAAAGCAGGGTCTTTTGGCAACGCAAGCGCTTTTAGTTTTTACCCAACAAAAAATCTGGGTGCTTTGGGCGACGCTGGCGCTGTTGTTACTTCAGATTCTAAATTAGCTGATACTGTTCGTAAAATGGGGAATTATGGTTCTTCACAAAAGTATGTTCATGAACTTGCTGGAGAAAATTCAAGATTAGATGAAATTCAAGCCGCGATTTTATCATTAAAATTAAAACGCCTAGAACAAGATAATCATCGTCGTATAGAAATTGCCAAAATTTATAGTGAAAAAATAAACAATCCGTATTTGAAATTACCTTGTGTTGACAATACAGATGAACATGTATTTCATATTTTTGCAGTACATACAAAGTATCGAAATGAATTACAAGAACATTTACAAAAATTAGGCATTGAAACTTTAGTCCATTATCCCTTACCGCCGCATTTGCAAGGGGCTTTTATCGATTGTCATTTTGGAGAGTTTCCTATTGCTGAAAAACAATCCCAAGAAACTTTGAGCTTGCCACTGTTCCCAGTAATGGAAGAATCAGAAATTTTACAAGTGGTAGATGCCGTTAATTCATTTTCTCCATCTCTTTAGGGGTTTACTTTGAAGTCTTTTTGGAAATTATTTTGCGGATCGGCTTTTATTACTTTATTTAGAACAGTTTGTTCTTTTGTATTGCATAAATTTTTAGCAGTTGTTTTTGGCCCATCTGTATTTGCGTGTGTCGGGCAATTTCAAAATTTTATTTCTATTGGGCAGGGCATGTCATCACTTGCTCTCCAGAATGGCTGGGTTAGTTTAACGGCTAGGTATAAAAATGAAAAAGCTTTGCATGGTATTTGGCGTGGCGGTTTGCGCTTAAATATTTTTGGAATGTTTGTTTTAGTGGTTGTTGCTGTTGTTTTTCTTTTTATCGCGCCGCTTGAAGAAATGTTTCCAGGAATGCCTCGCAGAAATATCCAAGCAGCAATTTTATTTGCTCTCCCAGGAATTGCGGCGACAAACATAGCATCAATTTGTTTATCTGTAATGAATGGTTTAGAGCGTTACCATCGTTATGCAATAATAGCGTTGTCTATTAGTGCAATACAAACGCTTTGGGTAATTATTTTAGTTTATACAAAATCACTTTCTCTCCTTTCAATTATTGCTACTCAATCGATACTTTCTGTGGCAATCGCTATACCAATAGCTTCTCGTGCCGGTTTTTCTTTTTCTCTTTTAAAAAGTGCTTCTGCGCGTTTGGCTGAGAATAAAAAAGTTTGGTTGCCTTTTGTGGCAATGGGTTTGGTTCCAATGCTTTTAACCCCGGTTGTTTTAACGTTAGTGCGTCAAATGTTACATTTTTCTCAAGGATTGGAAATAGCAGGGCTTTGGCAAGGCGTTTCTAAAATATCTGATTTTTTTAATGTAGGGATTTCTTCGATTTTAGGAATTATTCTTTTACCTAAAATTTCAGAAAAGCTTTCAGAAAAAGAGTTCTCTAAAATATTTTATCCTTTATTATTACGAGTTTTAGGAATAGCCGGAATTGTTACGTTATGTCTGTATTTTTTTAAGCAAGAAACGGTTTTGTTTTTTCTTTCAGAGTCATTTTCTGAAGCCTCTCATTTACTCCCTTGGCAATTATTAGGGGATTTTTTTCATGCGGGCGGATGGTGCTGTGGAATGGTTTTGATGGCTAAAAGGGAAACAAAGAAATTTCTTTTTTTAGAAATATTTTTTCAGGTATTTTTTGTTTGTTGTACCTGGGGCTTACTTTTTAAACTTGGAGCTTATTCGCCAGTAATTACTTATGCGATTGAAAATCTTTTGTATTTTATAGCCGCGCTTTTATTTGTTAGGAAAATTTCATGGAAACCCCTTTAGTATCGGTATTGCTTGCAAGTTATAATCATGAAGCTTATATCGAAGCTTCTGTGCGTTCAGTAATGTCTCAGAAAGGCGTTTCTTTTGAATTAATTGTAATAGATGATGGAAGCAGAGATTCGTCGCCAGAAATATTAGAAAAACTTGCACAAGAATTAGGATTTGTTTATAAGCATCGGGAAAATAAAGGTGTAATGGCAACCCTTTCAGAGCTTATAGGTTTAGCCAAAGGGACCTTTTTTTGCACATTTGCTTCTGATGATATAATGCCAATGGGGCGTTTAAAAGCCCAAGCGGATTACTTAACGGCACACCCTGAAAAAATAGCGTGTTTTGGCCAAATTGTGAAAATGGATAAAGATGGAAATCGGGCTCTTATGCCAGATCCTAGGTACCTCCGTTCTATTCCGGAAGTTTCTTTTGACGAATTTTTCTTAGGGAAAAAAGAACTTCATGGTTGTACTGAAATGATTCGCTTAGAAGAATTTAAAGCAAATGGTGGGTATGACCAAGAATTTCCATTTGAAGATTTTCCGCTTTGGCTTTCTATGTTAGAAAAATATGGTTCCTTGCCCGTATTATCTACTGTTTGTTGTTATTACCGAGAACATGGTAAAAATATGTCTTTAGATAACACATTAATGTATGGGACTTTTATACGGGTATTAGAGCGTTACCAGAGCCATCCTTTGTACAAAAAAGCTTTGAATATCTGGAAATCACATTGGTTTTCAGTTCTTGCTTACTCAAATCCCAAAGAAGCGTTAAAACGGTTTCCTGAATTGGCAAGTTTTTCGCTGCCATTTTTTAAGAGATTTTTAAAACTGTTTATTCCTAGTGTTTTTTTGAAACATTAAGTTGTTATTAAACTTAATAATTTGCTTTATAAAGGAATATGTTTTTTTTGTCAAGTATTTTTGCAAAAAAAGTTGTTAATAAATGGTACACATCCTTGTAATAAACAAGTAATTAGTTTCTTAATACTTTGGTTATTAAAAGTGTTTAATCGTTGGTTGTTTTTTTATTGCGGTTTTAAGCAAAAAAAGCCAAAATCTTAAAAAAAAGCAGAATTCAGGGGAAATCTTGAGTCTCTTGATTTAAATTTGGAACGAAAAATTCTGACTTTAAAATTGGGTGTATTTTGACTTTTATAGATTCTTGTGCTGAACGTTCTGTAAGCTCTCTTTGGGAGACTGTTATTTCTGTATTGAGTTCTTCTAGCCTTACTACGAACAATGAAATTAATTTTGTGAAAACTTTACAGTTTGTTGGTGTTGAAAATGGCATTTGTGTTCTAGAAGCTCAAAATACATTTACGCGTGATTGGGCTGAAAAACATTTTTCAAAACGTATTTTAGATGCTCTTGTTTCAATTGATTCTACAATAGAGAAATTAACTTTTAAAATAGCTCAGAATGAACGCCAATTTTTGCAAGTTCCAAGTATTGCTTTATCGCAAGTCCAGATTAAACGAAAAGAACATTTCGTTCAGAAAAAACAATATGAATTTTCTGGCTATGCTGAAAATACATTCCAGAATTTTGTGGAAGGCGTTTGTAATCGCGAAGCATTTTTGATGTGTAAAAAAGTGGCAGAAGAACCATGTCGTTCTGATGCTCTATTGCTTTATATTTATGGCAAATCGGGTTTGGGTAAAACGCACTTGCTACAAGCAATGGCTTATGCAATAAAAGAATCCAAAAGAAATGTTAGTGTAAAATACACTTCTGGGATTCGTTTTTTAGAAGATTTTATTAAATGTTTTGAAGGAAATGCTAAAAGTAAAGAAGCAGCGGAAAATGATTTTAGAGAAACTTATGAACAAGTAGATCTTTTATTATTAGATGATGTGCAGTTTTTAGCCAAAAGAAGTGGTGTACAATTAGCTCTGTTGAATGTTATTGAACGTCGTAGACTTCATGGTAGACAGACTGTCTTTTCAAGTGATAGACTCCCGACAGAAATGGACCAGAGGTATTTTAAAGCAAAATTTCTGAACCGTCTAGAAGAATGTATGGCTTTGAAATTAGAAATGCCTGATTCAAAAACGCGTTTAGGTGTTGTTGAACGTGCAACGCTTGAATTCCCGTTTTTAGAAAAAGAACGCCATGAAATTTGCCGTTGGATTGCAACACCAGCTGTTGATAATTTCCGGACATTAATCGGGAAAATCAAGCGTTTACAAGCGGAATATGAATTGCAGTGTAAAACGCTTACTTTAAATTCGGTGCGGTTGTTTTTATTGCCTGGCCAATCGGGTAGAACGCTAGAAGCGATAACAGCAGCAACTGCTGCAGCGTATGGTGTTGAGTGTGAATCTTTATTGTCTCCTTCTCGTATCGAAAAAATTTCGTTTGTACGAAAGATAGCCATGTTCATTTGTAGAGAAGATACGGGCGAATCTTTGCAAACAATAGGTGATTTTTTTGGTCGCAATTATTCTACTGTAATAGCAAGTTGCAATTCTGTAATGACTATGCTAGAAAATAATGAAGATCTTGCATTTAGAATTCAAGAAATTCGTTATAGTTTTGGAAAATAAATTTTCAAAGAATTTTTTCTGGCCAGGGGTGTTTGGGGTAGCGCCCTCTGAGTTCTTTTCTGATTTCTGGGTAAGTGTTTACCCAGAAACTATCTAAATCCCAGGTCTTTTGAACCGACCGGTAATTGGGTGCTAAAATATCATAACGGACAGGAATTTTATTTTCAGCAATGAAATGTTTCCCATGCATACCCATAAAATCGCCAAGTCTAGCAGAAATTTCTACAATGTCTTCCTGGTATATGTACTTTGCTCGTTTACCATTTGAAAGGGTAGTGTTATCCGGGAAATTTTTATGCAACCAAGAAATCATTGATTTTCCAAAATAATCTTCAATAATATTTCGGTAACGTTCTGGTGTAAGATCTTTCTTTAAAAAAACTGAATCAAAAAAGACCTCTGCAATTAAATCCATATCTTCATCATTCCATAAAGGAAGATTGTATTCAGGGAAATATCTGGCAGCTAACTTCATTTTGCAAAATAGAATTTGGTTTTCTGCCGATAACCACAGGTGAGAAAGGTTTTCTTTAGAACTTTTTTCTTTCCAATAAGAACTACAAAGAGAGGCAAGCTCTTTTCTTGTGCGTTCATCAGTTTCTTGCGGAATTATTTCTGTTCGGGCAATTTCTTTTCCTTGACTTTCTCTGACAGCTATCCCTATAAAGCGTTCTTTTGAATTTTGCCACAGTAATTCGTAGTGAACAGAATCTTCTTTAGTATAAATAAGAGATTCAGGAATTTCTAAATAAGCGCCCGTTCGTAATTCTGAAGAATTTATATTGCCAGTTCGCACAAGTGCAAAAGCGAGAATTGCATTTGTTGCTTCAATTTTTAACCGCAACATTTGTTTGTCTTCTAATTTAAATGATTCACCATTACGAATGGCTAGATTTTCCGGGAAAAATGCAAGCATTGTTTTAGGAATATCTTCTGTAAAATGGTTTTTAAAATTTTTGTTTTGAGCCAACTTTAAAAGTTTTCGAAAAGTATATTCAACTTCACGTGGAACGCTTTTAGAATTTTCCACTGATGTTTCGGCTAAATTTTTTAACGAAAAAGTTTCTTTGGAACGGAAGAAAAATTCATTGCCTGCATCTAACCAGGCTAACATTGCAATAAACAACGGGTTTTGCGAACGGACTTTTAGAAATACTTCAAGCAATTTAATGTTTTCAAGAGGCACTTCTAAAGCTTCCTTTCCTAATTCAGTCAGGGTTTCTTGTTTGATAAAACCCAACTTTTCTAAAATAAATAGACAAGAATCTTTTTTCTCTTTTGGAATTTCTGTAAGCAATAGCATTTCGCTTGCTTTTATGGAAAGTTTTTCTGCAAGAGCTATTTTTTTTAGAAGAAATTCTTGTGGGTTTATTCGTAAAATTTCTGGAATAATATTTTCTTGAAATGACTTTTCTTCTTCTTTACTCCATAAACGAATACAAGTTCCTTGTTCTAAACGGCCTGCACGACCAGTGCGTTGTATTGCGTTTTGTAAAGTGATTCTAGAAATCCGTAAAACAGGGATATTTGAATCTTTAGAATGTTCAAGAAGGCGTTCATAACCAGAATCAATTACACCACTTACATCAGGAATGGTCAAAGAAGTTTCTGCGATATTGGTTGTAAAAATAACTCGAGGGCTTTCAGAAGGAGTGAAAATTTTTTCTTGTATTTCATCGGATTGACCGCTATAAAGTTCAAAAGTTTCAATTGCTTTTCCAAAAGATTCTTCTACGGTTTCTTTTGCTTTTTTTATTTCGGTTTTTCCAGGAAGAAAAACAAGAGTGGTTTTCCAGATACCATTTATTTTCAAAGTTCTAAGCGCCTGACAAATAGAGTCTTCAATAGATTTTTTTTGTGTAGAAGATTGATGAATAATTTGAACAGGGTAGAGCGGAATACCCGTTTCTAGAAGTTTTGTGTTTAAAAATTCAGCAATAGGCGTGCTATTTAATTTTGCTGACATAACAGCCTGGCGCAAATGAGAATTTTGTTTTTGCTTTTGAACGTAATAGGCAAGCAATAAATCCATTTCGGCTTTGCGCTCGTGAAATTCATCAAACAAAATCCAATCCGCATTTTCTTCGTGGTGTAGAATTTCTTGAAGGTAATTGCCATAAGTTTGAAAAATGATTCTTGTCTGTTCGCTTTTACATTGCTCTAATCGAAATTTATAACCGACCGTTTTACCGCAAGGTTCTCCAAGACATTTTGCCATATAGCGGGCAAGTTCTTTAGCTACTAAACGCCTTGGTTCAAGAATGACAATTTTACCAGAAAAACGTTCTGAAAGAAAATAGGGAAAATACAGGGATTTTCCACTACCTGTTGGTGCAGAAAGTAAAATGTTTTTATTTGAAAAAAGCGCTTTCTCTAAATCGGGGATGAATCTAGAAAGCGCTAAATGAGAAAATCCACCAGACATGGCGTGAATTTTAAAAGACTCTTAAGAATCCATTGAGTATTTTAATTTTTTACCAGTTTCTACATCGTTATAAGGCCATTTATGACTTTTGCGTTTGTCATTTGGCAGTAAGTTACTCATGCGGCGTTTAAAGCCTGCTTCTGACTTGCAGAAGAAGTAAGCCACAAATTCTGTATTTGGAACAAGAAACGGCATGCATTGGTATTTCTTTTTAACAGCCGAACGCAAAATGCGCATATCATCTTTTGTTGGTGTAACAAATTCACCTTTGTATTTGCAAACAATATCGGCATCAGCGAGAACAGCTTTTGAACATTGTGTTAAGAATAACATATTAGGTTCAGAACATTTGCGCGCCGTTTCTAAACGGAATGCTCCACCACCTTCTTTTAAAAAACGACGAACGGCGCGGAAAATAGCAAGGACTACAACCACCACCAAAAGGATGACTAAAACAGGCCAATAAGTAGAAAAAAAGTTGCCAATCATAAAAACCTCAAAAATCTTTCAGCAAATTTAAAAAAATAAAACAGAATAAACATTTGTTAAGTCAGTTTATTCATTTATTTTTTGTGGTATTTATTGATTTCTGAAAATTTGAGAGACGCTTTTGTTTTGATTATAGATTTTTACGACCAACAAACCTTTAGGAAAAGAGTTTAAAGCGATTACTGATTGTTTTAAAGAAAGTTTTTGAGAATGTAAAAGAACGCCTTTTATATTGAATATTTCGATAGAAGTAGCGTTATTTATATAGAGATTCTTGTTGTGGATATAAAATTTAAAATTAGATTGGGGAATTTTTTCTTTAGGTATTCCTGAAATAACAGGTGCTTTTTTACTTAGCACAAAACTACCGATAAAATTAGCACCCGTTACATTATCAAAATAAGTTGAATCATTTGCAAAACGGATTGTAGAATAGTTTTTATCGTTTGGCCAGTTCCCATATTGAGAAATACGTAAAAAGACATCATAAGAGTCATCTGGTAAATTTTCAGGAAGTTTTGTTGCAATTTCAAATTCATTTGTCCCATCGAATGTAATGATAGTGTCTTTTGTCATAGTTCTTGAATATATGGTTTGTGGGTCAAAATCATTTTCTAGTTTGAGTTCTAGGCGTTTGGCGTAAACAAGTGTATCCATAGTTTTATCATTTAATGTAAACGAAGAATCAACCATCTGGTGAGAACGCAACATTATGGTAACAGGGCGTTTTTTTGTCATGTTTCCAAAGCCGACATTTTGAATTTTTAATTTGATTTTTAAAAGACTTCCGGTCCCAAGAGAATCAAACATATTAGATTCTTTTAATACATAACGATACCCTAAATGGTCTTCAATAAATTTAAAACCACTATTAAAAAGAGTATCATTTCTTTCATAGGATTTATATGCGGAATCTATATCATGTCTTGGATTAAAAGGGGTTTCTTTCCATTCATTGATTAAATTGTAATTCCATTGGATATTTAAATAACTGGTGTGAGTACGAAAGCCTTCGTAAGCAAGGAACGCAGGAGTGTTTATCTTTTTGTATCCAGAAGCGGTTGTGAGAGCTTCACCTCCATAAGGAACATGTTTACCATATTTTTCAAGCCAGTCTGTTCCGCGGTCCCGGCAAATACTTGTTTTACAATCGGCCCCCCAAGTTCCATAATCGTATTCTGTTCCAAGATAACCATCGTTAAAAAGACCTACACGAAAAATATCTTCGCCAATGGAATCGGCCTTTTGTTTGAAATAAGGGTGGTTTATGTCAAAAGAGACGCCATAATTCCAAGCGAGAGTATCGCCTAATTCAAGAGGCTCCTTAGAAAGTGTATCTAAAACTGTTGTCGGAGAAAAACCAAAGGCTCTTGCGACAACAGGAGCTGTTCTTGCTCCAATATCTACATCTTTTGATGTATTTAATATCATTTCACGCAGAGCGTAGCCAGAATTTTCTGTTGTGGCGATTTTACTAGAGTGATTTTCTCCATAAGGGCCATACATTCCAAGTTCCACAAAAGTAATTACATCGTTGTATTCAGAATAAACTTTTGAAAGCTGTCGGACATGTCTTAGAATAACTTCTTGTTCGGGTTCCATGTTGGATTTCCCTTCAAACCAAGGGTCGTAGCAAAAACGCAAAACAACTGTCCCATTTTTTTTTCGGATTTTATCTAAAAAAGCTCTGAGAGAATCTAGCATAGCAGTTGTTAAATCTTGTGTTGTGCCATGACATGTTGCGCAAGTATCCCACACCGCATTGCTAGAAAATTCTGAAATTTCAGCCCGTAAGTGTAAAAAGCGATTCCAAGGGTTAGCACTTGCCCCAGTTGGTTTAAAATGAATTACTTGAGGAACATAAAATCCTCTATCTGGGTTATAAAATGTTTGGATATGATCAGTATAATCTAAATCTTGTTTTACCATTTCAGCAGAATAGGCTAAAGTGGTTAAAAAGAAACACAAAATAATAAAGTTTTTTTGCATTTTAAAAAAAATCATAAAATACCTAAAAGAACAATTTTGAAGAAATATATCATTAAAAAAATGTCTTTATCTTACAAAAATTTTAAATAGAACTTTTTTATAGGTATGCAAAAATAAAAACGAGAAAAATTGGTGTTTTTTATTAAAGAAAGTTATATCGATTTGTAATATTTAAAAATATTTACAATGTAAAAGAGAGTTTTATTGTGTGGATAAAATGAATTTTCAAAAGTAAATATCGTAAAAAAACAAACATTCACTCCTAAATTAGTAAGAAAAATGTGATAAAACGCACTAATTTAATTATGTTTTGACATGCCAAATTCAAACAAAAAAACTCTAAAGGAGAAAATATGAAAAAAATGAAATTTTCTGCAATGCTTTTAAGCTTTGCGGCTGCTAGTGTTTTTGCACAGGCTACAGCTCCTGCAGCAAAGCCAGCAGAACAACCTGCAAAGCCAGTAGCTGAAGCCCCAAAGGCAGAAGCCGCTAAGCCAGCAGCAGAAACAAAAAAAGTTGAAGAAGCAAAGCCAGTAGCCGAAGCCCCAAAGGCAGAAGCCGCTAAGCCAGCAGCAGAAGCAAAAAAAGTTGAAGAAGCAAAGCCAGTAGCCGAAGCTCCAAAGGCAGAAGCCGCTAAGCCAGCAGCAGAAGCAAAAAAAGTTGAAGAAGCAAAGCCAGTAGCCGAAGCTCCAAAGGCAGAAACTGCTAAGCCAGCAGAAGAAGCTAAGAAGGTTGAAGAAGCAAAGCCAGTAGCTGAAACTCCAAAGGCAGAAACTGCTAAGCCAGCAGAAGAAGCAAAGAAGGCAGAAGAAACAAAAACCGCTGAAAACGCTCCAAAAACAGAAGATAAGGGCGAAGTTTCTGCAGCTGCCGGAAATGCACTTGATTTACTCAAGGCCAGCATGAATGAAGCAACATCTAAAGCAGAAATGAAAGTTAATTTCTCTGGTGAAGTAGAATTTGACGTTTATACCGGTGACGTTATTAACGATGCCGATTTGAATCATTCTTATGCATCGACCTTTGATTTGAATGTTGATGTTCAATTCAATGATAAGTGGTCTGCATTTGTTGGTTTAGAAGCTGATGGTGAATCTGCTTCTCCAGCAGCAATTTATAATGGAGCTTATATCCAATATAAACCAGCTGATTTCTTCAATGTTAAAGTCGGTGATTTGACTTTCTCTGAAGGCGCATTCAAGTCTTATTATGGTTATGATGATCCTGCTTACAATGCAGCAGGTATGAAAGAACATGATATTCGTGGTATTCAAATTACTCTTGCTGGTTTGGAACTCGGATTTGGCTTTGGTCGTGGCGAAAACGATACTCGTGGAATTTGTTACGCTGACGACAATTGCGTAGAAGAATCTGGTAAAAACTATGATGCTCATGTCGCTTATGAATTTGATTATGCGGGTCAACATTTGCGCCCATATTTCGATTATAAGAGCTACCAGACATTACAACACAATGAATTGCATGCAGGTGTAGATGCCGGTGTTTCCATTGGCGGTTTTGCTTTCCGTGCAGTTTATGGATTCCATGCGGATTATCTCATGGACGATGAAGATATGGTTAAGGGCCAAGATTGGACTTCAACAGCTCACACTGTTTTGGCAGAACCAAGCTTTGAAGTGGCTATGTTCCAGATTAAAACAACAGCTTTCTATGCATTTATTGACGAAGGCGATGCCGGTAATTTGGACCTTTATAGCGGTGAAATTCCAGAATATTTCTTCTTGTATGCAGAACCAGCTCTCAAGTTGGCTGAATTCATCAAGCTCGGAATTCCTGTAGAATACCATACCAATACTCTTGATGACGATGATTCAACTCAAGAAACTCTTGATGTTGGTGGTCGTGTGTATATTTCTCCAGTAGAAAATCTCGAACTTACTGCATTTGGTATGGTCGGCATTGCTATGGGTGATAACGAAGACGATACAAACCTTAAATTTGGCCTTGAAACTGTCTTTAGTTTCTAATTCTTAGCAAATTTTAAACGTATACTTCCCGCCGGCGAACGCCGGCGGGTTGCTTTGTATAAACGAAAGCCACCAGCTAGTGACTGCACCCCAAAAGTTGAGTTCAACTTTTGGGGACATATCATTTGTTGGCAAGATACTTTTTCCTACTAATTTTTATAATTACTAATGTGTTTTTAATGGAGAAATTGGAAAAAATTATATTTTCCAACGGACTTTTATTTTAAGGAATTAATATGACTTATAAAAAATTTCCCCTTGTGATTTGTGCTGTTTCTTTTGCTACATTCTTTCTCTCCTGTTCTGATAGCTCTTCGGCAGATGATTCTTTTAATGCTGCAGATGTTTGCCCAGAAAGTGCTCGTGGAACATTTACAGATGACCGTGATGGTCAAGTATATAAATACACAACTATTGGAGACCAAGTTTGGATGGCAGAAAACCTTTCTTTTGATGATGGTTCACCTTGTGCTATTGAAACAGAAGAAGTCTGTACAAAGGGGCGTATTTATGGTATAGAACCTGCATTAAAAGCTTGTCCATCAGGTTGGCATTTACCCACAAGAGAAGAATGGACCAAACTTTTTGAAAGTGTTGGTGGCGAAGACAGTGCTGGTATTCGACTAAAAGCAACGTCAGGTTGGACTCCGTTAAACCCTGGAGAACTTTCAAATGGAACAGATGATTGTGGCTTTAGTTTGGTGCCGATACCGGTACAATCAATGCATAATAATAAATTAGGAGCTACAAATAAAAGAGATGGTTTCGTTGCTTTATTGTGGGCAAATAGTCGTGATTTAAATGAAGATTATAAAATGCTTGGCTTTCATATTGAATCGGAGAATTTAGGAGCTAGAGAATTGCCGTATTACACAGGAGAGTATCTTTCTATCCGTTGCATTAAGGATTAATAAATAAAAGTATAGGAAAGCTAAGTTTCCTATACTTTTTGGATTTAAAATGCAGAAAACATTATTCTGTTTGTTCGTATTGGTAGTATTTAGCTTTGGAACTGTGGTTAACCCTTCACAGTCAACAATAGCGATTTTGTTAGACGCATCTGGGTTATGTGATATAAATTCATCTGTTTCGTGGGAAAATTTACAAGTAAATAAGTTTTTAAAGGAACAATCGTTTTATAAGGATTCTAATTCAGTTTATTGTTATTCTTATGATGCTTCAATAGCACCTTTTGAAGCAATTGATTCTCTTTTTAAGGGAGCTAATTCCGTTTTTAATAAAGCAATACAAAAGTGGTCAAAAAATAAAACATCCAAAGATTCTTTAACACCACCAAGTAAATTCATTATTATAGCCGAAGGTTCAGCAGGTTTAGCAGTTCGTGAATATATTCAAAGCAAAGAATATCAAGGGGAAATAGACAATGTTATTTTTTTTAATACGCCTCATGAAGGAACAGGTTTTGCAGATCATAGTTTACTAAATAGCTCCTCTGTTTTAGATAAAACAAAAAATGTTTATGATTATAGCGAAATTATTCCACTAGCTTTAGCCATCTATCTTGTAGGTGAAAGCGAAACATTAGAAAATTTAATGATGTCTCTTCTTAAAGAGTCTGTTTTTGGAATGGCTCAAAATGCAGGAAATATAAAGGAGAATTTTTCTGATTATTTTATATCAACTGATAACTCTTATAAATCATTGTTGTATTTAGCACAGGATTTAGATTTAAATGATAGTGCTTATGATTATGTAAAAATAACGGCTAAAGAAAAAGGATTAGATTTAGGTGATTACGTTGGAAGTACTCAATTGCTTAATTCGTATTCTAAGTTGAGTTCTTATTCGCACCCAGCATATAGTAACGTCTATTCTTATGGATTTCCTACAATCGGAAATGGTCGTCGTACTTTAGCTGATTTTATAGATCAATCAAAAAATCATGTTAGTAAAGATAAACTACAAAAATTGTTGACTGAATCGGTTTCAAAAACTCTTGAAAATAATGGTTTAATAGCTTCAGACAGTCTTAATGAACTTATTTCAAAGGCTATGACAAGTGATTTTAATGCAATGGAATTAGCGAATCAAATAGCACTAAAGTATGAAATTCCTATTGGTCAGATTTCAGAATGTATTCGAGATATTTCAACATTAAGTAAATTAAAAATCAATAAAGAAAATTTATCAAGATCTGTTTTGAACGTTATAAGTATAGCGAATAAGTATTTGCCAGAAAAATATAAATCAGAATTGTACTCTACTTTTATAGATGAATATTCCGCTGCTCTTTCAGAACTTGGAGAAACAATAAAATCTATTGAAAATGAATTTACAAAAGGAAGTGAGCTTATCTCAAATGCCTTATCAAATTATGCAATAAATTTTTTTGAGGAAGGAACATTTGATGTTCCAGCTTTTAGTGCAATTGGAAATAATGTTCAAGCTTTTAAAGAATCTAGTGTTAAACGTATAGGTTATTCATTAAAAGATTATATTCAAGAAAATGAATTTAAAAATGAGAAATTAAAGTCTTATATAAAGAACGTCTCTAAGGTAGGAGAGTTAGAAACAATAAGACAAACTATTGATAAAAGTCTTAAAATAGCTTGTAATGTGGCTGGAATAGTAGGAAGTAAGGAAGCTTGTCGTGCTGCACAATTTATGGCAAATGTTTCTTTGATAGCTAAAGTTTCTTTAGATATAGAAACCACATTAAAAGATGTTATTGCTTTAAAAGAGGTTAAGTATGCGGCACTAAAACAATCAATTGAACAAAAAGCTGATTATAGTTCTTGGCAAGACCATAAAGGGATTTCTCATAAAATTACATCTTCTGATATGGAAAAAATGTTGTTTGGATTACCAGTGGTTTCATTGCAAACTGTTCGTAAGAGTAATGCTAATGCAGATTCTATTATTCCGTTAATTTTGTATAACCCATTGAATAATGATGATAGTGATAGTATTATGTATGCTTATATATGTTCATCTTTAGAATTTAATGAAATAAATAAAGAAGAGTTAGATAATAGTAATTCTGTAATGTTAAAAGATATTTATTCTGAAGAAAAAAATGGCCGATTTTATAAGTACTCAAAATATGGAACCCTTGGTAGTTTTATCGTTAAAGATTTTATTCAAGAATATCGTTTTATAATTGATGATTTTCAACCGGATTCATTACGATTAATCAAATTTGATTTTAATGCAAGGATACAAATAGCATATAAACGAGATGGTAATTCTTGGTATGTTTATCGTGGAACGAATAATCAATGGGAGGAAAATCCTATTGATACATTATTTGAATCGCCAGTTCAAAAAGATGGTCTTTTTGTATTTCGTCCTAAAGAAGTTTTAAACAATGGCGTTAGTGATAAAAATGATAGTTTATTACTTAGTGCTATTCAAGAAGATGGAGCAAATAGCGTTAGCATTTACATTGTTAATAAAATAGGAATTGCTAATAACCAACGTATAATGTTTAAGTTTCAAGCAGTAGATTATTTAATAGAAGAAGGTTGGCCTAAATCTTTTGATGTTGTATCAAACATGGATACAGTTGATATTTATTCAAATGATTTGGGGTATGGAGGAATATTAGTCTCATCTCATTTAATTGTTTCTAGTTTGCATAATTTAGATACGGTTGCGGTATTTACAGAACGTTTAGAAGATGCAGGAAATCGTTATAGATTTTGGGCTGATTTATCTTCTATTTTTGAAAATAAGCCTTTTGAAAATACTGCTTATACACTGAAATGGTTTTTAACATTTAAAGAAAAAATTTTAAGTGAAGATAGTTCTATTCAAGAGCGTTTAATAACTTATACTCCACAAGTTATTGTTTATGGGGATAACTCAGCTCCAAGATTAGTATTTGATTCAACGATAACACAAGGCGTTTTTTCTTTGAATAATGATGTTGTTTTGTCCTCTGTTTTAAATTTAGATTCTGCTCATAATCAAGTATTACGTGGATTGCGGAGTTTTATAGTTCGTAAAACAACAAAAGATACACTTTGGCTTTTGCATAGGGCTTATGTAGGCAGTCCTTTGTATGAAATTCGAAAAAATAATATTTCAAATTTATGGAGTGATTCTGTAGAGTTGTATGTACAGGCGTATGATTTTGCTAATCCAAATAATTTGATAAAAAATCAACTTATGAGTGTCGTGAAGGATTCAGCAAAAACTTCTTGGCCTATTGTAATGCAAAATGCTTTAATGTTTAAATCAGGGATAAATGGAATTTCTATACATAAATCTATTCTTATTGATAGTGATAGCCCTCAGATAAAGGCAGATAGTGTAACATTCCATAGTTTTACAGATAAAACGCTTCCACTATTTTCTAAACAAAAGAATGAAGCTGAAATACTTTTGAATTCAATGGATACTTTGATTGTCTCTTTTGATATTGAAGAAAATCTGTTTGGTCGAGATTCAGAAAATGTAGTTGTAGAATTAGTTTTTAATGATTCTCTTGAGAATGGAAGAATTAAATCAAAAAGATATCTTACTGATTTTGTTATAACAAAGTTTTCTAAGCGATTTGTTTTTAAAGAGCCTGATATTAATAGATTAGAAAATGGAATTTATAATTTAACCATTTTTCTTACTGATGTCGCAGGAAATAAAAGTTTTAAACAAATTGTTAAAAAATTACGTGTAGATAGAACAGCCCCACAGATTCAAAGCATATCACTTGGAGATGTTGCTTATGAAAATGTAGCAGAATTGAAAAAAGGGACGGCTCATATAATTCAAAGTGCTGATGATGTTAGAAATCGTTCTGATTTGGCTTGTTATGTTAAGGTAAATGTTAGAGATAAAGAAGGTGTGTGGATAGGACCTATTCTAGAAACTGTAAGTAAAAATGCTCAATATTCCAATTATGAGTTTGATTTTAAAGACGCGACTGTTGACACAAGTAATGGCTTTTGGTATGTCTATTTTGGTTGCTATGATAATGCAGGGAATTTTGAAAAGAATATGAATTTTATGGGAATGGGAGTTCGTTATCCAGAAATTACATATCCTAAAAAAGGTTCTGACCCTTATTTTAATCAAATTTTGATTAGAGGTGTTGCTCCTAATCCAGAAGTTCGTGGTAATAGTAATCAGGGAATGTTTAGTATTTTTTGGAAAAAGCAAGGAGATTCTACATGGTCAGAAAACGGAATTGAATATTTAGTATTTGATAGAAGTTTGGCTCTCACAAATCGCGATTTAGCTGTATGGCACACACAAGGATTAAATCTTGACGAAAGAAGTTATGTATTAAAACTTTCCGTAAAAAGTTGTGATTCTTGTGAATGGGTTTCTACCGAAAGAATTATTTTGTTAGATGATTTTATTCCTCTTGATACTGCAAATGCTCCGCAAATAGTTATTACACCCCCTATTAATAAACAGAAGGCAGGGCAAATTGAAAATGTTTCTATAGAACTTAGAAATGTTTCTGATACCTCTAAATGGTTTGTAAGAGCCTCTATTGAAGCTCCGTCTTTGAAAGATTCAACAGATTATGTAAAAGTAGTTGAAAAAACATTTGATCCAGTAATTATTTCTCCATTTAAAACTCCAGCGCTTCAATCAGATACTGGACTTTCTATTTGGCAAGAAAAAAATGATAGTATCTGGCATGTCCGTTATGTTGGAGACGCTAAAGGTCTAGAAATTAAAGCCCCTTCTTCAGAAAAAGATTCTATAGTTTTAAGAATGACTCCTTATCTTTCGATTCGATTTGTTGATAATACAATTGATTGGAAGGCAACCCCAAAAGCAGATTCTTTAGAATCTTTGGGTTTTGTTATGGATTCAATTAGTGTAAAAAATGAATATGTTGATATGCTTGTTCCTGCTTATAATATGACTAAAATGTGGAAAGTAGGAAAAGATTCGCTTCATTTAACTTTCAAAACCACCACTCCTTTTACAGTTGACGCTTCTTTAATTGATGGAGCGGTGTATAAAACTTCGTTATCACCTATAGTTCACATATTCCCTGAAAAATATAAAGCTCGTATTACTTGGAATGGTTTAGTAAATGGAGCTAGTTCTAGAGGAAGTCTAGTAAAAATGAATGTAGTTGCTTATGAAAAAGGAAATGAAAAAAATATAATTACTCAAAAAGCAGAATGGTATTTGGAATACGAACCAACAGAAATTGAATTTTCATCAAATAATTTAGAAGAGTATTATATTAATTTCCTTGGTTCAGAAAGAGATTCTTCAGAGATAAAATTAGGAGATTACGGATTTCAATTTAAGTTAACAGGTCGTTCTGCGTATGTGACCGCAGAAATTTTAGATTCTACAAATAATGTTGTACAAAAATTATTGGAAAATGAACTTGTTTTTGCATCATTTGGAAATCAATGGCAAACGCTTCGTTGGAATGGTATAAAGAATGATGGTTTTATACAGTTAGGAAAGTATAATATTCATTTTCTTGTAAAAAATGATACAGGAATTGTTATAGATACACTTTATCCATTTGAAATGCGTTTAGGAGATGACTTTGTAAAAGCCCAAACAGATTCGGCTGGTTATATGGCAAGTTTGAAAATGCTTGAGGCTACTTTAGATTCAAATGGAGAATACCGTTATGTAGGAAAACCAGATTATCTTTTACGAACAGATGTTTCTGCGACCATATTACCTGAAAATGAAAGAATATTTGATTATGGATGGGATGTATATGGTATGCAAAAACCAACTCTTTATAAGAAAACACGCCCAAGCCTTGGTATTCGTAGGCATAGAAATGAATTTTGGGCTACTGTGGTGACTTTGGTGATGAGTGAATCAAGAGCTTATCAAATTAGTTATGAAGGTTTAAAACGAGTTTGTCATCAAACTGGTCCTGGAGAAAGTCGTGGGTATTGGTATAGAATGGATGTTAAACAAATTCCATTTAGAGAAAATGAAATGAATGTAGAACTATTTGTTGATTTAGATTCAGCAAGGGAAACGACTAGTAGAGTTTATGGTTATTTAGATAATAGTAACGATTCTCAGCCTGTAACATTACATAATTTGGTTGCAATAAAAATTTTACCAGCGAGTGCATATAATGCTGTTAAAGAAAAATTAGGTAATGAGACAACATATTTTGGTAATGCAATATGGGAAACAGGCCATTCATCAGCAGATGAATTTAGTTGGGATTCTGTTTATAAAAAAGAGTCTTATAAAGACAATTTAGTAATGAATGGTTGGTTCACTAATTGGAATGGTCAAGCATTATATTATGAGGCTGTAAATACTAATTTCAATATATTAGCAACATCGGATACTTTAATGAATGTCTTTGATTCTAATTCGTTCACGAAAACTTTTTGCGATATAGAAAATATAATGTCCACAGAATTAGCAGAAAATGATGAAAAATTTGTATGTGGGCCAAGTCAAGCTATAATGGAAATAGATACAGCTACTATTTCTCGATTTAATCCTCATGCTTATATGATGAACGTAAAATTAGAATCTTTTGAACCTAATGAAAGTTTCGTTGTGAAAAATTTTAATAAGGATTATTGTAGTGAAATGGATGGTTCTGGTACAGATATAAAAGTAAAATTTGTATTAGAAATAGACTCTAATTATTGGAATCCACCAGCAGATAGGTGGGGTACAAATAATCTTGCAAATCGCTATGTCCGTTTTGACCCATTAAATAAAACGCTATATGGTGATAAAGGCTATATAACTAAAATAAAAGATTATGGTATGCCAAATTTTTATAATGGTTCTAGCTGGATTTATGATGCAACATTCAACAACGGGCCAACTGTTTTTGAAGTACAACGATTACCAATGGTTGTTGTTCCTGAAAATCCGTTGCTTTTTAATGATGAATTGAGCACAAATGATCTAGATGCAGTAAAACAAGATTCTTCAATAAAGTTTTATCCTTCAGAATATTCATGGCGTTTTTATCGTGGAAATGGTGAAATACCTTACAAAGCCGAAGCACGCTCCCTTTTAAATAATGGCTTGTGGTCTGAGTTCTATAGTAATGATTGGGCTGCAATAAATGGTGAAGATAAAATGATAAAAAGAGATTTACTTTTGCCATATGACATCTATTTTGATATTGCCCCGGTGATTACATTTGAAGAAGCTAAAGGTTTTGGTATTATTGCTTCTAAAAATTCTGTGAAATACCCTTTGAGTACTGAGACGAATTGTTCTCTAGACACAAGTGGTGGTTATCGCTTTTATGGCTGTGATAAATGGGTGTCTCGTGTACATCTAGAACAGAACGACTGGAACTCTTCCCAGTGGGATACTACTTTTACATTAAATGGCTATATTCGTAATCCACTTACAGATGTTAGTGCAACATCTTTAGCTTTAACATCTGTTTTAACTCCCCAAAATAAATTTGATTCCAATGATGGTTATCAATCATATAGCGTAGCTGTTACAGATTGGAATGAAAAAGAAAAAAATTGGAACTTTGAACTGAATAAAACGGATTTAGGAGCTGATGATGCATTAGCAGAAATTTCAATTGATAGATATGAACTTAAACCTTATAATAGTACCAGTAGTTGGAAAATAGATTCGGCAAATTCTAGCGTAACTAATGGTAAATATACGATATTTAATAAAGGTAAAACACATTCCTCTTTATTAGATTTTTATCGTTCAAGGGATACTGTATTTACATCCGAAAGAGGATTGAATAATAGATTATTTGACGATGTTATTCCACTGGCGAGCGTCATTGCACAGAGTTTAGAACCTGCTGATACAATACTTGTTTCTAAATGGGCAAAAAAATCGTCTGTAAAAATTTTGGATGTATTTAAAAGAAATATGCATGGTGATTCCATTTTAAAATCACACCCATATTTACAAGCTGATTATGATTCAACGAGTAAACAATTTTTTATTGAGCGAAAATCTTTAGATATTTATGCTTCTCGTGAAGATGAAATAGTCACGCTTCAAGGATATGTTCCATACGATATTAGTAATTGGAGTATTTCTTATATCCAAAATGGAATGCGTTTTAAAGTTGCTGACGGAACTCAAAAGCCTATAGAAGCAACGATGAATTTAAATCAACTTCAAGGTAATACATCTTTCTTTTTAACTTATAGTGTTTTGGGAGACATCACCAATTATACACAACTAGATGTTCATATAGGAGAACATATAAAAGCAAGAGAGATAAACGATATTTACTCTATGTATGGTAATGTTCATATTCATTTTGACGCAAATGCTTGGGAATCAGACGAAGATGTTACTGTACGTACTATGGATCCAAGTGAATGTTATGATTGTCAATTATTCCGAAATATGGCTCCCATTGGTCCAGTTTTAGAATTTTTACCTTCGTATGTATTTCCTAAAGGTAAGGAACCTCTTGTTACTATAGATATTTCGGTAAAGACTTTGATTGCTAATAATCTTGATTATAATACTTTGAAAATCTATAAGTTGGATTCTCAAAAACCAGAAATTCTTCCATTAGAAATAGGTAATGTTTCTGTTCTTCTTGATTCCAACCTAAATAATTGTACGGCCTCTGATTGGCATTCTTGTGCATTTGTTCGAATTAATGCTAAAACCCCAACATTTTCTAAATTTGTAATTTTAGATTCATTAAAAGCAGATAGTATTACTATTGTTGATTCTATTCCAGAATCAATAGAGCCATTTTCTTGTCCCCAAATGGATTTTCTTTGGTTAGATACGCTTTGGATGGGAACAGCAAATGGTTGGCTTGAATTTCCATATTTCTGTACACAAAATAGTAATTATCTATTACAACTTAATGTTAGAGGTAATGTATCTGCTGAACATCGCGGAGCTTCTAATCGCCCTATTATATGGTCTATTAAAAATACAGATTTATATGTAGTTGATTCAATATACCAGTCATCTATTGTGTTGTACGGCATCGATGGTAATATTGAACAAAAACTTGGTCCTATTATAAAATTAGATTCAGTAGCTCCATTTATTGAATTTGTTGAAACATCTATTTCGGAAAATGAAAATGGAGAGCGTGTTATTCATGTAGAAGCTGAAATTAATGAAAGTGGTTCTAAAATTGCACAGACTAGTATAGAGTTATTTTTAGGAGGAAAACTTTTACAGAGTGTAAATATTCCAGAGAATAATTTGCCAATATATGAATTTAAATTAACTAAAAAGGAACTTTTCAATTGCGTTGGGTGCAAAGCAACGATAAAAGTTATAGTAGAAGATAAAGGGCATAATTTTGATAAAGTTGTAAAACAAACGGAAAAGTTGTATCCATATCCATCATCTTTAGTTTTATGGTATCCATTTGCTGAAGGGGGAGGGAACATTGGCTATGAAATAATGACAAAAGATGACTCCAAACGAATGCACATGGATTTTTCTTCTATTAGTACTCCTTGGAATGGTAGATATGGAGTGCATTTGTATAAGGCAACTGATTCTGCAAGTAGTCGATTTAAATTAGCGACTCTAGATTCTGTACGTCCATTTACTTTTGAATTTAATTATAGTGCAGGGAATACGCAAAATGATGATTGGGCAATATTAAGTTTTGTTGGTGAAAATGAATGGACTTTTGGAATAGGTACCTATAATCGGTATTTTTTAAAAGTTGGAACAGAATTATTTTATTTTAATTCAAAACGAGATGCTAATATTTCTACTCATATTGCAGTGGTAATCAATGGGAAAAATGCAACTCTTTATAAGAATGGTAAGTATGTTGAAACAATAGGATTAAGTAAGAATTTATTTTATGGAGGCAATGGAAAATTTTCTATTGGAGCTCGTAATAATTTACGTAGTGCTGTTGGTAGCATATCTAATTTACGTTTTTATTCTTCTGCTCTTACAAATGAAGATATTCAAAATTCTTTTAATGGGATTATCTCCGAAGAAAATATTACTACTCAATCAGTTCGTGCCGTTGCTTTAACAGAACGAGATGATTTGATGATAGATCAGTCTTGTTCTGCACCTGGTAAAGCTTATTTACATCAAAAATCGGCTGAAAATAATGGCATAATGACTTGGAATGTTGATGTAACTGCCGACAATTATTCACTTTACATATTCCATCGTAATTATACTTCCGAAGAATCTAGGATAGAAGTTTTTGTAAATGGAGTAAGTTTAGGCATATTTAAATTAACATCAACAGGATTATGGAAAAGTGAAAAACTTGCAGAAAAAAATCTTAATTTAGTTTCAGGAATAAATGAAATTAGTGTTCGCCCTTTTGGTAACCTTGGTATTGTAGCATTAGCGATTGCTAATTCAAAGGCTAATATTGAAGCGGATCAGATTAATTATAATGAATCAGCTTGGATAAATCCAAAACCTAAAGCGAATGTATTTATGAAATATGAAAATTTGAGTGAAAAACAATGGGCTCAAGTTCGATTTGATTTACAAAATGTAACAGATAAATCTCTAGAAAATGCAATGATTCGCTATTATTATAAAGGTGAAGGTGAAAATGTCAATGCAGTTTCTTTTTATCCGGGTTCTCCGATGCGTGTAGTAAATGATGGGGGGACTATCTATTATGCTGAATTGGCATTAACTGAAAGCATTGCTGCGTATAGTTCAGCATATTTTGGTCAAGGTCCTTTAATTGGTTTACATCGTCTTACTTCACCGAATAATTATTTCCCAATTTGGGATATAACTGATGACCCAAGTTATTTTAAAGGAGCTGAAACCGAATATGTAAAGGCTACTGGTATAGCTTTATTAGATAGTGAAGGTAATTTGCTCAATGAATTTGCTTGTTATGATGAAGATGGACCAATACAAAAACCTAAAATTAAGGTTCGGGCAATGGCGAAAGACAATAGTTTTAGTTCTTCTAGTGAAAGTAACGTTGCAATATATGTGGAAAATAGTGGTAGTGTTCCTGTGGATTCATTTGAAGTACGCTATTATTATAGAGATACAGCAGAAATCGAATTAGATATTTATTGGAATGCCTTTTCAGCAACAAAAAAAGTGAATGCTGGAGGTGATTTAAACTATATTTCTTTTATGTACGATGTTATTTTGAATTCTGGAGAAAAGTCTGATTACGGAAATGGTGTTCAATTTGCTTTGTATCACCCAAATCGAACGAATGATTTTAATGCCATAGATGATCCTTCACATTATAATTTGAACAATTACGAAATGCAAGAAGCCGATTCTATTGTCGTATTGGATAAGCGAGGTAATTTGATTTGGGGAAATGCTCCTCGACCAAAATTTAATGCAAATTATATAACGAAAGAAACTTATGATGATTTAATTCACCGTGATGGTCATGTTATCTATGTTGAAATTAACCAAAATGGACATTACATCCTAGAAACGGTTAATGCTGCAGGGCTTCCTTTAATCACATTGTATAATGGAACATGGTCTGTTGGTGAACACTCTATATCTTTGTCCAATTATACTATTGCTGCGGGAAGTTATCTCGTATTGAGAATGGGCTCGGAGATAATATCATGGAAACTCATAAATTAAAAGGATTCTTTATGAAAAAACTTTTTATCCCTTTATGCTTAATGTTTTGGGGGATGATTATGCAAACATCATGTACTAGCAATAGTTCTTCTAGCGAAGATGATTTTGATGCAAGTGTTGTTTGCCCAGCAGAAGGTTTAAATGCTTATGGTATGCCAAATCGTGGAACATTTATAGATGTTAGAGATAGCCAAGAATATAAGTATGTAACTATTGGAGAACAGGTTTGGATGGCCGAAAATTTAAAATTTGATGCCCCTTATAGTGAATGTCCTGATGAATATTATACTTGGACAAATTATTGTGAGAAAGTTGGAAGGCTTTATCAACTTACAAAACGAGTAAACTCTATGGATGTTTTGAACCAAGATTTGGCAGATACAATTTGTCCTGCTGGTTGGCATGTTTCATCTAAACTTGAATGGGAAATTTTGGGAAATAATATGGGAGGATGGGGGCACATTGTTGGTCCTAGGTTAACAACATCATCTGTCATTGAGGGAAGCACAAAACAATATAAAGTCGGAACTGATGATTGTGGATTTAATTCAATGCCAGCAAGAGCAGGTCATCCGGCTTATTATTTAACTAGTTCTCACTATTCTTTAAATGGTTTAATATATGAGTGTTTTTTAAGTGGAACGGAATTTGGTTGTTATCAAACTAGTAACCAAATGTCTATCCGTTGTGTGAAGGATTAACAAATTAGTAACAAAATGAAAATAGCGATATTTTTATTGTTTGTTGTAGGTTTTTCTCAAGCGTTTTCTTTAACTTTAGAACAAGTTAAAGAGGCACTTAAGGAAAATGTTATTCCGCAAGATTCTGTTGAAATGAATTTGCGAGTTTCTATACGTGCTTTAGGTATCTATCAGCAATCAGAGGTTTATATTGTAAAAAAAGGAAAATATAAAAGTTATATAGAAGTAAAAAATGATTTTTTAAAGCAACGTAGCATTGTAAATAGTAATAAAATGAAAATCGTGAATTTAAAAACGAATAAAACGCAAATTGTTGATTATAATGGAGAATCTTTACAATCGGATTCTTATGCAAATTTTAATCCATTAGATTCTGGTACATGGAATGAACCAAAGTTTTTTTCAGGAAATTTGTACACAATAGAAAGTGATTCTGCTACTATTTATTATAACCAAAAATTAAAACGTATTGAAAAAGTCGAATCTATAAAAGATGATGCAAATATGTTGACAATATTTGCGTATGATGCGAGTAATAAAATCAAAAAAATGGAAGTGTCAGTAATAATAAATGGGCAAGAAAGTGTTGTTGCAACAGAAATTCTTCGAATGCAAAAATCGGACAAAGTTCCTGATATGCTTTTTGAGTTTTAATGTATAGATTATTTTGTTTAAAAGCCCCTTAGAATTGTGAAAAATATTTTGATTGATATTGAAAGACACAGGCTTTTGCCGGCGGGAAGTTGTTTTTTTATGGATTATTTATCCATGTTGACTATTTATCCATAAAATCCTTAATGGATAAATCATTTTTCTTTTTTATGCAATTTATTTTTAGATAAATCCGTTATTAAAGGAGATAAAATGAAATCCATTAACTTTAAAAGTTTGGTAAAAGGGTTTTGCTTATTGGGTGTTTCTTTAGCTTTCTTAAATTGTTCAGAAGCTACAGATAAAGTAAGTTCAGCTATTTCTGATGCAGAAGATCAACTTAATTTGCCAGTAGATTCATTAAATCCAGATGTGAATATTGATCCGAATCAACCAATAGTAACACCAGATAATCCAGAAAATCCTTTTGATTCTACCACAATTTTAATTCCTCCAACTCCAGATTCTTCAAGTAATCCAAATGTCGGTGATATTGTTGAATCTAGTTCTAGCGAAATGCTTGTTCCGGAATCTAGTTCAAGTGAACCTGTTGTAGAAGAACCGAGTTCTAGCTCTGTTGCAGAAGAAGGTGGTATTTTCTTAGCTAATGGTACTAATGAAAATGGTGACGAAATGGAAGTAGAATACATCACTAACACTGGTTGGGATGGTGGTGGTATTCTTGCTCATCCAAAACGCCTTTCAGAAACTAAAAAGCACGCTGTTGTGATGTGGGGTCCAGGCGGTGGTACAGAACCTGGTGCTTATGGAGGCATGATTCGTCGTCTTGCTTCTCATGGTTTTGTGGTGATTGCTTTACGAGAATCTCCAGGCGATGCTTCTCAAGGTAAAAAAGCTCTTGATTGGCTTGAAAATAAAAATAATACCCCAGGCGACCCATTGTATGCTAAATTGGATATGACAAAAGTAGGTTGCTCGGGGCATTCTATGGGTGGCCTTGAATCAGAACAAATGCTTATTAAAGATAGTCGTGTTATTACTGCATTACTTAACAATAGTGGTGATTTAGGCCATTCTGCTATGGCTCAGGTTCCAACAAATAAAACGATTGCCATTGTTTATGGTGAAGGTGGTATGGAACGGCCTAATGCAGAAGCAGACTATCACAATAATGGTGTGAAAGCCCCGGCTTGCCTTATCAAAATGACAGGCGGAAACGGAACTGAATGCTATAATGGCGAATGTGGTTGGGGACACGGCTCTGGCGCATGGGATGGCATTCCTGCAACTGTTGCTTGGATGCGTTGGCACCTTGGTGGCGAAGATTTCCGTAAAGCAGACTTTGTGGGTTCAACTGGTAAATACATTGATGGTCCAATCTATGTGGCGAATGGAACACAAGGTCGTTGGAATGGTCAATGCAAAAATTTCTAAAAGTTAACCCATAATCAAAGTATAAAAGGCTAGTGAATGCTAGCCTTTTATATTATCAAAGTATTTAATGGAGATAAGGGGAGTCGAACCCCTGGCCTATACATTGCGAACGTATCGCTCTACCAACTGAGCTATATCCCCAGCATGAAAAAAGTATAGCTTTTCTTTAATAAATTGGCAAGAGATTTGGCTTTTAGTATTAAAATGAAAAAGAAAGAACAGCCAATCCAGGTGCTACTGAAACAGATACATCGGACTTGAAATGTTCATGTAATGCAATCACGCCAAGACTTATTCCTGAACCAGCTAACGCCCCGACAATAACATCAGTAGGGTAGTGCTTTCCTGCGGCAACGCGTAAAACAGCAACGGCAGAAGCGAGAGTAAAAGCGCCAGCTGTTACCCAAGTTTTGTATTTAGAATTAGGATAAATTTTATGAAAAAGATAAGAAGTGAAAACGGCAGAAGTAAACGCAGCTGAAACATGGCCAGAATAAAATGAACCGTATGCTTCGCCTTTTGCTTTTTCGGCTTTACCTGTTTTGTAAAGGTAAGGCCTTGGCCAAAGTTGAAAAGAACGTGTTAAAAGATTTAACCCACTTTGTAAAGCTAAAGCTTCTGAATACATTAAAAGGACTTTCCAGAAATCATTATTTGAAATATTTTTTTGAGCTAAAGCGGTTCCGCTTATTGCTATTGGAAAAAGCAGACCAACGTTTAAAATATCGCTCCATAAATCAGCATTTTCTGAATAAGTTCCGGCAAAAGGTTTGTCCCAAGGTAAAAGAGATGATTTGTCTTTGATAGAATTGGGAACTTCTGAGTCTTTAATGAAATAAAGTCCGGTTAAAGCCGTGCTTGCAGAAATAATGGCAAGAGGTATATCAAGAGTTTTACTTGCATAAAATAAAGACTCTTTTGCAAAGAGTGAACTTTGACAAATAAGTATGGTTAGTAGCGCAATAAAAAGCCCATTTTTATACATCAAAATCAAATTTAAAAATTAAAAATGGATAAAAATAGTCCTAAATACTGATAAAATAAATCCTATATTTAAAAGGAGCGTTATTCAAAGAATTTTTGGAGTTCTTGTGAACAAAATGAAAAAAACAGAACCATTACAGCCAAATACAGAGCTTTTTAATGCTCTTGCAGATGAAATGCGGCTAAAAATCATGATGATTTTAGATGTTTCTGAATTTACAGTAAACGAATTAAAAGATATTCTTTGTATTCACCAATCGAATGCCAGTAGACACCTTTCTAAACTTTCAGCTTGTGGACTTTTAAAAGACAGGCGAGAAAGCACGAAATCTTATTATGGATTGAGTGACGATTTGTATATGAGCCCGACAGTTTTAGACATGATTCGTTTGGCTTATAAAAATTTGCCAGACCTTCAGTTGGTGAAAAGTAGAATTAAAACGGTTTTAAATGAACGAAGAGTGAACAATGCTCGTAAATTTCATAAGTTAGATGAAACGGGTGGTAGTTTAAAAGCTCAGATTTCTTTGCTGTCCCACTTGCTTCAACCTTATGGTCATGTGCTTGATGTTGGTTGTGGGGAAGGCGCTGATTTAAGTATTTTACTTGCCGGACGTTGCGAAAAAGTGACGGCTGTTGATATTCAGAAAGAAGTAATTCGTGATTTGAAAGTTGTTTTAAGGGAAAAGGGGATTACAAATGTAGTACCACTTTGTGCTAATATGCAGGATATCCCTTTACCAGATAATTCAGCGGATTTGGTCTTGATGAGTCAGGTTTTACACCATGCTCCTTCTCCTGGAGATGCTTTACGTGAGGCTATTCGCATTTTACGCCCAGGTGGGATTCTAGCTCTTTTAGATTTGGCTCAGCATAATGAAGAAGAATTGCGTGAGACCCATGGTCATATTTGGCTTGGTTTTGACAGGAATCGAATCGAATTTCTTTTGCAGGATTTGCCTTGTAAGATTCTCTCTTCTGAAATTATTGTGAGTGAATCGGTTGCTATGAAGGCGTTGCCTGCGATTTGTCTTGTAGTTGAAAAATCAAGAGTGTAGATTTTTTTAGGAAACTCTTGTTTTTATGGTTTGAATAGCTTAAATTAAAGGAAGAATGTTTTTTCAACTTTTAATTTGTTTGTTGAGGAGTTAATATTATGGGAAAAATCATAAAATATTTTTTAGTGGCTTTGGCAGCAGCTGCTGCGGCACTTGGGCTTTATCATGTGGTTCGCGGTCGTAAATTAGAATGTGATTGCATGGCTGAAGGTGAGACTTTTGAAGACAATGAGCCTTGTGGTTGTTGTGGCGCTGAATTTTCAGAACCTCCAGTAAAAGAAGAATCTTCTGAAGAAGAAAAAGTTTAATTTGGTTAAAGGTAAAGGCAAAAAGCCCCGAGCAAAGCTCGGTACTTTTTGTAGATAAAAGTTTTAAATGAAATTTTATCATTAAATCTATGCCACGAGGCACACTTGTGTCGTGGTGGAGGCAGCAATCCCATTGCCAGTAGATCGCCACGAGGCACAAGGCCTCTCGCGATGACAAGTTGTTTTTACACTTGTCTGCGGTTCTTGTCCGCAACTTGTCTTGCGAATCGAACTTGCCATGCGAATCTTGTCATTGCGAAGGAACGTAGTGACAGAAGCAATCTGCTTTCAAGCAACACTTGTTTTTTTTGGATTACTTCGCTACGCTCGTAATGACAAAAGCCAAGATGGCCACGTCGTCTTAAAAGACTCCTCGCCATGACAATTCACACTGCGTTCGCGATGACAATTTACACTACGTTCGCGATGACAAGTTGTTTTTACATTTGTCTGCGGTTCTTGTCCGCAACTTGTCTTGCGAATCGAACTTGCCATGCGAATCTTGTCATTGCGATGGAACATAGTGACAGAAGCAATCTGTTTGCAAGCAACATTTGTTTTTGGATTATTTCGCTACGCTCGTAATGACAAAAGCCAAGATGGCCACGTCGTCTTAAAAGACTCCTCGCCATGACAATTCACACTGCGTTCGCGATGACAATTTACACTACGTTCGCGATGACAACTTGTTATTAGCGCGGGCTGAGAGTTTCTGAAAAAGTCCTGAACTTTTGTAAAAGCTCGTTATATGAGTGAGTGCTTTCAAGAGTCGGAAATTGTTTTTCAATAGATTCTGGTGCGTTAAAGAAAACACCTTTGTGAGCCGCAAGAAGCATTCCTGTATCGTTAAATGAATCACCAGCAGAGAAAACATTGTAATTAAGAGTTCGTAGAGCATTAACTACTTTTGTTTTTTGGTCTTGCATACGCAATTGGTAGGATACAATTTTATCATTTTCTACGATAAGGTTATGGCAAAAAATTGTCGGGAATCCAAGATTTTTCATAATTGGGTAAGCAAATTCTTGGAATGTGTCCGAAAGAATAATCACTTGGGTTTCATCGCGTAAAGTATCTAAAAAATCCTTTGCCCCATCAAGAAGTCCAAGGTCTGCAATAATTTTTTGAATGGTTGAAAGCGTAATGTTTTCGCGTTCAAGTATTTTCAAACGACCTTTCATTAAAACATCGTAATCAGGAATATCTCTTGTGGTGAGACGTAAATCGGCGATGCCTGTTTTTTCTGCAACAGCAATCCAAATTTCTGGAGCAAGAACGCCTTCTAAATCAAGTGTGACAATAGTTTGTTTGGAAAACATTTTAATTAATGCCTTTTTTTTCAGTGAGAAGTTCTTTGAATTTTTCTGGAGAAATGTGGTAAGCTGTTCTGCAGAAATCGCAAATAATTTCTAATGGTTTTGTTTCAGAAGCTAAATCTTTTAAATCTCTTTCCGGAAGTGTGGCGAGAGATTTTAAAATGCGATCTTCGGTACAAGGGCAGAAGAATACAGGATTTTGTTCTTTGATAATTTCTATTTCGTAAGGGCCTCGGAGAAGATCAAGTAAACCATCTAAATCGTAGTTTCCGTCTTTATAGAAAGAGTTGAGTTCTGGAAGCGTCAATACCACTTGTTCCATAATAGCCAAATCTTTTTCAGATAGGTCCGGGTAAGCTTCAATCATAAAACCAATTGCATAGTCTAATTTAGATGGGTCTTCTTCATTGACTTTGGCTTCAATTCCAACGGCGGAACGCACTTGTTCAGATTGTAATAAATAAGAGGCTAAGTTCTGGCTTACTGTCCCTTGAACGGCATCAATGATACTTTGTTGGATTCTTTTGCCTTCTTCGTTTGTTTTGATAACTTCAAAATTTTTAGGTAATAAAGAAGGTTCTGATTGGTTCATATTAACGAGTTCGTTGTGAGAAATCGTTGCACGGACTAGACCTTCTGGCGTACTATCGGCTTGAATCTGAGAAATATCGCCAGAAAATTTAAAAAAGGTGCTTATGGTCCCGCGGAATTTTAAGCTATTGGATAAAAACAAAGAAGCAATGGCTGTTTCAGCAAGGAGCTTTGCCGGGTAAGATTTGGCTCCTAAACGACTAGCCATTTCGTTTGCGGCACGTGTTAAATCGATAACAACCAAGCGCATGGGAGCCTTGGCACCAGTTGCACGGATAATTCTGTCTTTTTCAATCATGCCCCAAATATAGAATTGTTATCTTGTTTGCTATGAAAACAATTCTTTTTTTAATGGCTGATGGGTTTGAAGAAACCGAATTTGTAACACCTTTTGATTACATGCAGCGCGCTGGCTTTAATGTGGTTCTTGCTTCTATTTCAGGGACAACTAGTGTTTTAGGGGTTCATGGTTTAAAAATAGAAGTGGATATTCTTTTAGAAAATGCCGAACTTTCTCAATATGATGCGGTTTTATTGCCTGGTGGAAATCCTGGTTTTAAAAATCTTTTGGCATCTGAACCTGTTGAAAAAACAGTTCTTGAATTTTTTGAAAGTGATCGTTACATTTTTGCCATTTGTGCGGCTCCGCTTGTTTTGTCAAAAGCAGGGATTCTTGCGAATTTAAAAGCAACGTGTTTTCCAGGTTGTGAAAGTGATATGCTTTGTCGTGAATTTTCTGAAGAGAGAGTGGTTCTTGATGGCAAGGTTTTAACAAGTCGTGGTGCTGGTACTGCCGAAGAATTTGCTCTTGAATGTATTGCTCTTTTAGGGGATGTTTCTTTAAGAGAAACTATTCGCGAACAAATTGTTGCTCGCTAACTTGTTATAGTAAATGCAAATGACAGGACTTGCACCAAGTTCCTTTGCAAGCTTGCACATTGATTTTAAATGGCTGATTTATAATGCGCGGGGAATACCATAAAAATCAATTGAAAAATCAACCGACGCTGTGCTCGAGTTTGAGAGTCAGGAGTTGTCTTGCTTCAGAGGCAAATTCGCCAGGAAGTTCCTGGAAAACGTCTTTGCAAAATCCGCTGACCATTGTTTGTATGGCGTCTTCGCGTTTAATACCGCGGCTTTCAAAGTAGAATAACTGGTCTTCGCTGATGCGGCTGGTGGTGGCTTCGTGTTCGGTCTTAGCCGAAGGGTTTGCGACTGTTATGTAAGGGAATGTGTGGGCAGCACTTTTTGTTCCGACAAGCATACTATCACATTGTGTATAGTTTCTTGCACCGTCGGCGTTTTTTCGAATGTCCACCAGGCCTCGGTAGGCGTTGCTTGAATTGTCTGCGCTGATTCCTTTGCTGATAATTGTGCTCTTTGTGTTTTTACCAATGTGAATCATTTTGGTTCCAGTGTCGGCTTGCATTTTTCCATTGGTGAGTGCTACAGAATAAAATTCGCCAGAGGAATTATCTCCTTGAAGAATGCAACTTGGGTATTTCCAGGTAATGGCACTCCCTGTTTCTACTTGAGTCCAACTGATGTGACTGTTTTTCCCAGCGCATTTTCCGCGTTTGGTGACGAAATTGTAAACACCACCTTCACCTGTGTCCGGGTCGCCGGCATACCAGTTCTGGACTGTACTGTATTTGATTTTTGCATTGTCTTTTGCAATAAGTTCAACAATGGCACTATGAAGTTGGTTTGAAGAAAATGCCGGTGCAGTGCAACCTTCTAAGTAACTGACTTTGGCGTTTTCGTCGGCAATAATCAATGTGCGTTCAAATTGTCCGGCTTCTTTGTTGTTAATGCGGAAGTAAGTAGAAAGGTCCATTGGGCAAGTGACACCTGGCGGAATATAGACAAAACTGCCGTCGCTGAAAACAGCACTGTTTAAGGCGGCAAAGTAGTTGTCACCAGGAGGAACAACAGAACCAAGGTATTCTTCTATTAGTTCAGGGTATTCTTTGACGGCTTCAGAAATAGGACAAAAAATGACACCGATTTCCATGAGCTTTTTTCTGTGGGATGTGTAAATACTTACACTATCAAAAACGGCATCTACCGCGACATTTGCAAGTCTTTTTTGTTCATCTAAAGGAATGCCTAATTTTTCGAATGTAGCCAAAAGTTCTGGGTCAACTTCGTCAATAGATTGGTGCTCTTTTTTTGTTTTTGGAGCTGAATAATAGACAATATCCTGCAAATTTACAGGAGCAAATTTTAATTCAGCCCAATTAGGCTCTTGCATTGACAATAATTTTTCATAAGATTTTAAACGAAATTGCAATAAAAAATCTGGCTCGCCTCGCAATTTAGATGCCCGGCGTATAATGTCTTCGTTTAAACCCTTTTCAAAACTTTCATTTTCAATATCGGTTACAAAACCATAGCGGTAACGTTCACTCATACAGGCATTTCTCCAAACGGATTGGACATGTCAGGCATTTCAGGTTCAACGGTTAAGTTGTAATAAACGTTATCCCGTAATTGGTCTTCAATGTAAAAGAGTGTGCCGCCCATAGCAGAACCACAACCAGCACAAGCTCCCTGGTAACGGATTCTCAATTTTCTTTCTTCTACAAGTTCAATGATTTCAACATCGCCACCATCATTCTGGAGAAGTCCACGGACTTTTTCGTGTAAACAATCTTCAATTTTTTTCAAACGTTCTTCGTGAGTGTAAGAAGCCCATTCTGCATCGGCTTCTGCACGCCCTTCTGCGGTTTGCGTCCTGTAACGGATTCTTTCCATAGTTTCCCGTGTAGCAAGAGCAAGCGCTTTTTTCGCCGGGTAAGTTGAAACTATGTTTTCAATAAGAGTTTTCATTTGAGCAAGTTCAGGCGAAGTTTCTGGAATAGCTCTGACTTCTGGAACATCCCTAAGCTCTGTTTCTAAATCATCAACCTGAATGTTTGCAATGTCAGCAATTTTCAGCATTTGAATTTTAGAACAAAATAAATCAGCTAAAGCAGTAAAAACAGGACCGCCATAAGTAAAGAATCTCGTTTCAAGAACCTGGTCTACTTCAGGGTCAAACATAAGATAAACTTTAAGACTGCCTTCTTTGCAATCAACTAATGCTAAACCTTTTTCATCGGCTTCAATTTGGAAAATAGCACCACGGTATTTTGGGGCTTTGGCTAGGTTTAGAAGTTTTTCTGAAAATGTTGGCTGTATTTCTTCACTCATAGCCCAAAAATAGCAACAAATTAAGCAGAAATGATTTTAAAATATTGAAATTAATCTGCATCTGATGAGTGTTTTACCCAGATTAAATTTTCAGTTTTATAACCTCGTTTTCTGGCTTCTTGAAGAAGTTTGTTTTTTTCTTCTGAAGAAAGTCTTTTTGTTCTTGATAAAATCCATAAATAGTTGTCGCTATTACTGCCTACAAGAGCGTAAGTGTAATTTTTATTAAGCATTAATATCCGATAATCGGCATAAAATGGTCTGAAAAATGAAACCCTTAAAACGGCTGTAGTATCGGTAGTTTTTGCTATACCTTTACTTTCTTTTAATTTGCCATTTTTTATTCCTGTATTGATAACAGAAATTTTTCCATCTTGTCGTAGCGAATATTTTGCACTTGTATTTTCCATTTCTTTTTCAAAATAATGGTCAAAGCGAGCTATTTCATACCATTTGCCTAAATAGCGATTTAAGTTGAATTCTGAAACGACAGAATTATCTACAGTTGCTTTGCTGCAACCTAAAAATAAAAGTATTGAAAAAGATGTTAGAATTTTTTTCATAAGAAGTCCTTTTTTTACGATATATGAAAAAAGAAACTTTCTAATCAGTCTTTTTTTGAGGGAATTTATGAATTAATAAAAAAAGCTCTTAGAAAAACTAAGAGCTTTTAAAAATTCAATTTGATTTTTAATCTTTACAACAACGGAATCCTACAGAAGGGTATTGGTTTTGAGGGTAAAAACTATAACTGGATTCTGTACAACGCGTTTGGTTGTTGCTACTCCAGGTTCCACCTGCTGCAATAAATGCAGATTCTTTTTCTTTACTTTTTGTGGCTGTCCATTCCCATAAATTCCCGTTCATATCATACATGCCCCACCAGCTACGGCATTGTGTGCGGCGGCCAGAACGGATAACCGCTTTTGTATTTGAATTACAACGAGAAGGAATATAAGAAGCTCCATAAGAGTAACGGTTGTTTTGTTCACGACCTTTACAAGCGGCTTGCCATTCTTCTAAAGAGCAAAGTCTTTTACCTTCGCTAGCGCATAAAGAAGCAGCTTGTTCCTGCGATACCATATCTCTTGGAACTTCACCTGCTTTGTTTGGGTATTCATAAGCATCGACACAAATTTCTTTACCATTAACCGGAACAGGGTAAGCATTTTTTCCGCAGCGGTTATCGCTTGCCATGTCGTATTCAGCACTTTGCCATTCGCTGTAATTGCCGGCAGAATCCTGAGCTCTGAAAAAGACTAAGCCAGTTTTATTGTATTCAATACCTTTTTTGGCATCTTGCGGAGAATTGGTATCACCGATAGAAATCCACGAATTGCATTTCAGTTCATCGCATTTTGCTTTGAGTTTTATTGGCTCATAATAACGGCCAGGAGGAGGAACAAGACTAACAGTCGGAGGTACAGAATCTGTCGGAATTTTAGCTAAAGAATCTAAAATTCTCAAAGAATCTGCTTTAGCTAGTGAATCTGCAATGCGGATGGAATCTTGCTTTTTTATAGCTGAAGAGTCAACAACAGGTTTTTCCACTTTTTCAGGTTTCTTTTCTTTTTTAGGAACCGGAGGGGCCTGAACAGTATCTTTAGGAACTGTATCTTTTTTTACAGTATCAACAACGATTGGTTTTTGTACAGGAATTTCCACTGGTTTTTCTTCTGGGATGATTTCTGGCTCTTTAGGCTCAGCAACACCTTTCAGAGCACATTGTACTAAAAACAAGCACACGAGTAAAAAGAAAATAAGAAAAATAACGACGATATTTTTTTTGGAAGATTTTTTCTTAGTGGGTTGCATCAGGATTCCTTTCGCATTAATTTCTTTGTGAATTTAAGGTTTAAATCATCTTCAAAGAGATCTTGCCAATGGCGTTTGATTTCTTCTTCTAGTTCTTTAATACTGAGACGTCTTCTTAAAGAGTTCCTGTAAGCTATAGAAATAATACCAGTTTCTTCTGAAACCACTATCACCATAGCGTCACATTCGGCAGCCAACGCTTTGGCTGCTCTATGGCGCATACCATAACCAGATTCGGTATCTGAAGAAGTTGGCATAGGAAGAATGCAACCAGCAGCAACAATTTCTTCATAATTGACAATTACAGCGCCATCATGGAGAGCAGAATTTGGGAAAAAGAGAGAACGCAAAAGTCTTGCACTTATTTTGGCATGAAGGTATTCACCTGTGTCAGCATAATTTTTTAAGCCAACGCGTTTTTCAAGAACAATCAATGCACCATAACGATTTTTAGCTAAATCCTGCACAGCAGAAGAAAGCGCTTCTGTAATCTGGTCAAGTGCTTTAGCATGGAAAAATAAAGAACGTAAATTGAGCCTGCTAATCATTTGCCCGATACGGGTCAAGGCACTTCGGATTTCTGGTTGGAACAAAATAACAACAGCAATAATCCCAAGAGTCGCTAAGTTGCTTAAAAGCCAGGTTAACGTGTGGAGTTCCCACCATTTGGCAATAAACCAAATGATAAGTAGAATGGCACCGCCAAAAAGCATTTGAACAGCACGAGTGCCACGGAAAAGGTAAAAAACATAATACGCAAGAATGGACACAAGAAGTATGTCCAAAATATCTGCCATACGGACAGGGATAATGTCAAATAGCGTAAATAGTTCCATCTTTTCTAAAAGCCTCCAGTAAGGCTAGAGTTTCTTTTGTTTCTTTTACATCATGCACCCGAAGGATACTAACACCACCAAGAGTGGCAAATATTCCAGAAACAAGAGAAGGAATCAATCTGTCACTTGCTTCTAGTCCTTTTACCTTAGCAATGTAGGATTTTCTCGACATGCCGTAAAGTAGTGCAAAGCCATCTTGAAGCAAAACTTCTGCATTTGCTATTAAATCTATGTTATCTTTTGCCGTTTTGCCAAAACCAATTCCCGGATCAAGGCAAATTTTTTCTTTAGGAATGCCAATTTGTAATAATTTTTCAGCGGCAATTAAAAGTTCTTTTCGGACTTCTTTTACAACATCTTGATAAGGAGTAAAATCCTTTTGCATCGTTGAAAAATTTCCACGTCTATGATTAATGATAACAGAAGCATCAAAATCTTTAATGACTTGTGGCATTTTTTCATCGGAAAGCATTGAAACATCGTTAATAATATGGGCGCCAGCTTCAAGCGCAGCTTTTGCAGTTTTTGCTTTTATCGTGTCTACAGAAATAAAAAAAGAACGAGAATTAGAGAGTTGTTTCAGTTTTTTAATTACTGGAATAATGCGTTTGATTTCTTCTTCAGCAGGAACAAAAGAGGCTCCTGGTCTTGAACTTTCTCCACCGATATCAATGATTTTTGCTCCATCATCTAAAAGTTTAATGGCATGTTCTAAAGCATTATCTTCATTTTTATATAAACCGCCATCAAAAAAACTATCAGGAGTTACGTTTAAAATTCCCATAATAACAGGAACAGGGGAACCTGAAATGGTTTCCCTGTCTACCCGCCAAGGGTTTGATTTGCACCTTTTTAAAACTTCATTAAAGGACATTTTTTGTCGTAGGAGCCGTAACAGGCGTTTCTTCTGTCTCTGTTGTTTGTATTGGTGGAGGTGGCTCGTTTCTGTTGCCTGGATCAGGCGGCGGGGTATTGTCCTTTTTCAATTTTTCAGCCAAGTCTAAAATATGCTGGTATTGACGACTCTTTTTTGTACTTTCTAATTTTTCGCCAGCAATTACTCTATCCACTTCTTCACGATCTAACACTTCGTGTTCAATAAGAGCTTCTGCCAAAGCGACCAACTTTTCACGATTTTCTTCTAAAAGCGTTTTAGCGCGTTCGTTTAAGTTATGGATTAAATTGTTTATCGCTGAATCGATTTTTTCTGCCATTTTTTCAGACATTTCACGAGGCTTGCTTATTTCTCTTCCAAGGAAAATTTCACCTTCTGACCTAGAGTAGCAAACAGGTCCGATTTCATCGTCAAAGCCCCATTCTGTAACCATTTTACGTGCAAGTTCTGTGGCTCGCATAATATCATTAGAAGCCCCTGTACTTTGGTGGTTAAAGAAAATCTTTTCAGAAAGTCTGCCAGACAAAAGCAACATAATTTGTTCTTCAGCAAATTCTCGGCTATAAGAAACCTGGTCTCTTTCAGGCAAAGACATAGTAATACCAAGAGCATTACCTCTAGGGATAATTGTGATTTTATGAAGAGGATTTGTGTGTGGGCACAATAGATTCATTAATGCATGACCAGCTTCATGGTATGCAGTTAATTTCTTTTCTTCTTCTGTCATAAGCAGCGTACGGCGTTCTGTCCCCATAGAAAGTCTATCGCGAGCTTCTTCAAAGTCAAGCATTGTTACTTTCTTGTTGTCAAAACGAGCTGCTAAAAGAGCGGCTTCATTAACGAGGTTTTCCAAATCAGCGCCAGCAAGTCCAGGAGTCCCTTTAGCAATGTCGCGGATTTTTACATCTGCGTCTAAAGGGACTTTCCGCTTGCGAATATGCACTCTAAGAATTTCTTCACGGCCTTGTAAATCAGGGAGTCCAACGATAATTTGTCTGTCAAAACGCCCTGGGCGAAGAAGTGCTTTATCCAAAACATCCGGGCGGTTTGTGGCTGCTATAAGAATAACGCCTTCATTAGCAGAAAATCCGTCCATTTCAACAAGAAGTTGGTTTAAGGTCTGTTCGCGTTCATCGTGACCGCCACCGAGCCCTGCACCGCGTTGTCTACCGACCGCATCAATTTCGTCAATAAAAAGAATACAAGGTGCATGTTTTTTGCCTGTTTCAAACAAGTCACGCACACGAGAAGCACCAACGCCAACAAACATTTCCACAAAATCAGAACCACTCATACTAAAGAATGGTACGCCAGCTTCACCAGCAACTGCTCTTGCAAGTAATGTTTTACCTGTCCCCGGAGGACCTACTAAAAGAGCGCCTTTTGGAATGCGTCCACCGAGGTTATCAAATTTTTTAGGGTTCTTTAAAAAGTGGACAAGTTCTTCAAGTTCTTGTTTGGCTTCATCGCAACCAGCCACATCTTTAAAAGTTGTCTTTTTCGCTTTACTGGAATCCAATTGTTTGGCCAGACTTTTTCCAAAAGAAAACATGCCTTTTCCGCCACCGCTTTGTCTTGACATCATAATCCAGAAAAAGGCGATAAGCAAAATTACAGGGAGAAATGCGAGAATATGTTCAAAGAAACCAGGAGTTTCATGAATCACAGTAACATTTACATTTTTGGATTTTTCCCAATTAGAAATTTCTTCGTTTGTGATAGAAAGTAAATGAGAGCTAAAGGGAGTTGTGTTTTTTGCATTCGTTTCTGCACGCATAAAACGGCTCCAAGCAGAACCTTTTGCTTTTTTACTTTGAGTTTCTTCAGCCGTCATAAAACGTTTGCCGTCAACTACAATACCATCGGGTGTTTTTTGTAAAGAAATCTCTTGGATTTTTATTGTAGAATCAGCCATCATGGCTAGAAATTCTGTACGGGTCATTTCTTGTGTTGAACCGTTTTCAGAATAACGCATCATAAAAATCAGCAATAAAATCATTGCAAAAACGACAAAAAGATTCTTGTTTCGAATAGGAGATGTTTTTTTTGCCTTTGCCATAAAGTCCTTTAATATTTACAAACTGTTATTGTTGACGAAATCCGTCGGGCTTCCCATGCGGATAATTTCTGAACCTATAGCTAAAAGCGGAAGATAGTCGCGAACAGCATTCGGAATACCATTTTCCTGAAGCCATTTAGACCATTTTCTCCGATTTCTACAAGAATTTTTCACGATATAAAAATCGCCAAGTTGTCGAAATCGCCAAATAACTGAGGTTTCTGTAGCAGAATCCGCAGAAGCGTTGTAAAGATACAAATTATCTAGTGGGGAAAAAGAGTCCAATTTAAAAAACCAAAGCCCTTTTCCCGATTTTTCAACCAAAATCGAGCGGAATTGCAACCGGTTTTTGGGAAAGGGGTGAAATAAATGCCCTTTTTCTCCAAGAGGAAAATGAAAACCTTGATTTTTTAACCAAAAACGAAAAATTTCAGCTTTCCCAAAAGAATTTATGATAGAATATAATGCGTTGTAATCTAAACAAAGTGCTTTTTTATAGGGGCAAAATTCATAAGGGAAAGGCCAATTTTCTGTAGGAATAACAAGCGGGTTAAAGAGATTTTCAGCACAAGAAATGATTTTTGTATAAGATTGTTCAGCAAGTAATGGTAACCGAATAAGTCCGTTTAAATAATCCGGGAATTTTTTTTCAATAAAAGGTAAAGTTTTTAAACGGAATAAATTTCTTTTAAAAGAAGTGTCTTGGTTAGAACAATCTTCACGCCATTCAAGCTTATATTTTTTAGCATATTCGTTTAGTTCTTGCTTTGGAATATGCAAAAAAGGTCTATAAACAAAGTCTTCTCTCAATTTTTGAATAGCTTTTAAACCAGAAATAGAAGTGCCGCGTGCCATGCGCATTAAAACGGTTTCAGCCTGGTCGTTTCCATGGTGAGCAGTAAGCAAGTAATCAAAATTTCCATTTCGCCTAAAATCCTGCAAAATTTGATAACGCCATTCTCTTGCGCGTGATTCTAAATTATTGCCTTTTTTTAAAATGCCTTTGAGAGATTTGAAATAAAAATCAACATTCCATTTCTGGCATAATTCTTTAACGAATAAAGCATCTTTTTCAGATTCTTCTTTTCGCAAGGCATGGTCAATATGGGCAACAGCAATTTTTTTAAGCCCAAGAATTTTAAAATTAGTTTTAAAAAAATGGAGCAAACACACAGAATCAAGCCCGCCTGAAACAGCAAGTAAAAGGCTTTTCCCGTTAAGATTTTCCATAATTTTAAGCATGGCTTGAATTTAGAAAATTTCTAAGAAATGACTGGTGATGAAATTTTGGAAATTGTATTTTGCTTTCATGCGTTTAACTCTTTTCTTTAGTCTTTTTTTGTTGTGTGCTTGTGTAAGCCAAACGGTGTATCTTAATAAAAAAGATTTGCCTTTACACCATTTGCCAAATGGGCATTTTAGAAATACAGACACTTTAACGCCGCCAGTGCGCGATACAATGGAAGCCGATTCTTTAGTGCCTAAGTTCCGGACACGTATGTATGAATTGCCGATTGTACGAGGAAAAGAATATTTATGGGAAGATTCAAATGCAATTTCAGCGACTTGGATAGGGCATAGCACATTTTATATTCGTTGGAAAAATTTTGGAATTTTAACAGACCCGATTTTTAGTGAACGAGCTTCTCCCGTGACATTTGCTGGGCCAAAGCGGGGGACTAAGCCAGGGCGTTCTTTAGATTCATTGCCGCAAGTGGATTTAGTGATTATTTCTCATGACCATTATGACCATTTAGACAAAGCGAGCGTGCTTCAAATTTTTAAGAAAAATAAGGCTGTTGTTTTTGCAGTTCCTTTGAAGGTTGCTGAAATTCTTATTCGGTGGGGGATTCCTAAAAAACAAATTATTGAGTTAGATTGGTGGGAATCTGCGAAGGTGGGTGAATATAATTTAACGTTTGTTCCAGCGCACCACACGAGTCGTCGGGGCTTGTTGAAATCAAGTAAAAATTCCACATTGTGGGGTGGTTGGGTAATTGAAAAATCTGGGTTTAAAATTTGGTTTGCTGGCGACATTGCTTTTGGAGATGGCTCTTATTACGAAGCCATTGGAAAGCGTTTTTCACCTATAGATGTTTCTTTTTTGCCAATCGGGAGTTATAAACCATCTCGTTATACTAGACAGCATATTAGTCCAAGGCAGGCAGTGCAGTTGCATTTAATGGTAGGTTCCAAAAAAAGTATTGCTATGCATTGGGGGACATTTGGCATGGTGTATGAACGTCTAGAAGACCCTAAAAAAGATTTAAAAAAGGCAAAAACAGAGCTCAAAATCCCGGAATCAGACTTTTTTACCCTATTTCATGGTGAAATTTGCCCTCTTTTTGAATGATTTTTTAATTGTTTGGATTATTTAAGGAAAATTTTTCTAAATTGAAAATGTTGTGTTTGGAAACTTTGAAAAACACAATATGTTGTTTTTGTAGAGGAGTCGGGTATGGCTGAAATAGGAACCCCATTAAGTCCAAGTGCCTGTCGTGTGTTGTTTTGTGGTGCAGGTGAACTCGGTAAAGAAGTCATTTTGGAAATGATGCGCTATGGCGTAGAAGTTATTGCTGTAGACAGATACCCAAATGCTCCAGGAATGCAGTTAGCTCATCGTTCACATGTTATTAATATGCTTGATGGCGAAGAACTTCGGCGTGTAATAGAAATGGAAAAACCTCATTACATCGTTCCAGAAGTAGAAGCGATTGCTACAGATACACTTGTTGAAATGGAAGCAGAAGGCTATTGTGTTATTCCTACAGCAAAAGCAACAAAACTTACGATGAACCGCGAAGGAATTCGTCGCTTAGCTTCTGAAACCCTTGGGCTTCCGACTTCAAGTTATCGTTTTGCCGACAATAAAGAAGAATTTCTTTCAGCTGTAAAGGAAATCGGTATCCCTTGTGTGGTAAAGCCTGTGATGAGTTCTTCGGGGCATGGTCAGAGTCTTGTTCGTTCAGAAGAAGATATCCTTAAAGCATGGGATGTTTCTCAGAACGAAGGCCGTAGTGGCGCTGGTCGTGTAATTGTTGAAGGATTTGTTCCATTTGATTATGAAATTACTTTGCTTACTGTAAGGCATATTGGCGGAACTTCTTTTTTAAATCCGATTGGTCATAGACAAGAAAATGGAGATTACCAGGAATCTTGGCAACCTCAACCAATGAAAGAAGAACTTTTAGAACAAGCAAAAGATATTGCTCTTAAAATTACAGATTCTCTTGGTGGGCGAGGAATTTTTGGTGTAGAACTTTTTGTTTGCAAAGATAAAGTCTTGTTCAGTGAAGTAAGCCCTCGTCCACATGATACGGGGCTTGTAACACTTATGTCCCAAGATTTGTCGGAATTTGCCTTGCACGCAAGGGCTGTTCTTGGACTTCCTATTCCAGAGATTACTTTCCGTGGACCATCTGCATCAAAAGCGATTGTTTGTGAAGGTAATTCAAAAGAAGTCAAGTTTGGTTGCTTAGAAAAAGTCCTTTCTGAAAAAGACACAGAACTTCGCTTGTTTGGGAAGCCTGAATTGAAGGGACATCGTCGAATGGGTGTTTTGCTTGCTCGTAGAGATAATATAGAAGACGCTTTAGAAACTGTAAAAGAAATGAGAAAAAAAGTAGAGGTGAAATTATGATGGAGAATGCTTGGAAAAATTTTAATGTTGGAAATTGGCAGACATCTATAGATGTTCGCGATTTTATCCAGAAAAACTACACACCTTATGAAGGTGATGATAAATTTTTAGCTGGTCCTACAGAAAGAACTGGCAAAATTATGGACAAGGTGCGAGATTTGCTTGCACAAGAACGCGAAAAAACTGTTCTCGATATTTCAAAAGATGTAGGTACTTCGATTTTAGCTCATGCTCCAGGCTATATCGATAAAGAAAATGAGTGCATTGTTGGTTTACAGACAGACGCTCCATTGAAACGTGCTATTGCTCCAAATGGCGGTCTTCGTATGGTTCAGAATAGCCTTGACGCTTATGGCTATACAATGGACCCAAAAATTGAAGAAATTTATACGAAATATCGTAAAACGCATAACCAAGGCGTTTTTGATGTGTATAACTCAGAAATCAGAGCTTGCCGTAGTTCTCATATTATTACTGGCTTGCCGGATGCTTATGGACGTGGTCGTATTATTGGTGACTATCGTCGTGTCGCTCTTTATGGGATTGACTTTTTAGTGCAGCAGAAGTTGCGTGAAAAAGCAGAACTTGATGATGCTGTTTTTGACGAAAAAGTGATTCGCCTTCGGGAAGAATTGACTGAACAGGTGGCGGCGTTGCAAGAATTGCAACAGATGGCAGCATCTTATGGCTTTGATATATCAAAGCCAGCCGCCACCGCAAAAGAAGCCGTTCAATGGACATACTTTGGTTATCTCGCTGCAGTAAAAGAACAAAATGGTGCAGCCATGTCCATTGGGCGTATTTCTACGTTCCTTGATATTTATATGGAACGCGATTTAAAAGAAGGCATTATTTCTGAATCAGAAGCACAAGAATTGATTGATGACCTTGTGATAAAACTTCGTTTAGTCCGATTCTTAAGAACGCCTGAATACGACGCTCTCTTTAGTGGTGACCCGACTTGGGTTACAGAATCTTTAGGTGGTATGGGCGAAGACGGCAGAACGCTTGTTTCAAAAAGTTCTTTCCGCTTTTTAAATACACTTTACAATTTAGGCCCTGCACCAGAACCAAACTTAACCGTTCTCTGGTCTGAAAATCTACCGAAAGGTTGGAAAAATTTCTGTGCGAAGGTTTCCATAGAAACAAGTTCTATCCAATACGAATCTGATGATTTAATGCGCCCACGTTGGGGCGATGATTACGCAATTGCTTGTTGCGTTTCTGCGATGCGTGTTGGGAAACAAATGCAGTTCTTTGGAGCTAGAGCAAACTTAGCCAAAACCCTTCTTTATGCTATCAATGGTGGTGTCGATGAAATCAGCGGAAAAGTAGTGGCTAAAGGGTTCTCTCCAATAACTGATGAAGTCCTAGATTACGACACTGTTCTTGAAAGCTACGATGCGATGATGGAATGGGTTGCCCGCGTTTATGTGAAAGCGTTAAATGTCATTCATTACATGCACGATAAGTATTATTACGAACGCATTGAAATGGCGCTTCACGATAGAGATATCTTGCGCACGATGGCTTGTGGAATTGCTGGTCTTTCTGTTGCAGCAGATTCTCTTTCTGCGATTAAATATGCAAAGGTTACTCCTATTCGAAACGAAAACGGCGTTGCAGTAGATTTCAAAATAGAAGGTGATTTCCCGAAATATGGTAATAACGACGATAGAGCAGATGAAATCGCTGAAGATTTGGTCAAACGATTTATGGATAAGTTAAAGAAACAACCAACTTATCGTGATAGTTTGCCAACGCAATCTGTTTTGACCATTACCTCTAACGTAGTTTATGGCAAAAACACAGGGAATACTCCTGATGGTCGCCGTGCTGGTGAACCTTTTGCTCCTGGGGCAAACCCAATGAATGGTCGTGATGTTTCTGGTTTTGTCGCAGCAGGTGCGTCTGTAGCAAAATTAGATTACGATTCTTCTCTTGATGGCATTTCTTGGACGGCAACGGCAACGCCAGAAGCTCTTGGAAATACACTTGAAGATAGAATTGAAAACCTTTCTAATTGTTTAGATGGTTTTGTAAAAGCAACAGGCTACCATGTGAATGTGAACGTTTTGCATCGTGAAATGCTTATTGATGCAATGGAACATCCAGAAAAATACCCAACACTAACAATTCGTGTTTCGGGTTATGCTGTGAACTTTGTAAAGCTTACAAAAGAACAACAGCTTGATGTTATACACAGAACATTCCACGGAAAAATGGCTTAATTCTGAATGCCGGGCAAAGCCCGGCATTTTTAAAAAAAATCAAATTTTTAAACATAAATCTTGCACGAGGTTCATTGATTTTTTTATTTTCTTCTAAAATTTTTCAGAATCCGAAATGAAACAGATTAAGCTTGCGTCATTTTGTGATTTCGAGGTAAATATGATTCGAGTTGGTATTTTAGGTTATGGTAATTTAGGGCGTGGTGTAGAATACGCTATAGCTCAATCGACTGATATGGAACTTGTTGCTGTTTTTACACGTAGAGCTCCAGAAACTTTGAAGATAGTTACTCCTGATGTTTCTGTAGTTTCTGTAAATGATGTCGCTCAATGGAAAGATAAAATAGATGTGATGATCCTTTGTGGCGGTAGTGCAACAGATTTGCCTTTGCAGACTCCTGAAATGGCAAAGCTATTCCATGTTGTGGATTCTTTTGATACGCACGCAAAAATTCCGGAACATTTTGCAAATGTAGATGCGGTTGCTAAAGAAGCTTCAAAAGTGGCTATGATTTCTGTTGGTTGGGATCCGGGTCTTTTTTCTTTGAATCGCTTGTACGCAAGTGCTATTTTGCCTGAAGGTAAGGATTATACATTCTGGGGCAAAGGTGTTTCACAAGGTCATTCTGATGCGGTCCGTCGCATTCCTGGTGTGAAAAATGCAAAGCAATACACAATCCCTGTAGATGAAGCTTTAGAAAAAGTTCGTTCTGGTATAAATCCAGAACTTTCAACTCGTGAAAAACATCGTCGCGAATGTTTTGTTGTCCTTGAAGAAGGTGCAGATCCGAAAGCAGTAGAAAATGCTATTGTGACAATGCCAAATTATTTTGCCGATTACGACACAACGGTTCATTTTATTGATGATGTTGAATTTGCAAAGAATCATAGCGGTATGGCTCATGGTGGTAAAGTGATTCGTGCTGGTAAAACTGGAGAAAATGGAATAAATACTCATGTGATTGAATACAGTATTAAACTAGATTCTAATCCAGAATTTACAGCGAGTGTTCTTGTGGCGTATGCTCGTGCTGCGGTGCGCTTGTCTCAGGAAGGCGTCTTTGGTTGTAAAACAGTTTTTGATATTCCGCCTGCTTATTTGTCAACAAAAAGTGGTCTAGAATTAAGAAAAGAATTGCTTTAAAAAATCGTTTTATATTGGAAATATTCCTAATATAAAACGATTCCAAATTAAATACGCTCCCGCCTTTGGCGGGAGCGTATTTAAAATTTTAAAATGAAGAATTATTCCATATCAGCTTCATCAATTTCAGCGTTATGGTAAACGTCTTGGACGTCGTCATTGTCTTCAAATTTATCTATAAGAGCAAGAAGCTTCTTGGCATCAGCACTTTCAAGTTTAACAGTATCATTAGGAACATAAGAAAGTTCTGCGCTCATCATTTCGATACCGGCTGCTTCAAGAGCTTTTGTAACAGCATCAAAAGTTTCAGCAGTAGTAGAAACTTCATGAACATTTTCTTCTGTTTCCATGTCTTCTGCGCCGGCTTCAAGAACTAAATCCATAATTTGTTCTTCAGAATATTTTTCGGCATCAAGAAGAATTACTCCTTTATAGGAGAAAGCCCAAGCCACAGAGCCTGCTTCACCCATAGAACCGCCGTTCTTGTTGAAAATATTACGAACATCTGCAACAGTACGGACTTTATTATCGGTCATGCACTTAACCAAAATGGCAATTCCACCAGGACCGCGACCTTCATACATTGGTTCTGTAACATCGGCACCAGAAGTTGCACCAGTTCCTTTTGCAATAGCACTTTCAATATTTTTAGTCGGGAGACTCTGGCTCTTTGCTTTTAGAATTGCAGCACGAAGACGTGGGTTAGAATCTGGATTTCCGCCACCTAATTTGGCAGCAATGGAAATTTCTTTAATAAGTTTGTTCCAAGCTTTTGCGCGAGCAACGTCAGTCTTGGCTTTTTTGCGTTTGGTGGTAGCCCATTTTGAATGACCGGACATAAATAAATACCTCAAGGGTTATAGTTTAGCGGAAAAATAAAATTTTTTATTAGCATTGTCTCAAAAAAATATAGGATTTTATAAAAAAATAAAAGTTTTAATGAGCAAGGGTTTCTCGATAAGAGTGGATTATATCGCGATAGTTCTTAACGGCATTCGCCATTTTTGTTGAAAGTTCTTTCTGGCCTTTTTCTGAAATCATATAAGCTTCGTCATCTGGGTGGGTGATAAAACCTAGTTCAACAAGAACTGCAGGCATAAGAGCGCCAACAAGAACCATAAAACCAGCACCACCAGCTCCAGAGCCTAATTTTTTGATTTTCCCTTTTTCAAAAGCTTTTAACAATTCTTCTGTATAGCGGAAACTATTTTGTTGGTACATCACAAGGCTTGCTTCAATTTTTATCCATTCAATAGGGGAAATTTCTGTTTTGGCTTTATTATCGCCATAAAGAGAGGCTACTTTGTTTTCTCGCCTTGCAATAGCTTTATCTTCTTCACTTTCAGGTGCACGTAAAACATAGAAGTGATAGCCTTGTGTCTTTTTTTGCCGTTCTTCGCCATCAATAGCGTTACAATGTAAACTGATAAATAAATCGCCGTTCCACTTATTGGCTAGGTTTGGGCGTTCAGAAAGTTCAATAAAAACATCTTTGTCCCTGGTGAGTTTCACTTCAAAGCCTTCACTTTCCAATTCTTTTTTAAGTTTTTTAGCCACAGCTAAAACAATATCTTTTTCTTGACTCTTTTTGCCTAAAGCTCCAGGGTCTTTACCGCCATGTCCAGGGTCAATGATAATCGTTTTGACTTCTCTTGAACCTGCTTTTGCTGAACGATCATCTTTTATTTCTTTTGCTTGTTCTTTTTTTTCTGGAGTGGCTTTTAAAGTCTCCTTTTTTTCTGGAGACGTGGAGGTGAGTTTTGTGTTAGAAATACGCAAGAACTTTGCCGCTGAATCAATGGTAATGTTTTTTTTGAAAGCTTTTTCTAAAACAGGGAATGTTTCTTTTAGAGGAATCCAAATATTACCCTCATTATCCATTTGTGTTTTTGTTGATAATGGGGTTATTTTTCCTTGAGCAGAAATATAGGGAAGCCCAACGACAAAAGAACATTGAAAATCTTTATTTGATGCCGAAAAGTGTTTTTCAGTCGGTTTCCAGTCAACAGACATTTCTTGGGATTTAGCCAATTCTGAAATATTAAAAAACCAGAAATTATTCATTTTACGCAAAGGAATATCGGCAGCAACAGCAAGTGTTGCAAACCAAAATAAAACGGCTAAAAATATCAACGCCGAGCTTTTGCAATTCTTGCCATTTCTAGCTTTGCATCTCGTTTGATTATATCTTGTCGTTTGTCTTGTTGGTCTTTTCCGCGACATATTCCTACTTCTAGTTTGGCGTAACGATTTTTAAAATAAATTTTTAATGGAATGAGAGTATAGCCTTTTAGTTCTTTAGCTTTTCTCATTTTCTGAATTTCGTGTTTGTGGGCTAAAAGTTTTCGACGTCTTGCTGGCATGTGGTTAAAACGATTGGCAAATAAGTATTCATCAATATGAGCGCCAACAAGCCAAAGTTCATTTTTATCATCTAAATCAACCCAGGCTTCAGAAATGCTGCATTTTCCATTTCGGATAGATTTCACTTCAGAACCTATAAGCATAAGCCCTGTTTCAAAGCGATCTTCTATAAAATAGAGATGGTTTGCTTTTCTGTTTTGAATAACTGATGTCTGGGGTTGCTTTTTAGTCATGGATTTTTGAAAGTTCCTTTTGAATACCGTCTATATCGTTTGATTGTTCCAAAAGTTTTTTTAGTTCTTTACTAGGTTCAAAAACAGGTTTTAAACCTGCTGGGATAGTGACACTTTCTCCAGAACGCGGATTTCTTGCAATGCGTTCTTTTCGGGGCTTTATTTTAAATCGGCCAAACCCTCGGATTTCAATGTTGTTGCCTTCGCTGATGACTTGAATAATTTCATCTAAAAAGCGTTCTACAATTATTTTAGAGTCAACTTGTTTCAAGCCAGTTCTTTTGGCTATTTCTTCGACAATATCTTTTTTTGTGACATTTTTTGAAGACGATGACATTTGCTAACTCCAATAGTATCAATGAATTACACTAAATCTACATATATTTAGTTATTTCTGTATCAAAAAGCAAAAAAAATAAAGGATAAATCTTTTTTAAATAGGAAAGAGAGTCATAATTAAATGGTTTTATAAACACAAAACTTAATTTTAAATAAAAAGAAGCGTTATTAGAGCCTTAGTTGTTGGCCTTTTAGAAATAAAGACTAGATGGCGCCTAGGTTGGATTAATGTATATTTAGAGTTATGGAACAAGAAAATTTAACATTGGCTTTGACTGTCGCTGGTTTTGATGGCTCTGCAGGCGCAGGGCTTCTCGCCGATGTGAAGGCAATGGAATTTTTTGGAGTTTATGGGCAAGCAGTTTGTACGGCACTTACAGTTCAAAATGAAAATGAATTCATTTCTCCCAATTGGGTGCCTGTAGAACAAATTGAAAAACAACTTGAAGTTTTAGCCAAAGTTAGGGATTTTAAAGCCGTTAAAATAGGTTTAGTTGAAAACGCTTTTGTTTTGCGGAAAATTATCAGAAAAATCCGGGAACTTTTCCCAAGAGCTTTTTTAGTGTGGGATCCGATTGTGGCGTCTAGTTCTGGGTTTTCTTTTTTCAAATCGCAAGAAGAAGCTGATGAATTGCTTTCCATTTTACCAGAGTTAGATTTGGTAACACCGAATCAAAATGAGTTTAATTTTTTAGGAATAGGCGTTTCTGCAAGTCGCGATGAATTGAATGTAGGTAAAGATTTTTCTCTTTTGTTGAAAGGTGGACATGGTTCTGGAGAAGAATCCGTGGATATTCTTTTTTATAAAGGAGAACGTATTCGTTTTTCTTCTCCTCGGGTATTAGGGGCTGAAAAACATGGGACAGGGTGTTCTCTTTCAGCGGCAATTGTTGCTAATATAGCACTTGGTAAAGATTTAAAAGAAGCTTGCCAATTGGCAAAAAATTATATGGATAAATATTTGCAAAGTGGCGAAGGCCGCCTTGCTTTTGTGAGGTAATAAAGATGAAAAAGTTTTTTTTAATTGTTTTCTGTGTTGTTTCTCTATTTGCTTGTGCTGATAAAGAAAAACAACAAGAAATTCAAAAGTTAGAAACAGAAAATGTGAATTTGCAAAATGCCATTTCTAAAACGAAAGAGGCTGTAGAAAAATTAGAAGCTACAGAAAATAAAAAAGTGGAAACATTGAATCGTCTAGATATGGCGCAGTAATAAAGTTATGAAAAATAAAATCGCCTTTTTTGGGTTTGTTCTAATTGCTATTGCCTTGTGTGGGTGTTATAGTTTTACAGCAAGTACACTTCCGTCGCATATAAGAACGGTGCGAATTGCTGAAATTGATAATAAAACATTAGACCCTGTATTAGGTAATGAAATTCAGACGGGCGTTCAAGAACTTTTTAGAAAAAATGCCGGAAAAGTTCGCTTGATAAATGGTGAAGCTGATGCTGATTTTAATTTGACTTTGTTAAGTTATACAAACAAGCCGGAAAATTACAATAGTGCAGACGAGGTTGAAACTTATCGGGTAACTATCCGCGTTGCTGTAAAGTTTTATGATAATGTAAAAGAACGTATGATTTATGAAGCTAAAAGTTTATCGGCTGATGGCGTTTACGATGTGCTCAAAAATGAAACTGAAGATAGACATGGTCAAGAAAGAGCTATAGAAAAAATGCAGGATCTGATTATAACAAATGCTCTTGCAAAATGGTAAAATTCTTAAAAAGACGTTTGACTTTTAATTCTGGAAAATTCATTTTTAACAATCTGAATCATTTGCTCAACCGATTCTTGAATCGTGTTTGATTTGTGATAAAATTTGTCATCGGCATCGGATTCATAGCAGATTTTTTCTAGTGGTATTTTTTTTGTGTTTTTAGGGTTTCCAAAGAAAATATTTTTAAAGTAAAGAGCTTCTTGAGTAGCTCGTTCGTCCCCAGAATAACGGTGAATGTAAATGGGGTGGTCTTTTGGTAATTCTTCTTTTAAAATATTTAATACACGGTAGAAATCGCCAACATAATGAATGACAATTTTACGATTTAATTCTTTCGCGAATTGGACTTGCTTTCTAAAAACAAATTCTTGTTTGCCTTTTGGATTGTAATTTTCAAATCTTTTGTCTAACCCGCATTCGCCAACAGAAAGTTCAGGATTCTCAAGCAAAAGTTTTTTGAGAAGAGTTAAATCTTTTTCAGAAACTTGAGAAACAATTTCAGGGTGAATGCCAATAGAGTGAGAAAAATGAAGAGATTTTTTTAAAATGGCGATTTCTGAATCCCATAATTGCGGAAAACAAGTAGAAACTTCTCCGGTATAGTGTTGTTTTTGAAGTTCTTTAACGAAGTCTTCTTTGGAAAAATTTGAAGGTAAGTGAAAATGAAAATCGGGAATCATTTTATAAAAAATATGATTTTTTGTTATAACTATCAAGTTCTTTTCTTAAGATACAAGTGGGCTCAAAAAGGACTTGTTAAAATGCTTGTGCCGTATGAGCAGCTCTAGATTTTGTCAGTATCTGCCTTGATGTGAGAAGTAATTTATTAGCAAATTGTACTAAGTTCACACAAAAACGCTAAAATAAGTTTACAAACGAGTGGTTTGAAAATAGGGTAGAACTTCTGTTTTATCCCAATTTTTAGCTGAATAAGGCGTGAAATGGCTATGATGCTATGAAGAAAAGGAAAAAAAGTGTGATTTTGTGAGAAAATCCATAAAAAAAACGAAAATCTCCAAAATTTGTAATGATTTTTTAATTAGATTAGGGTATAGATTTTTTTGGATTGGAATATGTCGTCAATAAATTTTGCTACAAGAGAAATTAGTTGCAAGGTTGTGTTTTATGGCCCTGGTTTAAGTGGTAAAACTACGAATTTGCAGATAATTCATCAGAAAATGCCGCAAGATAAGCGGACGGATATGGTATCGCTTGCTACCGAAGGTGATCGCACACTTTATTTTGACTTTTTACCATTGAATCTTGGTGATATTAAGGGTTTTAAAACTCGTTTTCAGCTTTATACGGTTCCTGGACAGGTTTATTACAATAGTACTCGTAAGTTAGTTCTTCGTGGGGCGGATGGGGTTGTTTTTGTTGCTGATTCCCAACGTTCTCGCCAAGCCGAAAATTTGGAAAGTTTGGAAAATTTACGTCAAAATCTAAGCGATTATGGCATGGATTTAGACGAAATGCCTTTTGTATTGCAGTATAATAAACGAGATATGGATGACGTTCTTTCTATTGATGAAATGAACGCAACGCTTAATCCAAGAAAGGTTCCTGCATTCCCAGCAACTGCACATAATGGTAAAGGTGTTGTTACAACACTTAAAACTATTGCAATGTTGGTCATTGAAAAATTCAATGTGAAACAGGGCTTTTTGCGTAAAGCTGCTGAAGAAAACGCCGGAAGTACAGGTGTACATGACGTTTCTTTGAGTAAAGATGGTTTGAATGTCTCTCCAGCTCAAAATCCTTCACCTAATGCAAAACCAGCCACAATGCCTAAGCCAAATAATGGTTCACCGTTCCGTATGCCGTCGTTTGCGTCTTCTAAAACAGCTGCATCGACTCCGTCTGCGGGTGCTGGTTTGTTTACAAAATCTATAGGTTCGCCTTTTGGGCGTCCTCGTGTGGATTCGCCTTTTGCTTCTAAAATGCCTGGGTATTCAAGAACATTGAACCCCAATAATGCTGAACCTAAGGTATCTGATGATGATATTGAATTGCGTCCATACGTGCCTAAGAAGAAAAAGGACTAAACTTTTTTATGAGTGATTTTGCTGTATATTCAGAAGATGCCGCGAAAGTTGTTAAGTTAATGCGTGCTTATCTTTTGAGCGTAAAGGCCGAGTATGTCGTTTTATGTCATAGAGATGGTTCTGTAGTTGCTGAGGCCGGTTCTTTTAATGGGGATGCAATGCCTTTAGCTGTGTTGAGTACAGCGTCTTTTGACTCTGCTAGTCAGATTGGTGCTATGCTTGGGGGAGAAAAGTTCCAGGCCGTTTCTTACATTGGAGAATCTAGAGCGGTCTATATTTCTCCGGTAGACGCATCACTTATTCTTATTCAGATTTTTTCAGGAAGACTTCCTAACCGTATTGAAGATTACAATCGTATGTTAATCGATAAATTGTTAGATGCAGTTCCTTCCTTTACTCAGAATACAAGTAGTTTAGTTAGGTAGTAGGCTGTGACAGCGCCGACGTTTTTTAGAGAACTCCGAAAAACAACTGTCTTCTTTTTATTGCTTTTTCTAGCTTTTTTGATTCATCGGATTCTTGATTTGTTTGGATCAAGTTCGGTTTCGAATAATTCTTTTGCTAAAGTTGAACAATTGCGTAAAGCCGAAAGTGTGGTTTGCCACAATATTGTTGGTGGTGCTGCATTTGGTATAGATACAGTTTTTGATGCGCATACTCGTGTCTATTTTTACTCTAAATTAGCGTCAGATTCTGTCTTGGATTTAGAACACCGTTGGTTTTGCGGTATTGATACAATGCTTATTGTTCCCTGTACTTGTAATGGAAATATTTGTACGAGTTCTATTGCTCCAGAAAGATTAAAGGCTGGGGAATGGAGCGTTGACTTAGTCCGCGGTAAACAAATTTTTGATTCACGGCAATTTTTGGTGGTGGAACCTGATCTTTAGAAAGGTTGCGTAGAATGCTTGGCCGCTTACTTTTTGCGTTTTTGCTTTTGGCCATATATTCTCATTCACTACAGGTGGATTCTTTACCTTTATGGAATGATTCTTTACTTGCTTCTAATCATTTTCAAACTGAAGATTCTTTAGTAGCGGATTCTACAAAAAATTTAAATGCTCTTGAAACATCGGGTTCAAAAACAATATCTGTTGTGGTGGGGGATGGCGGAACAGAAGTAGACCAAGAGCTTCGCCTTTCAATGAAAGGTTTTGTGACTGATAGTGTTTATATTGATGCTTTTTTATCTGATGTTGGGCGTAGTGCAGGAGACCAGAATACAGCAACATTGCAAGAAGTAGATCAAGTGTATTTTAGAGTGGAATCTCCATTTGCTCTTTTGCATTTGGGGGATTTGGAATGGAAAGAAGAAAATTTTGTTTTTTTAGGAATAGAACGTAATACTCTTGGTGTTATGGCCGGAGCGAAAACTCAAAGTTCAGAAGCTAGAGGTGTTTTTGGTATAGATGAAACTGAACATTTTTCAGTTTCGTTCCAGGGTGTTGATGGACAAAGAAGTGGTTATGTTGTGGATGCAACCGCTTCTTTTCTTTCTCTTGTGCCTGAATCAGAAACGGTTTATTTAAATGGAAAAAAGTTGAAACGCGGAGAAGATTATGAATTGAATTATGCAGGAGGTGTCCTTGATTTTAAAGGAAGTGTCTTACCTTCTTCGCTCGATGAAATCCGGGTAGAATATGATGCGTATCATTTAGGAGAATCTTCACGATTATTTGCTGGCAAAGGAAAATACCGCAGTAAAAATATTTGGTTAGATGTAGGGGCTTTTCGGTTAGAAAGTGATGTAGAGCGTTTGAAAAGGGGAAGTTTAGATTCTACGGCGTATCAGATTTTAAAAAATGATAAAGGTGAAAGTTTAGAAGAAAAAGATTCGTCGGGGACTCTTTATAGACCGTTTCAAACGGATAAAGCTTCGGCTCGTTTGCGGTTTGCGTATGAGAATGCTTTTTTAGATTTAGAAACTGGCTTTTATAGAAAGGATTCTAATACTGTTTCGCCATTTGTAAAAGGTCCTGAAGGGCGAGCTTTTCGCTGGAATTTTCAAACAGATTCGTCTAAAATGCTTTTGAATTTTCCATTAATGTTTGGTTATTCTGGAAATTATATTGAAAGTGGCTTTTTAACAGAAGACTTTTCGGGTGAAGATAAAAGTTATGATTCTTATGAATTAAGAGAAAATTGGGATTTGGATTCTTTAGATACTTTTGGAAATAAGAAATCTGATTTGTTGGTGATGCGATTCAAGGCTGCAAAATTTTTGTATGGTGGATTAGAATGGGGCTATAAAGAAAATGAATCTTCAAAAGAAAATTCAATGCGTACAAGATTTTATTTAGAACATTTTGGAAATTTATCTGAAAGTTCTCTTTCCTTTGTTCATATTGCTGCAGAAGATTCTCTTTCATCAAAACGTTACCAAGGAATTTTAGAAACAGGAGTTAATCAAGGTTTTATCAGACCTTATGCGAAAACTGATTTTGCTTATTGGGAAAGAGAGTTTAATGCAGATGAATCTATGGCGATTCGTTTCTTGAATGTTGGTGGAGTCAGTTTAAATGCAGAAAATTTTTTGATTAAAGAAGAAATTGGAAGCAGAAATCAAAAAAATAAAAAAGAAAATGGAAAATGGTTGGATTCTCTGCAACAGATTTCTTGGACGCAGATGGCAGATGTTTATTTTGATTATTTTACTTTGCAGCATTTGATTCAATATAAAAGAACAAATAGCGAAGAAAGAGAAACAAATAATACTTGGCTTTCAGAACAAAATTTAAAATTTGAAAATTCTAATTTGGGTATTGTATCTGATTTGCGTTATGAATTTGGTTTAACAAAAGAACAACCTTATGTAGCAATTTATAAACCCGTTGCGGCCGGAACAGGTGATGTCCTTTATGATAGTACAACGGGATTGTTTATTGAAGGGGTGGATAATGGAAACTTTGTGTATGAGGGAATGGGACGTTCAGATTCGCTTGCCGTAGAAGCTTCACATGTGTCATTTGATTTCTTTTTTGAATGGGAACCTGCAAAAATTTTCAAAATAAAACAAGGCTTTTTAACAGATGTTATTTTAGGATTAGATTGGCATGCAGAAAGTTATGATACAACTGGTGTGAAATTATTTTTCCCGGAAATAACACCTTCGGGATTGCAAAATGTGACAAGTGGTTTGTATTTTATCGAAGGGAATTTGGGATGGTTACCATTCGATGGAAATTTTGAATTGCATTATTATCCGGGGACAGAATACGAAAAAAAAGATTTGTGGAGTGGCTATACCCAAAAACGGGATTGGCATCGATTGAGTATGGTGTTTTCTGGACGTAAAAATGAAATGTGGAATTTTGATGGATTAGTCGAAAAGGCAAAATTAAAAGCTTTGATTGATTTAACATGGAACGCTTATGAAGGCGGATTTTCTTGGCGAAGAGATTTGCCATTAGGATTTTATGTAGAACCTGCTTTTAAAGCTCGTTATGGAGATGGTGAAGAAGGAAATGAATTTAATGCTCTTTTGAAAGAAGGACGTTTAGGAGTAGGTTATTTATGGAATAGTCAGGTAGATGTTTCTGTTTCTTGTAGTGCCATTCATTTAGCGACAGATTTTGACTATTTACCTTATTCCTTAATGTCTGGTTATGATAAAGGGTTGACGTGGAGAATTGAAGCGAATGGAGAATTGAGTTTAGGAAATTATTTGTCATTAGGTACTAGATACATTTTAAGAATTGGTGATGTCGATAAAAATATTTTCCAGAAATGGTCTATGGAGGCGAGGGCGTATTTATGATAATTGTCTTTTTGCTTTTATGCCTTTTTTCTGGAATTTCTTTTGCACAAGAAATGTGTTCTGAAGTGCTTTTTATAGGAGATTTTACAGAACAAGAAAAAGAAATTTTATCAGAAACAAAAGATAAGGTAAAACGAAAAGATTTTTTAAAAAGGATTCAAAGGAATTTTGAAAATAATGGTTTTGTCGGAGCTGATTTGTATGAAAAATGTAAAGGCGATACACTTTATTTTGTAAATGAAAAAGGCGAAGGATTTGTTTATGGAGTCCCGCGCAATAAACTTTTAACAAAAACCAAACCTGAGGTTTTTGTTAAGTTATCTGGAATAGTTCCTGGCGAAAAAGTAGTTTTAGATGATTTATCTCGGGCTGTAAAAAAAATGGAACGTTCAGGGCATTTTATAAAAGCAAAAGAACCTGAACTTTATAGAGAAAAAAATCGCAATCGTTTAGTCCCATTATTTTATATGCAAGAAACTTCTGGTAGTTTTATTGAAGGACTTGTTTCTTATTCAAGTGAAGATGAAAAGTGGATTGGTGTATTAGATGTTTCTTTGAAAAATATTTTAGGAACGGCTAGGAATTTAGATATAGAAGGTGTTTCTGGTGATATTGCGCATAGAATTTCTTTTGAATATTTAGAACCTTGGATTTTTGGAACAGCATGGAATGCTTTGGCTAGAGGCGTTTTGGAAGATGATACTTTGTATAGCGACGCTTTGTTAGAAATAGGGGCTTCTAGAAGTTTGTCGTTTGAATGGGATTTTACTGTTTTGGGTGGTGTTGGGAATAATGAATGGACCACAGCAGTTGAACTTTCTTACCAAAATTTTGATGCTTTTTATTTGCCAACATCTGGAACTTCTGCAAATATTGAAATGCGGATGAAAAATTATAGAAAAGGAAATCTGGAAAATTTTGTTTCATTATCTGGGGTGTATGAAAAGTATTTTCCTCTTTCTTATGGATTTGTTTCTCGCATAGGTTTTTCTGGAGCCACGTTACTCCCGACAGGAAATGTTTTTGCCAATGAAGATTTGTTTCGTTTAGGCGGTAGTGATTCTTGGAAGGGGTTTAGAAAAGATTTTATTAAAACTCGTAGTTATGGGAATACTGAAGTCGCACTGCGTTTTCAAGGACTTTGGCAAACAGCTTTTGAAGTATTTTATCAACCTGGAATTTATCGGGAAATGTCTCCGTATCATGGTTGGAAAACTCACCACCAGTATGGTTTAGGAATAATCCAATACCGTTCTTCTTTTGCGGTTTCTCTTTATTATGCGTTAAGGCCAGAACTTGATTTTGAAGAAGGCTTTTTACATTTAGGGGTAAAAGCCTTGTTTTAAAAAACGGGAGTTTTTGATTTTTCTCCTTGGTTTTCCCGAACCATTTTTGGGACTAAATACCCAGGAAGTAAAGTTAATAGTTTGTGATAAATCTTTTTGGCTTCTTGTTCGTTGACTTCAAAGTGTGCAGTACCTTGTGCTTTGTCAAGTAAATGCAAGTAATAAGGGAGAACACCGTTTTCAAAGAGCGTGTTTGAAAGTTCGGCCAGTGTTTCTGCGGAGTCATTTACACCTTTTAATAAAGTACTTTGGTTGAGCAAAAGAACATTTGCATTTTTGAATTGTTTGAGTAAAAGTGTTGTTTCGTTAGAAATTTCTTGTGCGTGGTTTGCGTGTAAAACGAGAATAAAGTGAAAACGTTCTGAATATTTTTCAAATAAGGGTAAATAAGTTTTAGCTAATTCAGGTTCTGTTATTGGAACTCTTGTGTGGAATCGAAGGGTTCGGACTGCCTTTGCTGGTATGGCTTTTTTGATGAGTTCTTCTATAACAGAAATAGGAGTCATAAAAGGGTCGCCACCAGAAAAAATGATTTCTTTTATTGAAGAATCTTTTTCAAGGTATTCTTGAAGGAGAATAGAAAGATTAGCCGGCATTAAAAGTTTTGAATTTCTTCTGAAACAAAAACGGCAACGAACGCTGCAAGTGTTGCCTGCAATTAATAGAATGCGATGCTTGTATTTTTGTAAAATGCCATTTTCTTTTTGAGCAAGAGTGTCGCCGACAGGGTCTTTCAGAAAGCCTTCAGATTGAATATTTTCTTGTAAGGTTGGTAATACTTGGCGTAAGAGTGGGTCGTTTGGATTTCCTTTTTGCATTTTTTTTGCATAGGAAAAGGGAACTCGCATCGGAAAATCAGAAGAAAAATCAATGCCAGGAACATCTTTAAGTTCTAAAAATTCAAGAAGTTCATTAATTCTTAAAAAAGGATTTGATGAATTCTGCATAAATATTTAAATTTCCCAAAAATTTAATGAGGTTACTATGGGTACTGTTAGCACCAACGAGTTTCGTAAAAAGTTAAAAATTATGGTTGATGGTCAGCCTTACATGATCATGGAAAACCAGTTTGTTAAGCCAGGTAAAGGCCAAGCCTTTAACCGCGTTAAAATTAAAAATTTAGTGACAGGTCGTACACTAGAACGCACTTGGAAAAGTGGTGACACAGTTGAAGAAGCTGAAGTTACTTATAGTGAAATGACTTATCTCTATAACGATGGTGCTACCTGGTTCTTTATGGATAATACCACCATGGAAACTATGGAAATTCCAAAAGATGCCATGAATGGTGCTGAACTTTGGCTTCTCGATGGTGCTATGGTTGAAGTAACTTGGTGGGATGGAAAAGCGATTGAAGTTATTCCACCTACATTTGTTGATCTTTTGATTGTGGATGCTCCTCCAGGAGTTGCTGGTAATACAGCAAGTGGTAACGTTATGCGCCCAGCTAAACTTGAAACTGGTGCAGAAGTTATGATTCCTTTGTTTATTGAACAAGGTACTAAGATTCGCGTGGATACCCGCGATGGTTCTTATTTAGAAAGAGCTAAGTAATTTCTTGTTATACAAGAAATTTTAAAAATGGGCACCTTCGGTGCCCATTTTTTGTTGGAAAAATTATTTGCAAAAAGACTTGGCATCGCAAACATAGTGCGAATTCTCATCGCGAGAGGCCTTACGCCTCGTGACCATCTGTTAGCAAGTTGTCATCGCGAACGCAGTGTGGCGATCTGTTGGCGATGAGATTGCCACGCCGTGTATTCTACACGTCTCGCAATGACAAGGTTCTCAGGCAAGAACCGCGAGCAAGTGTAGGGTTGTCATGGCGAACGTAGTATAAATTGTCATCGCGAACGCAGTGTGGCGATCTACTGGCAAGCAGATTGCTTCCACCACGCCACAAATGTGGCTCGTGGCAGGCTCACATTTAGGCTTCGCGGAAAAATCTTTTCACTCCATCGCAATGACAAGGTTCTCAGGCAAGAATCGCGAGCAAGTGTAGGGTTGTCATGGCGAACGTAGTATAAATTGTCATCGCAAGTGTACAAACAAGTTGTCATCGCGAACGTAGTGTGGCGATCTACTGGCAAGCAGATTGCTTCCACCACGCCACAAGTGTGGCTCGTGGCAGGCTCACATTTAGGCTTCGCGGAAAAATCTTTTCACTCCATCGCAATGACAAGGTTCTCAGGCAAGAAACGCGAGCAAGTGTAGGGTTGTCATGGCAAACGTAGTATAAATTGTCATCGCAAGTGTACAAACAAGTTGTCATCGCGAACGCAGTGTGGCGATCTGTTGACGATGAGATTGCCGCGCCGTGTATTCTACACTCCATCGCAATGACAAAAGTGTGTTCGCAATGAGAAGAACCGCGAGCAAGTTCCATCGCAAGTGACAATAGCATCGTCCAGGGAAGGGGAACACTCCTTTGTAATGAGAACTTTCAGGCAATTGTTGTTTGAATCAAGAAACTCTTATTAGTAAGAACATCAAGACACAAAGTCTATCTTGGTTAGCAAATTGTTTTCTTAGTTTTCCTTTGCTATCTTTTAACACATGTTACAATGGGATATGCTTCTTTCTGCTACGCGATATGGTCACCCGGCTGCTCGTGACCCGCATCGTTCAGAGTTTCACAGAGATTATGATAGAATTGTTTTTTCAACGGCCTTTAGACGCCTTGGAAGAAAAACACAAGTGCATCCGTTTTCTGTAAACGATCACGTTCATAGTCGTTTAACACATAGCATAGAAGTTTCAAGTGTAGGGCGTAGCCTTGCTATCTCTGTTTTTGAAAAAATCAGAAAGCATTTACCAGAACACTTTACCGCTTATCAATTTGGTATGATTGTACAGGCTGCTTGTCTTGCTCATGATATTGGAAACCCGCCATTTGGTCATGCTGGTGAAGCAGCAATTAGAGAATGGTTCCGTAAAAATCGCAATAGTGAACCATTGAAAGGCCTTTCGGACAAAGAAATGTCTGATTTTGAAAATTTTGATGGCAACGCGCAAGGGCACAGAATCCTTTCAAAATTGGAATACCATTTTTTAGATGGTGGAATGCGTTTAACCTATGCAACTCTTGGAACGATGATGAAGTACCCAAGAACTGCTTTTTATGGTTCTCCGACAAGTCTGTTTATGACTGAAGCTCAGTTGTATCGGGAAACAGCTTGGGTTCTTGGCCTTCCGGAAATTGATGATGGAGTCTGGCAACGCCATCCTTTGGTTTATTTAATGGAAGCAGCCGATGATATTTGTTATTCTATTTTAGATGTTGAAGATGCTATAGAACTAGGTATTTTGAATTTCTCAGATGTTCGTGAAATGTTTATGTACCTTTGTGGACCAGACGTAGATATTGATAAAAAATACGAAGAAAACGGTCAAAATTTCAGAGACTTTCTTTCTAGTATCAGAGGACTTGCTATCCAAAATGTGATTGATGATGTGGCAGAAGTTTTTTATTGGCACTACGAAGAAATTATGAATGGTTCTTTAAAAGGTGGTTTGCTTTCTCATTCTAAATCAGATACTATGCGTGGAATTCAAATTGCCAAACGCCTTGGTCGCGAACGTATTTACCCAGATAGACGTAAAACAGAACTAGAAGTAGGGAGTTATACCACGTTAAGTACTGTACTTGATGCTTTTATTGCAGGCGTTTACGATTATCGTGAAAAAGGAGCTAGTTCATATCGGGCCGATAGAATTGTGCGTTTAATTGGGCAAGCCAAAATAGGACAAACTGTAACAACGGCAGAAGCTTATCACCAGGTCCTTGATTTTGTAAGTGGAATGACGGATAATTACGCTACTTATTTAGCAAGGCAAATTGGTGGATTGGTAAATTATTAATGAATTTAGCTGATAATATTATCTGGCTTTTTGATTATGACCTGACGCTTTATACGTCTAAAGAACGTTATGTTTTAGATTCTTTAGATAAAAGAATTACTGAATTTGTTCAAGAACTCCTTTCAGTGGATTTTGAAAAAGCATCTCAAATTAGGCAAAAATATTTACAGGAATTTGGAACAACACTTTCTGGTCTTCAAGTTAAACATGGAACTTCTCCAAATGATTTTTTTGATTTTATTCATCAGCCAGAATATTTAATTTACCCGCCATTATCGGTAAAAAAGAAAAGTATTTTAGAAAATTTACCCGGGGAAAAAATTGTTTTTACAAATGGCAGAGCCGATTGGGCGTTAGCTGGTTTGAAATCAATGGAAATTCTTTCTTGCTTTGAATATATTTTTGACTTAAAAGCAATGGATTGGATTGGAAAACCAGCAGAGTCAGCCTATGATAAAATGCAAAACTTTTTGAAGTTGCATTTTAAAGAAAATGATTTGACAAAAATTGTCTTTTTAGATGATGCTTCTAGAAATTTGCCAATGGCAAAATCAAAAGGTTGGTTTACTGTTCTTGTCGGCGAAACGTTATCTAATGAATTTACAGATTTTTCATTAGAATCAATTTTAGATTTGCCAGAAATTTTACCGGATTTAATGGAACGTTTGCATGTTTGAAAATTGGACAAGAGATTTTTATAAAGAATCAGAATACCCGGTACTTCTTAGACAAAAGAAGTTTATGGAACTTTCTAAACCATTTAAAGGTTTGAAAATTTTAGATAATACGCCGATTTTTAGAAATACGCTTTTAAAATATGAATGTTTAATTGCTTCTGGAGCCGAACTTTTTATTGCACTTTCGACTTCATTACCTCATGATGAAAAAATAGTCGGTATTTTAGAACAAGTTGGAATTCCTTTGGTGCCGATTGAAAAAAGTAATGCAAGTTTTGATATCGTTCTTGATTGTGCTGGGCTTTGTAGAAAATTTACGCCCGAAATTGGAACCGTAGAATTGACGCGTTCTGGAGTTGAATGCTATGAAAATGCTCCTTTCCCAGTGTTTGTCGCAGATTCAGGCGAAATTAAAAAAATTGAAACATCCTTGGGAACGGGAGACGGCTATTTCAGAGCGATGAAAAAATTTGGCTATTCCTCTTTTTTAGGTTCTGAGATTCTGGTTTTTGGATTTGGAAAAGTGGGTTCGGGGATTGTGCATTATGCTTTGAAATATGGGGCTTTGGTAACAGTTGTGGCTGATTTTTCTGATGGCTTTCCTGAAAAAGAAAATGAAAATTTGCAATTTATTCATTTTAAAAATTACCCAGAAGTTTCTCATGCAATAAAAAATGCCGATTTTATTGTAAGTGCAACAGGAAAAAAGAATGCTCTTGCATTAGATGAATTACAATTAGCATTAAAAGAAACGCATGCTGTTTTGGCTAATATGGGGGTAGAAGACGAATACGGGGCTCAAGTATCTGATTCCAGAGTTCTTTTCAACAAGAAGCCGTTAAATTTTTCTTTAGAAGAACCCACACAGATGAAGTTCATGGATGCCACAATGGCCCTCCATAACGCTCTTGGGAAAACGCTTCTTGATAGCAAAGAATTATCTTTGGGAATAAACCCTTTACCTCTTCAGTTAGAAGAAGAGATTCTTGAAATTACAAGAAAATACGGAAATGTTTTCTAGTAGGTTTTTATGTTAGAAATTTTGCAAATGGATTTTATGCGGAACGCTTTGATTGCAGGGATTCTTGTTTCAATAGCGTGTGGTGTTATGGGGTCTTTAGTTGTAGTCAATAAATTATCTGGAATTGCTGGCGGTATTGCACATGCTTCTTATGGTGGCGTTGGGCTTGCTGTCTTTTTTGGCTTTTCTCCGATGTTTGGCTCTTTAGGTTTTTCGCTATTTTGTGCTTTTCTAATGGGAGTTTTTACTTGGAAAGAACGCAATCGTTCAGATACTTTAATTGGCGTCATTTGGGCTCTTGGTATGGCTTTGGGCGTTATCCTTACTGATTTGACGCCGGGGTATGCTGGTGAAATGACTAGTTTTTTGTTTGGTAGTATTTTAACGGTTCCGACAGATTTTCTTTATTTTATGGCAGTTCTTTTAGCCATTATTTTAGTCGCTGTTTCTTTTTTGTTTAGGCGTTTACTTTCTGTTTCTTATGACCCAGAATTTGCCCGTTCGCGGGGCGAACGGGTTTTACCTATTTACATGTTACTTCTTGCGCTTGTTGCTTTAACGGTTGTTATGGCCGTTCAAGCAGTCGGACTTATTCTTGTGATAGCTCTTTTAACGCTCCCAGCATTTATTGCAGAATCTTATACAAAAAGTTTACGCTCTATGATGATTTTTGCTTCATTAATTTCTTTAGTCTTGGTTGTTTTAGGGCTATTTTTGTCTTATCAATTTAATCTGGTCACTGGGCCTGTGATTATTGTTTTGGGTGGTATTTCGTATTTAATACATTTGGCATTAAAGAGGATTTATAGGAAATAATGTTATGAAAAGAATAATTTTAATTTGTTTGTGTTCTTTATTATCTTCTTTTGCTAGAGAAAGAACGCTCTTTTCTAACCCAGATATTGTTACGTCTTATTCAGAACTTTTGCAAGAAAAAAATGCACGGAACGATTCTCTTTTGCCGGCTCTTGATGGCGATAAGGCTTTAGCAGAAGTTTTACGCCGTAACCCTAATCTCTGGAGTTTAGAAACTCTTGATAAACAAGGCGGAGAAGTTTTAACCAAATTAAAAGCCAACATTATTTACATTGATGGTATTCGTGAAGAACCTTTTTGTGAATTAGATAAATCAAGTTCTAGTAATGCTTCTGAATGGTTTTTGAAAATTGGCGTAGACTTTGTTTCGGCAGGCTCTAATACGGTAGATATTCACGTGCAACAATGTTTTAATATGGTCCGAGATGAACTTGGTTACCAAATAAAACAAGGCGATAAAATTATAACTGTCCCGCCGAGAAAAGTAATTGAAAAAATTAAAGAAAACGAAATCCCGGCATCTCTTGATTTAGATTTACAGCAAAAAATGCTTTCGATTAGTGAAGCGGTTGAACTTGATGGAAAATGCCCAAAAGATATTGAATCTTACTTGATTTTACGCGATGTCTGGGATCAAGTGAAAAATGAAAAAATGGACATTTTTGTTATCAATGAAAAATTAAATCGAAAAGTAAATGGTGGCAAATCGGTGCAGTCTTGTGCGTTTAGCAGGGAATGGAATCAAAAATACCAAGAATACGTTTCATTTGAATGTAATATTGATGAAAACTTTTGTAATTACATTCAGTCAGAACAAGGGGAATCGGCTTGGAATTATATTTTTGAACAAAATCGATTTGAATACAAGAAAAAGAAGTTTTTGTTTTTTACTGTTGGGAAAAAAAGTATTCATGATGGCGGGACAATGATGGATTTAAGAATGGTCCGACTTTCTTCGAATCTTTTTTTGGAAGGTTTTCTGAACGAAAAAGGGGAACCCGTTTCTTTAGGGCTTTTAATTGTTCCTGAAACTGATGAAGACGAATGGGAATATTATGACGACGAAGACGATGTTGAATCTGCTGATGGTTCAGAAACATTAGAACGTTAAAAAAAGATTTTTCATATTAAAATAATTTTATATATTTCAAACGAGTTTTAAATTTCAAGGAGTTTCTATGAATCGTTTGCTTAAAGTTTCTATGGCTCTTTCACTTTTGTTGTCAATTCCTTCAATGGCTGATGAGTCTTTTGGTGGAGTTGGTATAACTATTGTCCCAGCAAAAGAAGGTGTCAGAGTTGTTGAAGTTATTCCAGGAACTCCTGCAGCAGAAGCAGGCGTGCTTCCTGAAGATAGAATTTGTGCAGTAGATGCTGTTTCTATTACAGGAAAGTCTTTTGATGAAGCCCGCGATGCGTTACGTGGTCAGAAAGGTAAACCTGTAGAAATTTCAGTTATTAGAGAGGCTGATACTCTTTCTCTTACAATGCGCCGTAAGACTTTGACTATTAAAGATTATTCAGAACAGTCTATTGAAAAGTGGTATGGTAAAGACAAGTCTTCTTATTCTAAAGAAGAATTAGAAGCTGTTGCACTCCAAGGCGCTTCTTCTGATGCAGAACTTTTAAGCGTTATGAGTGGCGGTTATGTGGTTTTGGATAATGAATCGGTTTCTGCTCGTGAAGTAAAAGCAGTTTATGTGGATAAAGAACCGGTTTTTAAAGAAAAGAAAAATTCCGAGAAAAAGGCTCCTGTAAAGGGAAATGCAAAGTTAAAGGCTTTTAATCGTTCTGTTGTGGGTTTTGTTGCTAAACCCAAAGCTGGCGATGTTCGCCTTGTTATAACTGATGCGAATGGGCAAGTTTATTTAGATAAGCTTGTTTCTGCAAAACCAGGTGCTAATCAGGTTTCCTGGGATGGCGATAAAGTTCCTAGTGGTCGTTATACAATTACTTTGGAACAAGGTGGTACTGTTTCTACTTACTTCTCGGTATTGCGTTAATTTTTAATGGGTGTAAAAAAGACGGGCGAAAGTCTGTCTTTTTTTTTGTGGGAAAAACAAGGTAAAAAAAATTTTAAATGCTTTTGCGTTAGGGATCGTGGCACTTTGGTGGCGAGACACGTAGTGGCTCGATGAGCCGAGTTTCGAGGCGAGCAGAGCCCGACCCAGGCCACATTTGTTTTTTTCTGAACTTGGCCGGGGAACGCCCTTTGTTGAATCTGAATGAGAAAGAATAGATTTTATAGAAATTTCTGAGACAAGTTTTTCTAAATTGCCCAAAAGTGATGAATCGTAACTTTTATAACGGCATTCGTTTTGTCGTGTTTTTTTGCTTGTTTGCCGTGTTTGCGCATGGGCAAGAAATGACACGTTTTGATTTGCCTGAAAGAGAAGTGGTTGAAGAAGATTCATCAGAGGTCGAAGACGATTGGCTTTCGGATTCTACGGCGGCAGATACGTTGGAATATAATGCTGTAGATTTGGTCTATGATGTGGAAACTTCGACTTTTAATTTGAATAAAGATGCGCGTTTGAGTTTTAGAACGGCGACTCTTGATGCCGATACGATTCTTTATAATCAAGAAAAAGCGGTGCTTGTTGCGTCTGGCGACCCGATTATCAGCGAGAAAAGGAATTCTTCTCTTGCGGGTATGCGAATGAAGTATAATATGAAAAGTAAAATTGGTGAAGTTTATTACGCGACTACTTTTCAGGATAATAATCAAGTGAATGGTATGGAAGTCAGGAGGCTTCCTGATTCAAGAATGCTTATTTCGCGTGGCGATTTTAGTACATGTAATGATACTAGTCACCAGCATTATTATTTCTATGGACGCCGAATGGTGGTTAAACCGAAAGAGACGATTACTGTGCGCCCTGTGGTGTTGAATATTGCTGATGTGCCTGTGGCTGTTTTGCCAATGATTGTTGCTCCTTTAAAGAGTGGGCGTAAGTCAGGCCTTTTGACACCTAAGTTTGGTGGCGATCAGGTGCAGGGCTTTTATATGAAAAATCTTGGATTTTATTATGCGGCTAATGATTATTGGGATGCAACGATTAAAGGCGATTTGATTGAAGGGGAAGAAGGAAATTTTGAAAGGACTACTTTAACTGGAGAAGTGCGTTATAAGATTCGTTATTTGTTAGATGGGAGTATTTCTTATACGAGTTATTTGGAAGAGTTTGATTTTGGAAATAGTGGCTATGATATTTCTTTTTCTCATAACCAGAATTTAACGCCAGATGGTAAACATACATTGAGTGGTTCTGGTACGTTTGTTTCAAGTAAAAGTATCAGACAAGATAATGCGCTTGATGCAGAGACCGTATTGAACCAACAAGCAAATGCTCAGATGACTTATTCGGGGCGTTTTGAAAATAATAAAACACTTACGGTTAAAGCGCTTCAAGAATACAATTTGACAACTGGGCTTATTGAAAGGCAATTGCCAGATGTTCAGTTCCGTATGAGTGGGCCTTTGTTTGAATTTGAAGTGGATGAAGATGAAGTCGCTTCAGAACCTTCTTTTTTAGAGAAGTTTAATTATAGTTTTTCAAACAGAGCAAACCTTTATACAAGGACAGATGAAGATACGTTGTTGAATAAGGATACAACAGCACTTTATATGGGTTATACAGGGAATTTTTCTTTGGATTATTCAGGTTCGCTTTTTGATGTGATTAACATTACTCCAAGAGCTTCTTTTTCTGGCTTTTGGACAGGGCGTTCTTGGGAAAATCCTGAAGATTCTCTGAAGTATCGTCGTGCCAAAAATTCTTGGGAATTAGAAGGAAAAGATTTTGGTGAAGTGGCATATAATCATAATTATAGCCTTACTGCTGACACAAAACTCTATGGAATCTGGGTGCCAGAAATCGGTCGCTTTACAGGACTCCGCCACGTGCTTTCCCCAAGCATTTCTTACACTTATGCGCCAGAAATTGATACGGTTAAAACTTTTGTCCCGCACCCATTTTTAGGGCAAACACCATTTCAGACAGAGCAACAGACAATAGGTTTATCTCTTTCAAATGATTTTGATATTAAGTATTTGCTTTCTGGTAATTCAAGTAGTGAAAAAGATGAAAGTGATTCTACTGAACAAGAATTAAAATATGATACGCGAAGGCTTTTAACTTCAAAACATAATGTGTCTTATAACTTTGCCGCCGATTCTTTACACTGGTCTGATATTTCTTCGACATTTGGTTTGCAAATTTTTAAAGATTACATTTTTACTGTTAGGACAAGGCATTCTTTTTACCACAAGTATAGCGATGACCCTTTGAAAGTCAGAATCCCTGAATTGATAGAATGGGGTTATGACCTTTCTAAAAGTTTTAATTGGAATGGTAATTTTAATGCCGGGCTTCCATCGCAAATGGGAAAGTATGAAATGAACAGCTGGAGTGCCGGCTTTGATTATCGCTATTCGTTTACAAGTAAACGCGTTGGCAAAGAGCTTTTTAAAGATGATATTTCGCATTCGTCTTCGATTTCGGCAACATTTCAACCGACCACAAATTGGGCAATGTCTTATAGCACGCGTTACAATTATAACGAAGGCCGTTTTGTTTCACACACATTTACCTTTGACAGAACATTACATTGTTGGAAACTTGATTTCACATGGACTCCAACAGGCCCTGCTTCTGGTTGGAGCCTTGCTATTTATGTCTTGGATCTGCCAGACATTAAAATTAATGCCGGCAGCACAGATTTAGAATAAAACCTTTAAAAATGGGAATGTCTTTTTAAGAAATTTTGTAAAGCATTCAATTGGTGATTGGCAAATTTTTTTGAAATTTTAAACATAACAAAACTTCCGGTAAAACCAATTAATCCAATACAAGCCATTAAAGGAAAAATCGTCTTATAAACTTGAGACGTTTCTGTTGAAGAATCTTTTGTGTTTTCTTTTTGTGGTTTAGAATTCAAAAGGATAGTATTGCCACAATAATTACAAGTATAGGCTTTAAACTTCACAGGTCGCTTCTGACAAAATTGCAGATGCGTGATTTTTGAAATTAAATAATCTTTCCAAAAAAGATGCTTGTTTGCCAGATGCCAGTTGCAATGATTGCACAACGGACAAAAACATTTTTTCTTCTGGAAATCTTGTTCGTTTTTTTCTTGGTTTTCCATAGTTCACCTCACTTTAAATTTTATCTGAAAATATTTATCGGGATTCCAAGATAAAAGCCTTGTTTTTTTGAAAAAAGATTCTTAAAAATATTGTTATTTGGAAATCTTTTCATGAAAATTTGTTTTATGGGGAAAGGTGATTTTTGCCTATGCAAAAATCGCACACAAACCTTTTTATTGCAAAGAAACACTTGCCTGCGAATCTTGTTGCCCGCGACTCGTCACTCGCGAAGGAACTTGCTCGCGGTTCTTGCCTGAGAACCTTGTCATTGCGAGACGTGTAGAATACACGGCGTGGCAATCTCATCGCCAACAGATCGCCACACTGCGTTAGCGATAACAAGTTGCTAACAGATGGCCACGAGGCTAAAAGCCTCTCTCGCCATGACAATTTGTTTTTCCGCGACTCTCGCTTGTTGGGTTTTATAGAAACCCATTTCGCTCGGCTATGCCAACTCGCACAAGTGCGGTTGTCGCAGCACTCACTTGTTGGGTTTTGTAGAAACCCGTTGCGCTCGGTCATGTCAGATTGAGCAAGCTCATCTGCCGCGACTCTCACTTGTTGGGTTTTACTTAAATGTAAGACAAGTTCATAAAAAAATCTAAAAACAAGATGTTTTATGTTTGCTATATTTGAGCCTTGAAAACTGGAGTTTTATTGTGAAATCAGAAATTCAAAAGCGCAGAACATTTGCTATTGTCAGTCACCCAGATGCTGGTAAAACAACAATTACAGAAAAATTCTTATGGTATGGAAATGTTATCCGCGAAGCGGGGCATGTTAGAGCCAAATCAAACAGAAGTTATACCGTTAGCGACTGGATGAAAATTGAACAGCAACGTGGAATTTCTGTTTCAAGTTCTGTTTTGAATTTCCCTTTTGAAGGCTGCATGTTCAACCTGGTAGATACCCCGGGTCACCAGGATTTCTGTGAAGATACTTATAGAGCTTTAACTGCAGTAGATGCTGCACTTGTTTTGATTGATAGCGTAAATGGTGTGGAACGCCAGACAATTAAATTGATGGATGTTTGCCGCATGCGTCATACTCCGATTATTACGTTTATCAATAAAATGGATTTAGATGGTCGTCCTGTTTTAGACTTGTTAGATGAAATAGAAAGCATTCTAAAAATCAAAGTAGCTCCTTTTACTTTGCCAATAGGTGTTGGAAAATTATTTAAAGGCGTTTATAGTATTGCAGAAAATACATTCCATACTTTTAACAAAGAAGAAGGCAGTCAGGAAATTATTCAGATGTCTGGCCCAGATGACCCGCGTCTTATTGAAATGTGTGGCGAAAATTGGGTAACACAGTTCCGTGAAGAATACGATATGGTCACAGGAGCAATGGATCCATTTGATAAAGAAAAATTCTTAAAAGGTGAAATGTGTCCTGTATTCTTTGGGAGTGCCGTAAATAATTTTGGTGTACGCCAATTATTGAATGCTTTTGCTGAACTAGCGCCACCGCCAATGGTGCGTGTAACCGATAAACGCGATGTCAATCCAGAAGAAAATTCATTCAGTGCATTTGTCTTTAAAATTCAAGCCAATATGGACCCGAAACACCGCGATAGAACTGCTTTTTTAAGAATCTGTTCTGGAAGTTTTACTCGCGGAGAAAAAGTTTATCATTGTCGCACAGGAAGAGAAATCCGTTTAGCCGCGCCAACGGCATTTTTAGCCAAAGATAAAGAAGTGATTGATCATGCGTATGCTGGCGATATTGTCGGTATAAATGACCCGGGTCTTTTCCGTATAGGTGATACTCTGACTGATGGCGAAAAAATGAACTTTACTGGCATTCCTGATTTTGCTCCGGAATTTTTTGCCCGCGTTACACTTTTGAATCCTTTGAAATCAAAGCAAATGGCAAAAGGTTTGGCTGAACTTTCTGAAGAAGGGGCAACACAGCTTTACGAACCGTTGAAATCTCCGATTCCAGTAATAGGTGTTGTGGGTGAACTTCAATTTGATGTTTTGAAATATCGACTTTTGGCAGAATATGGTGCAGAAGTTTCACTTGATAAAATTCCTGCTTATGGAATTCGTTGGGTGAGTGGCGATGAAAAAGAATTAGGCAATTTTTCTGCTGAATATGCAATGGATTGTATGCTTGATAAAGAAAGACGCTTAGTGTGTCTGTTCCCAAATGAATACCGTTTGAATTTGGCATTAAAAAATTATGAAAAATTAAAATTAGAACAAACTTCTAGAGGATAAAAATGAAAAAGTTCTTGCTTTTCTTTTTGACTGGTTTAGCTTTTGCAGGTAAAGTTGAAATTGCTTCAATAGATGCCGCTAATTCAGGTGTTGATACGAAAACGATAGAAATGCTTGTGCGAGATGCCATTGTTCAACAAGGAGAAACATTAACCGCAGAAGCTGATAGAAAATTACGTGTGAGTTTAATGCCGCTTGGTAGTTCTATTATTGTTTATGCCGAAATTGAAAATGATGGCACTATTGAAAATTCATCTAAAATGAAAGCAGAAAATCCTGATGAATTAGATGTTGTCATTGAACGCGTTGTAAAAGCGGCGTTAGCAAACACGGCTTCTACAGAAACAGAAGAAGTTGGGAAAATTTCTGAAAAAGAACAGACAGAACTTGAAGCTAGAAAAGGGACTTTTGTTTATAGACATGTTGGCCTCGGTCCTTCTTTTTGGCATAATATGGATGGTGAGCATCTTTTAGGGCTTGAATTGAATTATGGTCGTATTTGGGAAGCTTCTCCACAGGGTGCCATAACATTTATGGATTACAATTCAATTTCTTTTGGAGATGATTGGATTTGGCATACAACAATACTTATTGGTGGGCGTTATTATTTTAATGCCAGTCGAATTTCTCCTTATTTTGGTTTAGGTTTTGGTATTGGTTTTGCATCGGGTAGTTTTGAAGATTCTGATATTTGGGGCTTTGCTGGTGGTGTGTCAACAGGTGTAGTTTTCTTTAGAACATCAGAAACACAATTAGAATTAGGCCTTTCTTATGATTGCTTGTTAGATGGCTTTGGTATTAGTGGCGCTTCTTCTAAGTTAGGTGTTTTTGTCGGCTTGAATTACTAAAATATGTTTTTTCATTCTTGGCTATTTATTCTTTTTGCAATAGCTGTTGTAGGGCTGTTTTATTGTCTGCCTAAAGGTTTGCCAAGGAGACTTTTACTTTTATTAGCCGGGCTTTATTTTTACGCTTGTTTTCGCCCTGAATACTTGATTTTAATGCTTGCTGTTGTTTTCATGGATTATACCGTGGCTCGTTTTATGGAAAAAACAATAGCAATAAAAAAACGCCGTTTCTTTTTATGTTGCAGTTTATTTTTTGATTTAGGGATTCTCTTTTTATTTAAATACCTAGGCTTTTTTGAAGAAACTTGGAATGCCATTTTTTCTTCATTGAGCGGAGAAATTCATTTACCAAGTCTTTTGCTCCCAATGGGTATTTCTTTTTACACATTTCAAAGTTTAAGTTATGTGATAGATGTTTATCGAAAAAAGATTCCTGCAGAAAAAAGTTTTTTGCAATATTCATTATATGTAACGTTTTTCCCGCAATTAGTGGCTGGGCCGATTGAAAATGCAAACCACCTTTTACCGCAATTAAAATTTGAAAATAAATCATTTGCAATAGAAAATTTTAGAATAGGAACTTTGCGGATTTTACAGGGTTTCTTTAAAAAAGCAATTCTTGCTGATTCTTTGGCTTCTATTGCAGACCCCGTTTTTTTAAATCCACAGAATGCTTCATCACTTATGATTCTTGTGTCTGCGATAGCTTTTGCTTTCCAAATTTATTTTGATTTTTCTGGCTATTCAGATATTGCTATAGGAACCGCTCGGTTGTTCGGCGTTCGTTTAATGGAAAACTTTAAAACGCCTTATTTAGCCCTCAATTTTTATGATTTTTGGAAACGCTGGCATATTTCATTGACTTCTTGGTTGCGAGAATACGTTTATTTTTCGCTAGGCGGTTCTCGTTGTAGTTCTTTACGCCATGTATTCAATGTAATGGCTGTATTTTTTGTAAGTGGATTGTGGCATGGAGCCGCTTGGACATTTGTTCTTTGGGGAATTTTACATGGGTTAATTTATTTGTATGATCAGCGTTTTTATCAAAAAGAAAATTTTAAAATCTGGCGTTGCGTACGTACATTTACTTTAGTGACATTTTTGTTCACTCTTTTTAGAGCCGAAAATTTTAATTCTTGGTTGCTTTATTGGAAATCTTTTTTCGCTCACATTCTTTCTACAGAAGGCGTGCTTATAAAATGGAGCGAATTGCTGCCTTCTATGGTTTGGGTTCCTGTTTTGTTTGGCGGGGCGATTCTTCTTTTTCAATTTTTATATTCGAATAAAAATGTCCCGATTCTATTGAAGTATTTGTTGTATTTATTGCCTTTAATTTTCTTTGGTCGTTTTTCTGGCCAGGGGTTCATTTATTTTCAGTTTTAATGAGGCAAGATGAATAAGCAAGAAAAAATATTTTTATGGTGCGTTTGCCTTGCAGGAATTTTTGCCAGTTTATTACTGGTGGTTTTCCTTTTAGGACTTTACCCAGTGATGCTTTCTCCGAAAGGTGATTTGTTCCGATTGACTTCGGTAAAAGAATTTGACGAACCATTTTTAAAACCATATCGAATCAATGAATCCGTAGTTTCTGCTAGTCCAGACGCCTCTTTGGTATGGTGGATTGGAGACTCTTTTTCGTTGGTGCAATTTGGGCATAAACCATTTCCAGAACGGTTCTCTGAAAAATATAAAATACCGGTTTTCTTTTCTCATTTCAATAATTTCAAAGCACAAGGCGCACAGGTTTTAGAACAACTTAAGGAACTTCCGCAAGAAAAACGGCCCAAGGTTTTATTGTTTGAGTGTGTGGAAAGGAATGTTCCTGAATGTGCTTCATTTGTAAATGTTGAAAGAACAACCAAGCGTTCTTTTGTTCCGCCAATTTTAAACTTACTTCGTTATCGTTTGTTTATTTCAGCGACATCGTCAATTGATTTTACTTGGCGAAGATTTTTGCCTGTCTCGTATGCAAGAACTTTTTTAGATACTTATCGTTATAAATGGTATGGCGACCATCACCCATTAGCCATTCCTCGTCAAGAAGAGAAATTGCGTTACATAGAATTTGCTTCAGATTCATTTGAAAATTATGAATCAACGAGTGTGGCTTCGCTGGTTTCTAAGTTTAGAAGTTTTTCTGTGGCTGCCAAAGAATTAGGAATACAAGTTGTTTGGGTAATTCCGCCTAATCGCAATTATTTTTTCCAGTATAAAAATAAAGAAGACTTTTTTGCCCGTTCTTTGTTTCAAGAAATGCAAAAGGCAAACCTGAATTATATAGATCTTCACACGCCACTTTTCAAAGCAAGAGATGCAGGAGAATCCCTTTATTGGAAAACTGATTCTCATTGGAACGAAAAAGCGGTAAAAATTTCTGTAGAAGCTTTAGAAAAAGTCCTTCAAAAAAAAATCGGTTTAGAATAAACTATTTTTTAGAGTATGAAACCTTATCTTGATTTGCTCTCAGACCTTTTGGAAAATGGCGTAAAACGCGGAGACCGCACAGGCACAGGTACTCTTTCTGTTTTTGGTCGCCAGAATCGCTATGACCTTTCAGCAGGGTTCCCATGCTTGACAACAAAAAAACTGCATTTGCGTTCTATTATTCATGAACTTTTGTGGTTTTTAAAAGGTGATACCAATATTCGTTATTTGCATGAAAATAAAGTGACCATTTGGGATGAATGGGCCGATGAAAATGGTGAATTAGGTCCTGTCTATGGTCACCAATGGCGTAGTTGGCCAACTCCAGATGGTGGTCATATCGATCAGATAGCAAATCTTGTAGAATCTTTGAAAAATAATCCAGAATCCCGTCGTCATTTGGTTTGTGCATGGAATGTTGCCGAAGTGGATAAAATGGCTTTGCCTCCTTGCCATTGCTTGTTCCAATTTTATGTTGCAGAAGGTAAACTTTCTTGCCAACTTTACCAACGCAGTGCGGATTCTTTTTTAGGTGTTCCTTTTAATATTGCCTCTTACGCACTTTTAACTATGATGCTTGCGCAAGTGACCAATTTACAAGTTGGAGAATTTGTCCATACATTCGGTGATTTGCACTTGTATTTAAATCATGTTGAACAAGCAAAAGAACAGCTTTCTAGAACGCCAAGAGCCTTGCCTACAATGAAAATCAATCCAGATGTAAAGGATATTTTTGATTTCAAGTTTGAAGATTTTGAACTTGAAAATTACGATCCATACCCAACAATAAAAGCACCTATTGCGGTTTAGTATGCTTGTTTCTTGCATTGTAGCAGTTTCTGAAAATGGTGTGATAGGTAAAAATGGAACATTGCCTTGGCGACTTTCTTCTGATTTAAAACGATTCAAGGAAATCACAACAGGCCACCATATTATTCTTGGAAGAAAAAACTACGAAGATATTGGGCGTCCCTTGCCTAATCGTGTCAATTTGGTCCTTTCGCGAAAAGAAAATTTGAAAATTGAAGGCTGTGAAGTTTTTCCTTCACTTGAAAAAGCTCTTGCATTTGCAAAAGAATCCGGTGAAACGGAATGCTTTATTATTGGCGGGGCAGAAGTTTACAAGCAGGCCATGCCATTTTGTAAAAAACTTTATTTGACTTCTGTAGAAACCACTATTGATGGTGATGTTTTTATGCCACCACTTGGTGATGGCTGGGTTTTAGATAGCGAAGAAAAATTCAGCGCAGACGAAAAAAATCAGTATGCAACAACGTTTAAAGTCTTTTCAAGAAAGTGATTTTTCTTGAACTAAGGATTTGATTTTTCCATTGGCGAATTTTGTGATAATCGTATCGCCTTCTTTGATTTGTTCAAGGTTGTAAATTGGCTTGCCTTCTGAATTAAGTGTGAGGGTGTAGCCCTTTTTTAGAATAGTTTCGGGGTCTCTGGTTTTTAGGCGAAGTTCTTGTACTTCAAAATGTTTGTTTTCAAAATCCAGAATTTTTCTACAACCATTTTTTAAGCCATCTTGGCTTCTTTTTAACCAAGAATGCATTTCGGAAAATATTTTGCTAGGTTCTTTCTGCAAATCCTTGATAAAAGAATCTAGTTGTTCATGCTTATGGATAAAAAGTTTTGAGATTCTTTGTTCTAAACTTGTTCTTAAAAAGCGAAGACGCTCTTGTTCTGAAGGGATTCTTGCATGAATTCTGCCAGCGATTTCAAAAGCTAAATCTCTGATACTTTGCCATGCCTCAGTTAGTTTGTCTATTAAAAATTTAGCACAATCGGTAGGAGTTATAAAATTTTGCCAAGCGACTTGGTCTAAAAGGCATTTGTCAATTTCATGCCCTATCCCCGTTAAAACAGGTACTGGGTAATTAGCTACTGCTCTACACAAGGCTTCGCTATCAAAATAATTTAAATCTGTTTTTGAACCGCCACCGCGAACAATACAAACGACATCTAAATCTTGGTTTTGACGTAAAGTTCCTAAAGCCGAAAGAATCGTTGTTTCGGTTTCGTTCCCTTGCATTTTAGCGTGTATTGTTGTGACTTTAAAGGCAAATCCAGATTCTTTTAATTTAGAAGTAAAATCGTGATAAGCCGCAGAATTTTCACCAGTAATTAAACCAATGTGTAAAGGCGCGTCACTTAACGGAAGCGATTTATTTTTAAATAAAAGATTTTCTTCGCGTAAGCGTTGGAGAATGGCTTCTCTTGTAAGTGCTAGTTCTCCGATTGTATAAGCTGGGTCAATATCTATTACACGGCCTTGAAATTTACCATAAGGAACATAAAAATCACCTTTTACGAACAACTTAACTTTTAATTCCGGTTTAAGTTCAAATGGTTTTGATAGTGTGGCTAATTTTGCTTTTAATCTGATAAAATCAAAGCGGAATATATAAAGGGGGAGAATGGCTTGAGGTTTTACATCACCTTCAATAAAATCGGCGATACTCAGGTAAATCATTTTATCGCGTTCTTGAATTTGTGTGATAACTCCATGGACCCACGTGTCTTTAACGCGTGTATCTACAAGATTTTTAACAGCTGTCAGATATTTTGTGACAGAATAAGAACGGATAGTTTCAGACATAAAAACACATTAAGTTAGCAAAGAAAATTTAGTGAAAAAAAAAGAAGCCGAGTTTGAAAAAGTTTTTTTCTTTTCATTAAAATCACATTTTTTGTAAAAAAATCAAAATTATATCACGAAGTTTATTTTTGCCTTACTTTGTTGAGAAATTAAATACTATTTTCAGATAAGAATTTTTTAAAGGAATAAAAATGCGTAAAATCACATTATTACTCTCAATGACGGCCTTGTTGTATATGGGTTGTTCTTCGGGGAATCCAGCGTTGCATACATTACAAATGCAATCAGAATTAGCAGGAAATGAAGCGTCAAAAGCAAAAATCAAAAAAGAGTTTATCGAATACGCAAATGTCCCGTTAGATTCTTCGCGTTCTTCTGAAGAAATTGGCGATGACCAATTAGCTCTTGTGCAGGCAGAATTGAGTAACTTGCGCTATCGGGTTGTTTTTGCTAAAGCCCAAAAAGAAAAAGAAAAGAAAGACAGTATTTTAGTTCAAGAAGGTTTGGCAAAAGACAAACAACGTTTAGAAGAATATAAAGCTATTCTCAAACAAGAAAAAGTGGCAAAGGAGACTCAAAAATGAAAAAACTAGTTTTATTGTTTTTGTCTTTAGGACTTGCTTTTTCTTTTGGAGCTGAGTCTGTACCAACAAAGCAAGCTCCTCCTAAAAAAGTTGCTAAAAAGCAATCTGTTCGCCCAGCACAGGAAAAGGTAAAAAAAGCTGCCGGTAAATTTGCAAGCCGTTGTAACGAAGGTTTGAATCAAGTAAAATCCACTATTCCTGTAACGTCTTATTTAGCGAATGTAACTTGGGCAGAAGCCGAAGCGCGAGCAAAACAATTAGAACGTTTTGAACAAGAAATGCCTAAGTCCGATATGTTGCCTTATTTTTCAGAAGCTTGTTCGCTTTATGTAGAACTTTTAAAACTTTATACAGAAACGGATAGAATTGAAAAAAATACAAAAGCGGCCTGGCAAGAACGCCAAATGGTTATGGAAGAAATCGAAAAAACGCAAAATGCAATTGCTGATCTGAGAAAAGACAGTTTGTCTGCTTTGCAAAATGATTTATTAGCCGCTAAAAATCAGACTCTTGAAACTCAAGAAGAAATGAAAGAACGTGAAGCTCATGCCAATGCAAAACAAGATTCTTTATTGAAAGCATCAAAAGAAAGAGAAGCAACTCTTTTAGCGCAGGCTAGTGCTCGCGAAGATTCTTTACGTAGAGCCTCAAAAGAACGTGAATCAGAACTTGAAAAAGCACTTGCAGAAGAACGGGCTAAAGCAGAAGCAAGGCAGAAAGAAGCAAAATCAAAATTGAATGAACTTCAATCTAAATTGATTCAAGTCACTCAAGACGCTCGTGGAATTATTCTTTCTATGTCAGACATTTTATTTGATGTAAATAAAGCTTCTTTAAAACAAGATTTGAAAACAAGTCTTGCAAAAGTGGCTGGCATTCTTTCTGTATATCAAGAATTGAATGTTCTTGTTGAAGGGCATACTGATAACACAGGTTCTGAAAAGCACAATATGAAACTTTCAGAACAACGAGCTAAAAATGTGATGGATTTTTTAGTTAGTCAAGGAATTGATGCTTCTAGACTTACTTCAAAAGGTTATGGCATGACACGCCCGGTCGGCGATAACAAAACCAAAGAAGGTCGTCAGAAGAATCGTCGTGTAGACTTGGTTATTCAAGATAAAGTCTTGTTGGGGAAATAATGGCAAAAAAAATATCTGCAATGGAAGTGCGTAGAAATTTCGGAGAAATTTTAGATCAAGTTCGCTTAACAGGAGAAGAATTTGTTATCGAACGGGCTGGTAAATCTTTGGCTCGTTTGGTTCCTGTTTCGCAAGAAACGTCTGGTAAATTAGATTTTCGTGATATTTTGAAATTGCCTGGTGTGTAAACGAAAACAATAATTTTTATAAAGGAACGTGTAATAGCGTTCCTTTTTTAATGGTTTTTACTTGAATTTTGAAATGATGTTTGAAATTTTGGAACACAGATTTTCTGTAGTTTTTCTAAATTTTTTAGCATGAAAAAAGTTTTTTTGTATGATACCACACTTCGAGATGGAAATCAGGACCGTCAGGTTAGTTTATCTCTTGCCGATAAGTTGCAAATAGCCAAGCAATTAGATGCTTTTGGAATTGATTATATTGAAGGCGGCTGGCCAAATCCTGGTAATCCTTTAGATGAAGAATTTTTCCGTGAAGTGAAAAAGTTGAATCTGAAACATGCAAAAATTGCGGCTTTTGGTAGCACCCGCAGGCCAAATATTTTACCGGAAAATGATACTTTGTTAAAAACACTGGTTGCAAGTAAAGCACCTGTAAAAACCATTTTTGGTAAAAGCTGGGATTTACATGTAACAGATGTTATCCGCACAACGCTTGAAGAAAATTTAGACATGATAGAATCTTCAATTGCTTATCTGAATGAGCATTCTGAAGAAGTTATTTATGATGCAGAACATTTCTTCGATGGTTTTAAAGCGAATCCTGAATACGCTCTTGAAACTTTAAAAGCTGCTGAATTAGGTGGGGCTTCTTTCTTGGTTCTTTGTGATACCAATGGCGGCACAATGCCTTGGGAAATAGCATCAATAATGGAAGAAGTTTCTAAAAAAGTTTCTACACCAATTGGAATCCATACCCATAACGATAGTGGCTTAGCTGTTGCGAACTCTTTGATGGCTGTTCGTGGCGGAGCTACTATGGTTCAAGGAGTTATCAATGGCTTTGGTGAACGCTGTGGAAACGCCAATTTAACAACCATTGCCGCTGACCTCCATTTTAAGATGAATGCAAAAATGACGGTGTCAAAGAAAATGGCAAAGTTACGTGCATTGAGCCTTGGTATCGATCAAGTCGTGAATTTAGGTAGTGATGTTCGCGCTCCATATGTAGGTGAAGCCGCTTTTGCTCATAAGGGTGGTGCACATATTGATGGCGTTATGAAAGTGTCAAGAAGTTTTGAACATATTGACCCACATAGTGTCGGCAATAATCGTGTTTTTGTAACAAGTGACCAAGCCGGCGGTTCTTTGGTTGTTGAAAAACTTCAGGCCATTAAACCTGGTATTGATAAACGAGACCCGATTGTTACAGGTCTTTTGTCAACAATTAAAGAAAAAGAAAATGCTGGTTGGCATTTTGATTCAGCAGAAGCTAGCTTTAAAATGCTTGTGTTTAGAAAACTCGGTATGTTTGAAGAACCATTCCAGGTTTTGAATTACCGACTGATTGAAGACAAGAATACTCAAGGGGTAAGCGTTTCTCAAGCCTCTGTAAAACTTCAGATTGGTAGAGAAATTAGTCACCAAGTTTCTGAAGGCGATGGCCCGGTTAACGCTCTTGATGCCGCACTTCGTAAAGCCTTGTTGCCTTATTTCCCGGTGATGGCTAAAGTTCGCTTAGATGATTTTAAAGTTCGCGTTTTAGGTTCTAGTGTAGGTTCTGATGCGATGGTTCGCGTTTGGACAACATTTGGCGATGACAAAGACCAATGGAATGTTGCTGGCGTAAGTTCAAATATTATTGAAGCGTCTTGGCTAGCATTGATTGATGGACTTTGTTATAAAATTTTGAAAGACCAGAAAAAATTTGCTCTTCTTTTAAAGAAAGCAAGTATGGTTTCTGAAGATAAATCGGTTTCTAAACAAGCAGAAAAAAAAGTTTCTCGCCGTGCTATGATGCGCGAAGCAAAAGATTTATCCAAGCCACTTCGTCGTCGTAAAAAATCAAAGAAGTAGAGAGGTATTCGTGAAAATTCTGAAAGTTACTCCTAAATCAGAAGAAATTGAACGTCTTTGTTCGCGTTCGGTTGCTCCTAGTCCAGAAATTCATAAAAAAGTCCTTTCTATTTTAGAAGATGTGAAAAAAAATGGCGTTTCAGCTGCTTTGCGATATGCAAAGGAATTTGATGGCTTAAATGCTTCTTCTTTAAAAATATCTCCAAAAACGGTGGCTAGTGCTGCTTCTAAAACGCCTGAATCCTTGCGCTCTGCGATTCGTTCTGCTATTAGAAATGTCAGAGATTTTCACAAAAAGCAAATGGAGAAAAGTTGGAACTTTGTAACAAAAGAAGGCTCTCTCCTTGGCCAGCGTATAAGACCAATGCGCCGTGTAGGCCTTTATGTTCCAGGAGGTGCAGGCGTTTACCCGAGTACTGTTATTATGAATGCAGTCCCTGCGCTTGTTGCAGGCGTCTCTGAAATTGTTGTTGTGACTCCGGCAAAGGGAGGCCTTAATCCGGCGGTAGCATTTGTGCTTCAAGAACTTGGAATCACAGAAATTTATCACATTGGTGGGGCTCAGGCTGTTGCTCTTTTAGCTTATGGTGGAAAGGGTATTACCCCGGTTGATAAAATTGTGGGGCCGGGTAATGTTTTTGCGGCTGTTGCTAAAAAAGAAGTTTTTGGAACTGTAGACATAGATATGATTGCAGGGCCTTCTGAAGTTCTTGTTATGGCAGATGCTTCTTCTGACCCGGATTTTGTTGCTGCTGATCTTTTAGCCCAGGCAGAACATGGCTCTGGTTTTGAAGCAGCTATTTGCATTACTGATTCTATGGATGTTGCAAAAGATATTTTGGCTTGCGTAGAAGCTCAAGTAGAAGTTTCTCCACGTAAAGAATTACTTGAAAAATCCCTTGCTCGTTTTGGCCGAATTCTGGTTGTGAAAGATTGGGACGCTGGTGTAGCGATTGCAAATAGAATAGCTCCAGAACATTTAGAAGTGATGACAAGAAACGCCGAAAAATTAGCTGAGCGTTTAGACAATGCAGGTGCTATTTTTATCGGCCCTTGGTCTAGTGAACCTGTTGGCGATTATTTTGCTGGCCCGAACCATGTTTTACCAACAAATGGTACAGCTCGTTTTTCAAGCCCACTTGGTGTTTACGATTTCTTGAAGCGCACAAGTATTATTCGTTATTCTCAGAAAGCGATGTTGAAAAATGCAAAAGCAATAGGTGAATTTGCTTCTGCGGAAGGTTTTTATCACCATGCACAGGCTGTGTTGAAACGCCTTTAGTTTTAAAAAGCGCGGAGTAATCTATGTCAGAAGAAATCAAAACGGAAAATACCGAAGCCCAACTTGAACTTCCTAAAATTGAAAATGTGGAAGACCTTTCAAAGGTAATTCAAGCATTGGTTTTTGCTTCTCCAGATGTAGTGAATTTAAAACGCATTCGTGAAATTATTGGAATGTTTGTCACACCACAAATGGTTTCAGAAGCTCTTTCAAAAGCAAATGAATCTTTAGAAAAAATAGGCTCTCCATTTGAAATTGTAGAACAAGCAGGCGGTTATCGCTTCAGAACAAAATCCCTTTATTACCCTTGGGTTCGACAACTCTTTCCGGAAATGAACGCACGCCGTCTTTCTCAGGCAGCGCTTGAAACATTAGCTGTTGTGGCTTACCAACAACCCATCACAAGAGCGGCTATAGAAAATGTGCGCGGTGTATCTTGTGATGCTCCATTAAGAAGTTTGCTTGAAAAAAAGTTTATTGCTCTTGGCCCACGAGCAGAAACAGTTGGCAATCCTTACACGTACGTGACAACTCCTGAATTCATGAAATATTTTGGCATTAATAGAATCCCAGAAGATTTGCCAAGATTGCGTGAATTTGAAGAGTTGATTTCTTCTGGTTTACTTGTGCCACAATATGTGCGAGCAGAAGTTGTAGCAGAAACAAAAACAGAAGAACCTGGCGAACAGATTGATTTCTTAGCGGAGGAATAGTGAGCGTCACACCTTTAATGCGACAATATTACGAAATCAAGGCTGAAAATCCTGGTTGTATTTTGTTTTTTCGCATGGGCGATTTTTTTGAACTTTTTGAAACCGATGCAGAAATAGCTTCTCGGATTCTTGGACTTACGCTTACTTCAAGAAATAATGGTGCCGCAGGTGCAACGCCTTTGTGTGGCTTTCCTCACCATGCCGCTGAACGTTATATTCCTAAAATGGTGGCAGCCGGTTATCGCATTGCCATTTGTGAACAGGTAGAAGACCCAAAACTTGCCAAAGGAATTGTAAAACGTGCTGTGGTAGAAGTGATTAGTGCTGGCACGGCAATGAGTGAATCTAATTTAAATGCAAAAGAATCTAATTACTTGTGCGCGTGTTTACCCATTGGGAAAAAAGAAGTAGCCTTTGCTTTTGCCGATGTGACAACGGGGTATTTAGCCGTTTCAAAATCATCTTTGATGGCATTTGAATGTGAATTTTCACGAAGGCTTCCAAAAGAAATTCTGATTCCGGAATCTATGGAATTGCCAGAAGGTGTAAATGCCATTATTCGCTCTGAAACTATTTTAGTAACGCCTTTGCCTGATTCTGTTTTTTCAGAAAATTCAGCTCGCTCTGTATTGCTTTCTCATTTTAAAGTTGACTCTGAATCTGGGCTTGGTTTAGAAGGCCGCATTCAGGAATTGCGTGCTGCAGGGGCTTGTCTTTATTACTTGCAAGATTTAAAACGTTCTGAACTTTCGCATATTACACAACTTGATTTGTTGAACCTTTGCGATTACATGACGCTTGATCCGTCAACGCTTCGTAATTTAGAACTCGTGCGCCCATTGAATGCTGACGATGTTTCAAGTACGCTTTGCTCGGTATTAGATTTTTCGATTACAGCAATGGGTGGCAGACTTTTGCGCGAATGGATTTCGCACCCATTGATTTCAGTTTCAAGAATTACAAAACGCCAAAACGCCGTTTCTGAATTAGCGGAATCACCAATTCTTCTTTCTGAATTAAAAAGCGCTTTGTTCTCTATTTTAGATATGGAACGTTTAATGGGGCGTATAGGGAGTGGGCGAGCAAACGCACGCGATTTAGCTGGTATGGGGCGTTCTTTAGTGCAGGCGTCTCAGGTTTCAGGCGTGTTAGCCAGTGCAAAATCTTTAGCTTTGCAAGAATTAGCACAAACCCTTTCTTTAGCTTCTGGGCATGGCGATTCTATCCTTGCTTGTTTACGAGAGGATTTGCCACTTACCGTTCGTGAAGGTAAAATGATTCGCGAAGGGGCTTGTCCAAGTTTAGATGCCATGAACGAAGAAATCCGAGAAAAACGAGAATGGATAGCTTCTTTAGAATCACGAGAACGCGAACGTTTAGGCATTCCAACATTGAAAGTCGGGTACAATAAAGTTTTTGGCTATTATATTGAAGTGACGCGTACGCACACAGATAAAGTGCCAGAAAATTATTTAAGAAAGCAAACAACAGTAAATTCAGAACGTTACATTACGCCAGAAATGAAAGAGTGCGAATCTGTTATAGCCAATGCTGAAGTTCGTATTCATGCAGAAGAATACCGCTTGTTCTGTGAATTGCGCGATAAAGTAGAAGCGTCTCGGGATGTGTACCAAAAAATTGCTTCAGCAATAGCAACTGTTGATGTCTTTTATTCTTTGGCTTGTGCTGCAAGAAAATATAATTATGTATGCCCACAAGTTTCTGAAGAATCAGGTATTGAAATTGTAGAAGGTTTTCACCCGGTTATTGTGGCTGTGAATCCAGATGTTTCATTTGTTCCAAATGACGTTTCATTACATGCAGAAGAAACGCGTTTAATGCTTATAACTGGGCCTAATATGGCTGGTAAATCCACCTATTTACGGCAAACAGGTTTAATTGTTTTGCTTGCTCAAATTGGTTCTTTTGTCCCGGCAAAAGAAGCAAAAATTGGCGTAGTAGACCGCATCTTTACACGTGTGGGGGCAAGCGATAGACTTTCTCGCGGCCTTTCTACATTCATGGTAGAAATGATAGAAACCGCCAATATATTACGCCATGCCACATCAAAAAGCCTTGTTTTGTTAGATGAAATTGGGCGAGGCACCAGCACATTTGATGGGCTTTCTATTGCCTGGTCTATTGTTGAAACTTTGCATAATGAAGTGACAAAGTCTGCTTTAACTTTATTTGCAACGCATTACCACGAATTGACAAACCTGGCTGATTCTTTAGAACACGCTGGTAATTTCCAGGTTTGTGTAAAAGAAGAAGGTGAAAATCTGGTGTTCTTGCATAAAATAGCACAAGGTGCTTGTGATTCAAGTTATGGCATTCACGTGGCAGAAATGGCTGGGCTCCCATCAACAGTAGTGCGCCGTGCTAGGCGGATTTTACACCGATTAGAAAAACAAAAAATTGACCCGAGTGATTCTCGTAAACTTCAGGAGTTAAAAGACAATCCTCAAATAGAAATGTTTGCGCCACCAGATGAAAGCTCAAAACTTTTGAAAGAAGAACTTTCAAGAATTTCTCCAGAAGAAATGACGCCTTTGCAAGCATTACAAAAGTTATGCGAATTAAAAGAGGCGTATTGCAAATGAAAGAGACAATAGATTTTAGCGCCTTGCAAGAATTTTTGGAAAACCAGCGCAGTACTGAATATTATTCAGTTCATGGTCTTGAACATTGGAACCAAGTGGAATACAATGGTTTGCTTTTAGCGCCACACACAGGAGCTGATATTCTTGTGGTGCGGTTATTTTCTCTTTTTCATGATTCTCGCCGTCTTAATGATCATGGAGACCCAAAACATGGTGAACGCGGGGCTATTTTAGCGAGAGAATTGAGAAATAAAATGTTTGAATTATCAGACGAACAATTTGACCTGCTTTGTATTGCTTGTGAAAACCACACCCATGTTCATTTAACAGGGAACCCAACAATAGATACTTGTTTTGATGCTGACAGATTAGACCTTGGACGTGTCGGGATTTTACCTCACCCAGCTAAAATGGCTACGAATTACGGAGCTAAATTAGCGCAAAAACTTCAAGAAGAAAAGGTCTCGCCTTATCATGTGCGAGAATGGCTATCTAAATTAAAAGTTTGAATTCGCGTTTTCTGGAATAATTATTTTATCCATAATTTCAGAAAGAGTTTCTCCAGTTCTTTTTCTTGAAGGAATTTTTGGGAATGTCTTTTTGAAATTTTCATTAGAAATTTGTTCAACACTTCTGTCTTCAAGTAATAAAGTTGGGGTATTTTCTTTAAAATCAGCTTCTGTTAAAGCAATCTTTGTGTGGATTAAAAATTTAGGGAATAAATACCTGTATTTAGCAGAAATTTTTTCAGCAAAACTTTCTTTAGGGTCAATTAAAACGAGAGGGTTATTTTCTCTGACTTTTGTTGCAGCAATAGCCCCTATACCGCGCCCGGCATAAATAAGAGTAGGGGAGAGCGTTTTTGCACAATTTGCAATTTGAAGAGCGTCTGTCATGAAATTTTCTTCTGAAGGAGTTCCTTTATTTTCGCCAGAGCCACGATAATTAAATGCTAAACGGCCAATGTTTTTACTGCTCTGGGTTTCGGCAATAAATTGTGCGGCATCTTCGTCAGAATCCGGAAAATAAAGTATAGTCGGGAGGTTTTCTTTTTTTGCAAAAAAACCTTCAAGTGTAATATCATCAGAAATTTTACAGTTTACTTTTTGGACCATTGTTGTATCGGCTATAGCTTCTCTAGCTTCTTTATGTTTAATTGCTTTAGGAAACGCAATCCGCCTTTCAGAAAGCATTAAATAAAATACCATACAAACATAAATGATAGCAATGGCCAAAATAAATCGAAAGATTCTTGAAATAGTAGAGCGTAAAAAATTTTTCATTTCAAGCAATAATGTAAAAAAATAATGGTTTAGAATTTTTTGTTTTAAAATTTCGAACTAAAAAAAGAAATCTTCCGCAGGCGAAGCCTGCGGAAGATTAAATTATTGAATTTTACTTTGCTACAGCTGAAAGCAACTGAGTAATAGCTTTCACATAAGCAGCTGGGTCTGGTAATTGAGAACCTTCTGCAAGGAGCGCCTGGCCATAAAGAGCCTTCGGCCAATCACCCAAAGATTCTCCGGCATCTGCTTTAGCTTTAAGCATTTCACAAATAGGATGTGCTGGGTTGATTTCAAGAATACGCTTAGATTTTTCCATATTGGAACGCCCCATGGCTTCCATCATACGTTCCATACGGGCGCTCATAGCGTTTTCGTCTGTTACAAGGCAACATGGGCTATCTTGTAAGCGAGAAGAAATGCGAACTTCTTTCAAATCAGAATCGAGAGTGCTTAAAAGACTATCGCAAAGGCTTTTGAAAGCTGTTTTAGATTCTTCTTCGGCTTTCTTTTCTTCTTCAGTCTTATCAAATTCAACATCACCGCGGCTAATATCATGGAATTTCTTTTCCTTATATTCCGTGAGTGAACCCATCATAAATTCATCGATTGGGTCAGAAAGCAAAAGAACTTCAAACCCTTTAGCCTTAAATGCTTCAAGAAGAGGGTTTCCTTGGATTGTGTCTTTATTATCACCAATCAAGTAGTAAATTTCTTTTTGATTTTCTGGCATGCGATCAATGTATTCAGTAAGACTTACAAGTGCATCGCCTTCTGTTTTTGTGCTGCGGAAACGAAGAAGTTCTTTAAGTTCATCTAAGTGTTCCCAGTTCATGTAGAAGCCTTCTTTAAGCACAATGCCAAGTTCTTTCCACCAAGCGTTATACTTATCTACTTCTTTTTCAGACATGTTTTTAAGGGTTTCAAGAACTTTTTTAATCACATGCTTACGAATATTTGTAATAATCTTGTTGGATTGAAGAATTTCACGGCTGACATTTAATGGCAAATCTTCGGAATCAACAATACCGCGAACAAAACGAAGCCATGGTGGGAGCAATTCTTTGCAATCATCCATAATGAAAACTTTTTTCACATAAAGTTTCAAACCGTTTTGAGCTTCTTGATTCCAAATATTATAAGGAGCTTTTGAAGGCAAATAGAGCAAACTCCAGAATTCCAAAGAACCTTCAGCGTGAGAATGATTCCAGGCAGAAGGGTCAGAACCGTCGTGAGAAACTACATGATAAAATTCTTTGTACTGTTCTTCAGTAATTTCTTTTTCGCTCTGGCGCCAAAGGGCTTGGTCTTTATTTAAGCGTTCTTCTTCAGGAATTTCCATGTCACCCTTGTCATTTTTCTTTGCTTCTGGGTGGAAGTAAATGCCATAAGAAACAAATTCACTGTATTTGCGGATTACACTTTTAACAGTCCATTCTTCAGCGAATTCAGCAATGTCTTCGTCGTCTTTCAAATAAAGAGTAATTTTTGTACCAGCGTTTTCCTTAGGAGCTTCTGTAATTTCAAATTCGCCAGTTCCTTCTGAACTCCAAAGGTAACCTTGTTCTTCGCCGGCTTTCTTTGTTAAAACTTCAATTTTGCGAGCCACCATAAAAGCAGAATAAAAACCAACGCCGAATTGGCCAATCAATTCAACATTTGACTTGTCAGAATCTTTCAAATTCTTCATAAACTGCTTTGTGCCAGAACGAGCAATGGTACCGAGATTTTGAATCAAATCTTCACGATTCATACCAATGCCGTTATCTTCAATTACAAGGCGTTTGGCTTCGCTAAAAACATTTATATCAATGCGAAGTTGTGTTCCGACAGGCAAAAGGCTAGAATCAGAAACAGAAAGAAAACGTCTTTTATCTAAAGCATCAGCAGCATTAGAAACAAGTTCTCTCAAAAAAATTTCTTTATTACTATACAAGGAATGAATCATAAGGTTCAATAAATCGCGAACCTCAGTTTGAAATTCCATTTTTTCAGTAGCCATAATAACTCCTTTTAACGGGAATGTAACTTATTTAAAATACAGGGGAAAGATAGAAAAAATAAACTAGGAAAAACTCTTGTCGCTCAGTTATGGAAACTTAAGCAGGCTTAGTTTTTGCGACTCTCGCTTGAGATGTTTTATAAGAGAGCCTAGGGAGATGTAAATTTGTTTAGAATCTAGCATTACTGAACGTAGCTGCTGACATTATAAGCGTAAATATCGTTATTGGCAAAATGGGAATTTTTATTGGAACAATACTTTTTCAAGGGAATGTTTGGTATCTTCCACATAACCAGCAAATAGCTGGCTAAGCTCACAAAAGAGCCGTTTTCTATATCGTATTAATTTATATGACATAGGAACAGCTCTTTTTTTTGTTTTTAAACCGCGTGGAGCATGCCGCGTAAAGGAGTATTATGGATCCAAACCACGTCCCGTTCGAGGAACTGCCCATCACAAACCGTTTTATGTTCGCGCTGGTATTCAGTCGCAAGCACATCGCGAAGCCATTCCTGGAGGCTATCCTCGGAATCAAAATTTTTGACCTGCAGGAGCCCGAACCTGAAAAATCCATCGAAACCAGCCCCTTCAACAAGGGCGTTCGTTACGATGTGTTCGTAAAAGAGCTGGGTCCCGATGGCGAAATAACCCGCGTTTTTGATATTGAAATGCAAATGGAGGACACTCACGATCTTCCGAAACGAACCCGATACTACCAGGCATTGTGCGATTCCGAAGCCCTGAACAAGGGCGATTCTTATCGCAATCTCAAGGAACAGTACATCATTTTCATCTGTCCTGATGATATTTTCAAGCAAGGCCGTGCCGTTTACAAGTTCAAGAATCTGGAAATCGAGCACCCTGAGCACGAACTGGGTGACCTCTGTTATAAAATTTTTTATATATTCAATAAGTACAGGGATGTCGCTGAGCAGTCGGTCAAGGAATATCTTGAATACTTTGCTACCAACAAGGCCACATCCAAGGGAACAAAGGATATCGAACGCCAGCGGCAATGGTATCTTTCGGACAACGAAACGAGGAAGCGCTATATGACTTGGCAACAGGAATTGGATGACTTGGTGTACGATGAGCGCCAGCGCACTAAAGCAGCCGAAAAGCGCGCCAGCGAGGCTGAATCCCGTGCGGATGAAGAGAAGTCTCGTGCCGATAAGTACGAGAAGATTCTCAAGGAACACGGACTCCTTTAATTAGGGTCTTGGAACTTTTTTTAATCTAAAACCGGTCTGTAGGGGCCGGTTTTTGCTGATTTAGTACGCTTTTTTACAATCAAAACAGCGAGTGTCATCTTTTGCCATTCCAAAAATCTATATTTCAAAGTAAATAGAGTTTTCTCTTGTTCTCTATCTGAAACTTCGACAATTTCAACAACGAGAACAAGGTGACGCTCACGTCTGCAGCTGGTAATTACCTGTTGCATCGTTTTGCTATATGGTATTTTCTATATCGATTTGCCTAACAAGCAAACGGCCTTTTGGGGCGTGAGTTGTTTGCGTTTATTCGTTGTGGGCAGTCGAAGGCCTCAGGTAGGTAAATGCATTCAACTCCACGCCTTTTTTATTTCTGAAAAAGACTGGATAAGTGCAGAATAGGGGAAATTTCATTGAGTTTTGCTCTTGTCCTCTACTTGGAACTTCGACACTTTCAGCAACGAGAATAAGACAATAACTCGCCATTGCCTATGGATTCATGGGCATAGTGTACCCTGAGCGTTCTGTATTTGCTCGGGATTGTTTTGCAACGTTATTGCGTAAGCGCATGATCGCTTGATTTTTCGAGTGTCATTGCGAACCCTGAAAGGGTGAAGCAATCCATTGCAAGAATAGTGCGAGCTATTGTATTCTTTCGAAAATGTCGCGCTTTTAGGCGAGGAGTGAGTCGGCTCCCCGCCCTTTCTTTTTGCCTTGCTTAATTGAAACGGCAGATGCTACTCCAACAAGAGTGAACGAGTTCACTTTTGAAATGGAGTATGCGGTGGCGAGGAAAAAAAGAATATTAGGACAGTTTTTTACAAAAGAGAGTAACTGGTTAAAAAGACAAATATGTGATTTTATAAAAAATACAGGAAATTCTGTTGTATATGACCCCTTTGCTGGTAGTGGTGATTTACTTAATGTTGTATCAAAATTTCCATTTATAAAAAGTACCAAAGGATTGGATATTGATAAAAGTTTAGGATGGCCTTATAATGATTCTCTGATAAACATTCCTCCAGAGGATGATGCAATAATAGTTACAAATCCTCCTTATATATCGAACTATTCTGCATCAAGAAAAAAAATTTACTCCTATTTAGAGAAGTATTTTACGACAAGTATTTATGATGATGTTTATTTGATTGCATTGGAAAAAATGCTTTTAGCTCAAAAAAATGTTGTAGCTATAGTTCCTGAAACATTTATAAATTCAAATTTTATTAGTAAAAATAAATTAAAATCCATTACCATTTTAGAAGATAACCCTTTTTTAGATACGGATACTCCTGTTGTTGTACTATGCTTTGATTCTGTTATTAAGTCTTTAGATAACATAGACGTATATAAAAATGACAAATATATAAACAAATTAGGTGTAATAGAATCCTTTCGGTTAAAGCCTAAAAATGATGTAAAGATGAAATTTAATGTTTTATCTGGCTGGCTTGCGGTTAGATGTGTTGATGCAACTAATCCCCAAAATATGTTGAAATTTGATTTAAAAGAAAACATAGCTTATGATTGGACGCGGGGAATAAAAGAATCCTCTAGATTAATGACATTAATAGAGATTAATGTTCCAGAAGAAAAAAAAGAAGAATTCCTTTTATGTTGTAATAATATTCTCAAGGATATTTGAGAGAAAACTGCAGATGTTATATTGAGCCCTTTTAAGGGGAATATGAAAGATGGGCGTAGACGTCGTCGTCTTGATTTTAAAACTTGTAGGGCTATTATAGAAATTTCATATAAGAAAACTGTTGTGAAATGGAGGGTACATGAATAATATAGAGATTTTTAATATTTCGCAAGATAATCCAGAGCCATTGTTTGATCCATTTTATCAGAAGGGTGAACTTGTAATTCCCAAAACAGTTGACGAAAAAAATACACTAACTGAAAAAAATGCTCTTTTAATCGAATTGATATCAGCATTTGATGTATTACTAAAGATGGGAAAAAATGATTCTTCCCCTGAAATACAGAATATTGTTTCTCAAGTTACAGATATTATGTCAAATACTGAAAAAATAAATTATACCGCATTTTCTCAATTTTTTATGGTTTATAATTCTAGTTATTCAGTGTTTCAAAAGATTTCAGATAAAAGTAAATTTATTTATGAAATGCTAAAAAAATATTGCCAAGAGCGACATCGTATTTATATAAGTCATGGTTATTCAAATTCTATTTTACAGGTGATGTCTGACAATTATTCTCATAAAAGAAATTCAAAAACGAGTATTACTAAAGTGCAAAATATTCTTCATTCTTTAGGAGTACATCAGTGTGAACGACATATGAGTAATGAAGATAATTTTTATATTCTTCCGGATAAGGGCGATAAATGGTTATTTGAAAATTTTATTCAAAATAATCATATTGAAATGACGTCAAGATATTATGATCAGGGAAAATTGCCTGATTTTTTATTTAAACTAAAAAAAGATTACTTCATTATGGAAATGAAAACCATGAAAGAAGGTGGTGGTGGTCAAAATAAACAAATTGTAGAAATAGCAAACTTTATTCGTTATGCAGAAAAAGATTCTCACATTCACTATGTTACTTTTTTAGATGGCATGTATGCTAATCTAATTTTTATTGACGAATCTCCTAAAATAAAAACTCAAAGAAATGATATAATTTCTTGTTTGTTAAACAACGTTCAGAATTATTTTGTTAATACAGCAGGTTTTAAAGCTTTATGTAGAGATTATTGTGAAAAGCAATAAACCTCTTGCTTTAGCGAAAGATTGAAAACGTGAAAGTCGAATCATTTTTTTTGAAATGTTGGAATGATTTTATTCGCTTTTCTTATTTAATAAAATAATAATATTGTGAATAGTGGTACAATATATTGTATTTTGAATTAAAAAAAATAACAAGATGCCTTGACAAAGTGATAATTTTTGCGTATATTAAGATTAATTGAGAGGTTGTCATGAATGACGGATTTAACAAAAGATTGCAACAAGCTATATCAAGATCAGGAATGACTCAGAAAGAGGTTGCTGTAAATGCAGGTGTGACAGAGGCTGCTGTAAGTCATTACATAAAGGGTGATAGGGTTCCTAGGTTTGTGGTTGCTATAAAATTGGCGGAAGTGTTGGGAGTTTCAGTAGAAGAATTAATCGGTTGTAGTACAGAACCGAATTTTGATGATGTTTATAAAATTGTGGCTCGCAGTGCAAGGCAGTTAAATGACGAACAAAAGTTTAAGTTAGTTAAAGTTCTTTTGAAAGATGGTAAAATTTAAAATGTATTTGGATGATGAAACCTATGAAGAATTAAAAGGCGAAGTTGCGCATTATCTAGTGCAATGTAGTATGTCTTATCCATTAAATATTGATAATTTTGCATATAAATTGGGGATAGAATTTATTCCCTATAGTGAACTAGGGAAAGAAGCTCGTATTTTTGCAATGCATACTAGTCAAGATGGTTTTCTTTGTGAAAAAAATTGTGTTTATGCTTCTGTTTTTTTTAATGATGAAAAAAAGATAGAACGTCAAAATATGTCAAAAATGCATGAAATTGGACATTATGTTCTTGATCATAATTCTACACGGAATAAGCCTGATGAGGAGAAAGAAGCAGAATCAAAATTTTTTGCAAGATATGCTATGGCTCCTATGCCATTGATTCATTTACTTCCGATTGTAACAGTAGAAACGATTCAAAAAGCTTTTGGGCTGAGTCATGAAGCGGCTAGTTATGCTTTTGCTAATTACAAAGGATGGTTAAGATGTTTTAATGGCAAATACAAAGATTATGAGCAGAAAATTTTGAATTTAGAAAGAAATAAACTTGATATCTATATTTCTGAATTGAAGGAAAATAAGGAACGCCAATCCGAGCGCTACCAACCATCGGAATGGAAAAAACGTAAACTAGGTCTTGCATCGAAATCGCGTGGACAAGCATTTCCCTTGCAAGATCATAACAGCACGCTAGTGCAAGGGAACATATATGAAGTACGACAAATGGCTGGACCATGATGTCCTAAAACTGAAAATTTTAGATGGTCTATCGCTAGAACCTACATTCGGGATGCCTATGATGGAACGGGTTACAGAGGCGAGTGTAAGAAATCCCGTTCCGTTTAATTGCTTGAGCTCTATTAAGAACAGAAAAACATTGTGGTTTCATTTTTATATCGACGATTATCGATTTGAGCGAGTATGGAACAAATTTACGAAGTATGTTCCTATGTTGACGGATTGCGAGGGTGGTTTCTCACCTGATTTTAGTATGTATCTTACTATGCCAATTCCCCAGCAAATCTGGAATTCGTTCAGGAACAAGGTTATTGGTGCACAACTTCAAAAAATGGGTAAAACCGTGATTCCCAATGTAGGTTTCAGTGATGGGAAAAGTCTAGATTTTGCGTTTGCAGGAATACCTGAAAATAGTATTCTATCAATAACATCACAAAGTTGTTTGCAGAATGGAGTTTGTAAGCAATCTCTTCTTAATGGATTGCATGAACTGTGTCGTCAAAAACATCCTATAAAGTTGTATGTTGTTGGAGAGTTTCCTGAAAGATGGAAAGATAAATTTCCAGTACCCATTGAAACTGTTCCGACTTTTGCTAGAACAAGGTGGGGTGGTAGCCATGGGTAGAGGTCGTGGCGGCTATACGCAACACCAACTATCCTACAAAGACTCTGGTGGCCGAAAAGTGAAAGACAAGGGGGCTATATTTGTAGCGGAGCGATATATGGATATGGGGTATGAATCTGTTTTTCGGCAAGAAATAAACGGGGAGAAACGATTCGATCTCACCATCAAGACAAGCGATGATGTTAATTTTGTAAAAAATATTGAAGTGAAGCAGGTGATTAGTCCAAACTCTAGCCGAATTGCAGAAAACATTCGACATGGTTTTGAACAATTGGCCAGTGAAGGTGGTGGCACAATCGCACTACACGATGCAAACCATAACCAATCTTTGGAAAGGTTGTCATTTATCCAGAAAGGAATCGATGAAGCGAAACGAAAAGGGTGGGTAAAAGGTCCCATTGAAGTATGGTTTAAGGATAAAATAAAGGTGAATTTAAACTAGGAGACGTGAAATGGCCCGATTAAAATGCACATGTGGAAATTCTCTTTCCAATTCCACTGACTACGAAACTGATGTCTATTATATTTTTTCCAAGAAGGAAATTTTAGAGACTATTCAGAAGAATCCGCAGTTGCTCTACTGGGACTTCTATACAGATCGAGAATCACTATGCGACTATTGGTTTTGTTCTCGCTGCAAGCGCATGATGATATGTTCAAAAGAAAACAACCGTGTAGAAAGAGTTTATAAACCAATTCGATTAACCGATGAAAAAATGACTATTGATACCAGCACCTGGCGAGAGTTTTATTCGTTTAGTGATAATGAACTTCTGGCCTTGACGGATAAAAATTACGAGCAAGGCTACGAAATGACGCTTCAGGAGTTTTACGAGAAATATCCTCGTAAATATTTCTACCGCATTTCGCCTAAAGAAAAAAGGATTTTCGCTTATGAGACTGCATCTAAAAAATTGTCATTTATTTATGAACAAGAAGAGTGAACTCTAATAGATTTAAGTGTTCTAAAACAAAAAACTCGGCAGAAGCTACCAACAACTGCCGAGTGCTTTTGCAAGGAAACCTCGCGGACAAGCGATGTTAATATAGTATTTTGAGCTAGTTTATTCCAATGTTTTCTTGTTTTTTAGAATAATATTTGTTTACACTTTGAAACTGTTGTGTTTTGGATTCACGAAGCCGAGTTCTTATAGGTTTAGATTATTACGAAGAACCACTATTGGATTTTGATTACGACTTGTTCTGTAACGCAATTCATTCCAAACTAGCGAAAACATTTAACGACCGCGATTTACACTTGCTCGCCGATTTGGCTCGAATTGTAGAATATCTTGCTGGGCACAAAACTGAAGATGGAAAGATTGCGAATGAATTCTATTTCGGCGTAAAAAAGTTTGCTCCCGTTTGGGAAGCGATGGTTGATAGAATTTTTGGGAAGTTGCCGCAGGGAGTTGCCAAGGATAAATTTAATCCGCATTGTGAATGGGATTTAAGTTCTAGAAAGCCTGGATATGAAAATCCAAATTATGTCATGCGTCCCGATACGATTATGTGGGATGGGGGAGAAAGTCGTCTTTATGTTCTGGATGCCAAGTATTATAAGTTTGGCATGACTGGTTCTGTATCAGATTTGCCTTCATCTGGTTCAATCTGCAAGCAAATTGCTTATGCAGAGTATGTTGAGCGGCTTGTTTTGCAAAAGAAACTTCCTGCCTGCGTGGGAATGACAGCGAACGCAATCTACAACGCATTCGTATTGCCGTATTGTTTTGATGCCGACAATTCTCAATTACCGCCAGATGACGGCTTTGAAACGCGCCCTTACAAGATGCGCTTTATAGGCTATTGCCATGGGAACTGGAAGACTCTTGATGCAAAGCCAGGCGAAGTCGATTATCGTCCTTACCACCGAATCGCAGGAATCTTGCTAGATGTGAAGTCTGTCATGCAGAACTATTGTGCGTTTGGCGAGGCTCAAAAGCTGTTGGCGACGTGTATTTTGAGGGAAAACTCAAATCATTCTGGGTAAAATAGGCGATTTTTTCAAAAAAAACTCTTGCCTTTTTGACCGAAATAATATATAATTGTTAGAAATTAGCGAACATATTACAATTTAAAGCGAGGATACGATGACTTTTGGAGATTTTGTAAGGGAAAAACGCTTAAAAGAGGGGGTAAACCTTAGGGCGTTGGCTAAAGAATTGGATATAGCCCCGGCCTATATGAGCGACATCGAAAAAAATCATCGTTATCCGCCAGATAAAGAAAAGATTTATAAGATTGCGGAAGTTTTGAAATTGTCGGAAGATGAAAAAAATCAAATGTTTGATTTGGCTGGCGAAGCCAGAGTCGGGACAATTGCTCCGGATATTTCGGATTACGTCACGAGTCAGAATGCAGCCCGTGTTGCACTTCGCAAGGCAAGGGACTTAAATCTTGGCGAAAAAGAATGGATGAAAGTCATAGATATACTTGAAAAAGGAACGAAAATACGGTAATGAAAATTAAAGCATATTCTAACGAAAGACTTGAATTTTTTGGAGACGAATTGAATCGTCGTTTTAATCCGTCTCGTTTGGAATGTGTAGAATCCTTGGATGTTTATGATGTGGTTGATTTTATTGGTTGTTCGCCAGAGTGGAAATATATAACGCCGGATCAATCCATTCTAGGTATGACGGTGTTTGAAAAAACTGAATACTATGTGTGGCGAGAACCAAAGTATGAAAAAGGTTGCTTACCAATTAAAACCACCCTTGAAAAAGGCACCATTCTTATTGATAGAACTCTTAATGAAGGAAACAAGCAAAAACAGTATGTTGAAAATTTTACAGTGATTCACGAATGCTTTCATTGGCTATTACACAAAGACTACTTTGAAAATACAGAGAACCCTATTCAATGTTGTTCAGAAGATACCTTGTTTGGAAAATTTTTGAGTTTAAATGCAGAAGTCGCAACTTTAGAACATCAAGCAAATCGGTGTGCAGCATGTTTTTTAATGCCGAAAAATGCTGTGTCAAGCGAGTTTATGAAAAATGCAAGAATGCAAAACAAACCATACTCGCCATTACCTGAAAGAACAATGAAAAAGTATATAGCTCAGACGGCCAATCAATTTGGTGTTAATTTCAATCCAATGAAGTATAGGTTACAAGAATTGGGGTTTATTCAAAAACAAGGAGAAAATTATGGAATGGATAAAAGATCACACACCAATGTTTATGGATGTTGCTAAAGATGTGAAGGGGCGTGAAGCGATTGAATATGGGTATGAAACAGAGAATGAATACAAAGATCATTTGGTTCGTGTTGTTTTTGAAAGAGATGAGCAACGCTTATTAGATTTTCTTCTGCTCGAGTTAATGAAAACATTTGACATGTACATAGGAAATGATGAAATGACAACTTTGGAGAATTGTAATGTTCCGCGAGCAATTGAAATATCGAAGTCTTTTGTGAAAAAAAATGCAAAAACTGAGGAAGCTTTTTCTAAATTTATTACACAATTGGAAAATGCCGTAAAGTATCAAAGCGATGTGTTTTTTGGAGGGTAAAAAAAAATTTATGCAAGGTGTTAGAAAAAAGCGAACAAGAGACAAGAAAAACATGAAAATAAATTTATATCAAATAATTGGTCAATTAGAATCTTCTTTAAAAGAAATGAATGTTCCTTTTAAAGAAGGTTTTCCTATAGTTCCGAAGGAAATGCTTTTATGTAAAATGCCAAAAGAAATTTTACCTCATCCGCATCATTTAAAAGCAGCAGAACCACACAATTCTCTAATCTGTAATTTTTCGCAGGATGAGACCCTTTATCTGACATTAAAGGAATTGAATAAAAGAATTGTAATTTGGAAAAATTTTATGGGAATATGTGGTTTTGATTTTAGTGCGAGAGCTGGAGACGAAGAAGTTAGTCAAGATATGTATTTGTATCTCAACAAACTTCTTGATGCGTATGTTGCCTCGCATGAAATTAAAATTTTGCCCAATTTTAGAATAGCGGGAAATTTATCGTCTTTGAATGTCTTAAGAATTTATCCACCCAATAGTTGGTTTGCGGTTGGTACACTTGGATGTAGTGGGAATGAAAAATTCAATTCAATGTTACTTCGTTACAAATTAATGTTTGCAAGACCGAAACACCTTTTGATTTACGGAATTTTAAAAGATATTTACAGAAAAATTTTAGAAGAGTATGGGGTAGAATATTCAATTTTTGAAGATTTTAATAGACGTAGCCGTAATGGATATTTTAAGTAGGGAGTAAAATCATGGATGCAAAACGTAAATACACTCGTCTTGTTGAAAAAGTTAAGAATGACCTTGATCAAAATGCGATTATTGAAAAAAGGATTAGGGAGAGAAATCGTAGTCAAGAAAAGTATAAAGACTTATGGGAAAAAGTTAATCTAGATGAGATTGTGAAAAAATTTGCTCTTGGTTCAGAACCTATTATAAATGAGAATGGCAAGATTATTTTTAGAACTCCTGGAAGTAACGTTCAGGTTGTAGCAGAGGCTACCATTGGAAGCGTGAGAATTCAGGATTTAAATATTACTAAAGGGAGGGGGTATTTAGATTTAAATGGTAAAAGAATGAACAATATTACAGAAAATGGTAAGATGCGAGGCTTATCTAAAAAAGAGTATGAACTAAAGACTCATTTCAGAATAAAGAAACTTCACGAGATTTAGAAATTTATGAAAGGTCGTCAGTATCAATATCAGGGATTTTTGCTACAGTGTCCTTATAGGAATGTAGAACTTGAAAAATATCGTAGGGAATTACCTGCGAATACACAGATGTTTTTTTACTCCAAAAATCTTTTAGATTATCCAGAATATAGAAGACAAATTCCTTTGACTTACCTAGACTTGAATATTGATACCGTTAACGATCTTGAAAAAATAACTTGCTTATTGAAGGATGTTCAAGCTCTCTATATTGTTGATGATCGAATTGAAAGCGAAAATACATTTGTAAAAAAACACTCTGAAGCAACGAAACAAGCCTTTATATGGCAATTAGAAAATAGGGGAATTCTCTGTTATTTGACAAAATAATTGAGCCACTTTTGATAATCGTCTATCGTGTACGATGTAAAATAATCAAAGTCAAGCTGTTTTTTGTATGTAGGTGAAAATGAATGAAAGATGACTGCGATGGCTGTAAATCCTTATATTACTATTCTAACGACAACTCGACAGCAGAAATCAATTTTGTAATACAAACCGACCACGTTTATCCCATTGAAGTAAAGTCAGCAGAAAACTTGAAAGCAAAATCGCTTACACAGGCGTTAAAGACAAAGGAAAACCTACACGGGCTATGTTTTTCGATGTCAGATTATCGCGAAGAAGAGCGAATGACAAATGTTCCGCTCTATTTGGCAGAATTTTTTTGGGAAAAATTAATTGGTTCGTAATACTCCAACAATTTTTTGAACATGTATTGGAGATAATTGATGAAAAACTTAATTTGTTGGAAAAAGAATATTCTCAAATCGCAAACATTTCGTCAAAGCCACAAATGGAACTAGTTCAGTGTGCATTATCAGAAGAAGAAATTCGTAGGTTAACAGAAATTGTTTATAAAGGCAAATTCATGCATGTAAAATAATATAAAAATTCCTTTCTAAATATTGCAAATTTGTATTGTGGTGAATCGGGTTTCTTTTACCCTTACTTTTCTTCTTTTGCAGGGAACATGAAGCTTGCGGTTATTCCAAGGCCTAAGGCTAAAACGATTACGGAAAGGCTTATCCAGGTTGGAATTTTATAGAGTTCCATAATGAGCATTTTTACGCCAACAAACCCGAGAATGAATACCAAGGCGTATTTTAGAAGGTGGAATTTGCCAAGCATAGCTGCAAGTGCAAAATAGAGAGAGCGAAGCCCGAGAATTGCCATAATATTAGAGGTGAATACAATAAACGGGTCCCGTGTAACAGCAAAAATTGCAGGGATTGAATCTACTGCAAAGAAAATGTCTGTGGTTTCAATTACGAGTAAGGAAAGGAATAGTGGTGTGATAAAGCGCTTGCCGTTTTCTTTTAAAAAGAATGCATGGCCTTCAATTTTGGTGGTGATAGGGAAAAATTTCTTAGCGAGTTTAACCACAGTATTTTGGCTTAAATCTTGTTCTTCGTCTTCTTTTGAAAAGAGCATTTTCAAAGCAGAGAAAATAAGCAAAGCGCCAAACACGTACATAATCCATTCGAAATGATGTAAAAGGGCGGCTCCGCCAATTACGAAAACGCCGCGGAAAATGATTGCTCCTAGAATTCCCCAGAATAAAACGCGGTGTTGGTAGATTTTTGGGATTTTGAAATAGCCAAAAATAGCTGCCATCACGAAAATGTTATCCATGGAAAGAGATTTTTCGATAATATAGCCGGTTAAAAATTCTAGTGCGGCTTCACTGCCAGAAAGTTCTGTGCCAGGAATGTAGCCTTTGCCGTAGAGAAAATAGAGTGCTGCGTTGAATAAAAGAGAAACGCCAATCCAAACGCCAGTCCAGCGGAGGGCTTCTCCGACACCGATTTCGTGGTCTTTTTTGTTGAATACGCCAAGGTCTAGTGCGAGCATGGCGGCGACTAAAATTAAAAATGCAATCCAGAATATAAGCATACGTGTAATTTAGAAAATAAGGGGGAAAATGTCATTGTTTTGCAATAATTGTAGATATTTGGTAAAAGTTTAGGAGTGGTAAGTGTAGGGTTGTCATGGCGAGAGGCCTTTTGCCTCGCGGCCATCTTGGTTTTTGTCATTACGAGCGTAGTATAAATTGTCATGGCGAACGTAGTGTGGCGATCTGTTGGCGATGAGATTGCTTCCACCACGCCACAAATGTGGCTCGTGGCAGGCTCACATTTAGGCTTCGCAAAAAAAGCTTTTCAAGCTTCGCAATGACAAAAGTGGGTTCGCAATGACAAGGTTCTTGGGCAAGAACCGCGTGGCAAGTTGCGCTAAGTGAAGCGGTGTGAGCCTGAGTATCTGAGTGGGGAGCGGAAAATTGCGGAACGCAAGTTGAAGCGTGGGAGAGACTTCTCCCATTGTAGTAAAAGATTTTAATGGGGAAAATTTTGCTAAATTTTTCGGCGAAAAACAAAGGAAATGTTATGTCTGAATTTATGACTTCTGCGCAAGTGCGTGAATCTTTTATTAAGTTCTTTGAATCTAAGGAACATTTGTTTGTGCGTTCTTCGCCTGTTGTGCCTCATGACGATCCGACGCTTATGTTTACGAATGCGGGGATGAATCAGTTTAAGGCCATTTTTTTGGGCGATAATCCGAAGGGTTGGAAACGAGCTTGTAATAGCCAGAAGTGTATTCGCGTCTCTGGGAAACATAATGATTTAGATGTGGTTGGACGTGATAATTATCACCATACTTTTTTTGAAATGCTCGGGAATTGGAGCTTTGGTGATTATTATAAGAAGGAAGCGATTGCTTGGGCTTGGGAACTTTTGACTGAAGTTTGGAAGCTTCCAAAAGAACGCTTGTTTGCGACTGTTTATGAAGATGACGATGAAGCTTGGCAAATTTGGAAGGATGTTTCAGGGCTTCCTGATGATAGAATCATGCGCTTTGATGCTAAGAGTAATTTCTGGGAAATGGGTGATACAGGCCCGTGCGGTCCTTGTTCAGAAATCCATTACGATCGTGGTGATTTAGCAACTCAAGAGGATACTTTCCGCGACCCGATTAAGGGCGTGAATGGCGAAAATGACCGCTACATTGAAATCTGGAATAATGTGTTTATGCAATATGAACGCATTAGTGATGGTAGTTTGATTCCGCTTAAGGCGAAGAATGTGGATACGGGTATGGGGTTTGAACGTATTTGCTCTATTTTGCAGGGCAAAACGAGTAACTACGATACCGATGTTTTTAGCCCTATTATTGCAAAGGTTGCAGAACTTTCTCAAGTGCCTTATTCTGATGGAGTTGATGGAACTCCTCACCGTGTGATTGCTGACCATTTGCGTGCAATTTCTTTTGCTATTGCTGATGGCGCTCTTCCAAGTAATGAAGGCCGTGGTTATGTGCTTCGTCGTATTCTTCGCCGTGCCAGTCGATTTGCTCGTTTACTTGGCCAGAAAGAAGCTTTTATTTGTCGCTTGGTTCAGGTACTTGCTGATACTATGGGCGATGCTTTCCCAGAAATTCGTGAGCGTAAGGATTTCGTGACTGAGGTAATTAAAAGCGAAGAAGAACGTTTTATTAAAACGCTTGATGCTGGTCTTGAACGCTTTGCGAGTATTGTTGCGGAATTGAATGGCGAAAAGGTTATTCCAGGAGATAAGGTTTTCCAACTTTATGATACTTATGGTTTCCCTCCGGATTTGACTGGAATTCTTGCAGAGGAAAAAGGCCTTTCTATCGATGAGAAGGGTTTTGAATCTTGCATGGAAGAACAGAAGGCTCGTGCTCGCGCTAATATGAAGCAGGGCATTAACACTATGGGAACGGAAGGTTGGACTCAATATAGTGAAGTAAGTACAGAATTTGTGGGTTATGAACTTGCTGTTTGCGAAACAAGGATTGCTCGTTTCCGTGAAGATAAAGGTGTGCTTTCTATTGTGCTTGAAAAATCTCCGTTCTACGCCGAAATGGGCGGTCAGGTTGGTGATAAGGGTACGCTTGTTGCCGGTGAACTTGAAATTGCTGTGTTTGATACAGTTAAGGTGAATGATACTGCTGTTTGCCGTGGAAAGGTGGTGAAGGGTGAAGCTACAGAGGAATCCATGGGACAGACTTTTGTGGCTACTGTTGATGATGAACGCCGTAAGGATATTCGCAAGAACCATTCGGCCACCCATTTGATTCAAGCAGCTTTGCGAGAAGTTCTTGGAACTCATGTGCAACAGCAGGGTAGTTTTGTTTCTTCTGAAGTTTTGCGTTTTGACTTTAGTCATTTTAACGCCATGACAGAAGAGGAAATCCAGAAGGTTGAAGATATTGTAAATGCCAAGGTAATGCAATGTCTTCCTGTAGATACTCAAGTGATGAATGTAGATGAGGCTAAGGCTAGTGGCGCTATGGCTCTCTTTGGAGAAAAGTATGGCGAAGATGTCCGTGTTGTAAAAATGGGCTCAGAAGCAGAAGTATTTTCCAGAGAACTTTGTGGTGGCTTGCATGTAAGCTGTACTGGTGAAATTGGCCTTGTAAAGATTGTGAGCGAATCCAGTGTGTCTGCGGGCGTTCGTCGTATTGAAGCGGTTTCTGGCCGTAATGCGATGCTTCTTTTGCGCACCGGAACAAAGATTCTTTCAGCTCTTCGTGAACAACTTCGCTGTAAAGATGCTGACTTGTTGGCACGTATTGCTCAGAATTTTGAAAAGACTTTGAGTCTTGAAAAGGCTTTGCAATCTGTTAAACTTGAACTCGCAACTCTTGCAGCTGCTGATATTTTGCGCGGAGCATTGGATGTTCTTGGGGTGCAACTTTATGTTCGCGAATTTACAATGCCAGAAGACAAGTATAAAGATTTGTTAGATGGTGTGCAGAATAAGCTTTCTCCGGATTCTATTGCAGTTATTGCAAATAAGGGTGAAAGTAATGGTAGCATTGCTGTTATGGTGGGTAAAGATATTCAGGCTAAGGGAATTAAAGCAGGCGATATGGTTAAAGATCTTGCCGCCGCTTGCGGCGGCAAGGGTGGTGGTCGCCCAGATAGAGCCCAGGCAGGAACTCGTGAACCAGAAAAAATTTCTGCGGCAATTTCAAATGCTAACAATTGGCTTCGAGCAAAACTTGGCGGGTAATATTTTATAAAAAACTTGCTGATTGACTAATGAAAAAAGGAATCATATCAATATGATTCCTTTTTATGCTTTATAGTCTTTGTCGAAATAATAAAATTGCAAAATCTAAAACTAAATTAGATAGAAATTGTGCTTTCAAAAAAACATAAATTGTTTTTATAAATGTAAAAACAAAATGTATTTGAGTAGGTTAAATATTACTGAACTTTTTAAAATATTTTTTTTCTTCAGTTAAATCTAAACCGTTGAATTTTGCTTCTAATTCTTTTGCTTTTTGTAAGTTCATGGAGACGAATTTTTTTGTAGAAGGAGAATGAATATCTTTAATATTATGTTGAGCAGATTTTAAAAATTTTTCTACTTCAGTAATGCTGTTTTTGAATTCTTCGCTACAATAGGTTGTAATCATTTTTTCAAAAATGTATTCTTCGGCTGTGTCTGATAAATGAATCATATCATTATCATAAAAGCGATAATCGCGTAATTCATCCATAACAATTTCATAGCTTGGAAAATATTCTAAAGAAATATTTTTATCTGAAAAATTTTGGATGACTTTTTGAATGGCTAAATGGAGTGTTGATTTTGAAAGTGTGTTTTCGTGGAAACCATCTGCTAAATGCCTTAATGGAGAAACGGTAAAAACGATATTCAATTTCTCTTTGTTTTGTTTGATTTGAATTAAATAGCGTACGATATTTTCTAAAGCATTTGTTGCTTGTTCAACAGAAATTAATTCTCGTGAAAAAAGTTCAGGATTTTGTCTGTGACAATTAAAAACGGGTTTGCCAGAACTTTTTAAAAAGTAAACGAATGCAGTTCCTAAAGTGATAAAAATAAAATCGGCTTGTTCTAAAAAATTTAAAGTCTTGAGAGACGCTGAATTCAAATTATCAATGCATTCTTTTTCTGTTCTAGCTGAAAGAATGCTATGAGCATAAAAAGAATGCCAAACATTATCTTTAAAATCCTGGAAAACATGAAGGCTATTAAAAGAAGTTCTCGCTTGTATGTTTTTGAAAAAATCACTTAAAGATAGTGGATTGTAAACAGTTCCAAAAGGGTTTGCTAAAACTTGAAATTTTTTATTTGCAAAAAGCTTTGAAATGTTATCGGCAAAACAAGAACCGAAAAAAGCAAGTTTCTTTGAATAATCAATTTTAGAACTTGCTTTTGGTATTTCGATTTTTGTTAAAAGGTTCAAAAGAACTTTCTCGCCAAATAATTTTTAAGAACGAATGTCTGCTGATGTGATAACTTGGTTTTTGCCCTTATGGAATGCTTCTTGAAGAGCAATAAAAGCATTGTCTAAAAGTTCGTTTGCGTCATGAGCAAATTGAGGGAAAACAGAAACGCCAATGCTTAAAGTTGATTTTAAAATCAAATCGCCATAAACAATTTCTAAACCATCAATTTCTTTTCGGATTTTTTCAGCACGTTCTTTTGTAATGGAAAAGTCTGCACCAGGTAATATAATACAGAACAAGTCATCTTTATAACGACAAGGAATGTCTTCTGTACGGATATAACGAGGTAATCTTTGTCCAATTTCCCAAAGTAATTGGTCAGAGACTTTTTGACCATAAGTTCCTTGGAAAAATTCAAAAGAATCAGGATAAATCATAATGATGCCAATAGGTTGTTTATGGCGTCTTGCTGAAGCAATTTCTCTGTTAAGAGATTCTTCCATATGGCGCGCATTAAAAAGACCTGTAGACATGTCGCGGATATTGTGTTTTTCAAAAAGAATGTTCAGATGCTGGTTTGCAGAAAATAAACCAAGGAGACTGCTTGAAAGTTTAAGATATAATTTTAAGAAATTAATTTCTTTGGCAGTCCGGTTTGGAACATAAACGGATAACAAGCCAAAATGTTCGTCAAGCCCTTCAATAGGCACGCAGAAAGATACACCATTAGAATGATTTTCTAAATGAGTACAACCACAGGAACTTTCTGGATTAGCAAAATCATGAATAATTAAATCGCCCTGAGTGAAACTTGCACAAGCTGATGGACGGATAATATCTTCTGTTGGAAGTATTTCACCATAATTAAAAATGACTCCCATTTCAGATTCATTCCCGTTATACATGTAAAGAACGCCAGAAGAATCCGGAAACATTTCTTGTAGGAATTGTTGGTAGCTTGTAATAGTTTCTTCAAAAGGACGGTTCTTTAAAATTTTGCGTAAGAAAGCATTCCAGGGTTCGACAGGGAATACTGGTTCGGCAGTTTCTGCTGGAACTTCTTCTGGCATAGGTTCTGTTTCTTTTTCAGGCTCAAGAATTGAAGTTTCAGATACTGTCGCATTAGAGGCGAACTTTAAACGTTCCTGTTCAAATTCTGATTCTTTTTCGGCTAAAGTTTCTTTAAGCTTATGTTTGTATGATAAAGATACAAGTAAAAGCGTAAAGAGAGAAACTAAAGTGCCCCAAGAACCCAATAAAATAAGTTTGAGGAAATTGGTTAAAGAACCTTCGGGGATTGCCATTAAAATGAAAAATCCGCACCAGAAAAAGATAATCCAAAAAATAAGCCATTTTCTATTCATATTTTAAATTTACTTTATTCCTTTTTGAAAAGTAGCCTTGCTATCTTTGTAATATGAATATTTTTGAAAAATTAGGTTTAGTTCTTCCTGGTGTAGAAAATCCTGCACGTTATATTGGCGGTGAAGCAAATAGTGTTGTAAAAAAACATTCACAAATGCTTGCCAAAATGGCTTTTGTTTTCCCGGATATTTATGAAATCGGGATGTCTAATAACGGGATGCGGATTCTTTACCATGTTATTAATCGAGAACCCGATTTACTTTGTGAAGTGGCTTTTGCTCCTTGGGATGATATGGCAAAAGAAATGCGTCGTTTAGAAATCCCGCTTTACACACATGCTACTTATACGCCAGTAAAAGATTTTGAAGCTATAGGAATGTCATTACAGACAGAATTGAATTTTACAAATGTTCCCTATGTACTTGAATTAGTGGGGGTTGAAGCATTTTCTTCAAATCGTAAAGAGGAAGACCCGATTGTTTTAGGCGGCGGGCCTGCAATGGCAAACCCAGAACCTGTTGCTGATTTTTTTGATGCGTTTATGATTGGCGATGGTGAAGAGGTTATTGTTAAAGTATTACGTTGTATTGGGAATGCAAGAAAAGAAAATGTCTCGAAAAAAGAAATTTTAAAAAGATTATCTCTTATTGATGGTGTTTATGTTCCATCATTACGGGAAGTGAAAAAAGGTGAGTTTGAACAATGGATTCCAAAAGAAGAAGCCAGAGGTTCTTATGAAAAGACAAATGGTGTTCGGCGTTTGTTTATCCCTAAAATGAACCCAGCGGATTACCCGACTAAAAATTTGATTGCCAATATGCCGCTTGTTCATAATCGGTTTAGTGTTGAAGTGATGCGAGGTTGTGCACAAGGTTGTAGATTTTGTCAGGCCGGTATCTGGTACAGACCTTGTAGAGAGTTAGATGCAGATGATGTTTTGGATATTGCGAAAAAAGGAATTTGTGAAACGGGTGAAAGAGAACTTGGGCTTCTTAGTCTTTCAACAGCAGATTATAAACCAGTTGAAGCATTGACCGATTCAATTATTGATGATCCTTTTTTTGATAAAGTAGATGTTTCTTTACCAAGTATTCGAGTAAATTCTTTTGGGCAAACGTTAGCAGGGAAAGTGGCTGCATTGAAAGGTGGACGCAGTGCCACATTTGCTCCTGAAACGGGTTCAGAAAGAATCCGAAAAATGATAAATAAAACAATTACTGACCAAGATATGTATAATGCAGCAGAACATGCTTTTGCGGCTGACTTTAATAAGATAAAACTTTATACAATGGTTGGTTTCCCGACAGAAAATCTAGAAGACATGGAGGCTTTTTGTAGCCTAATTGAAAATCTTGTCCGTATTGGGAAAAAGCATAGAAAAAATTTCCAGATTGCTGTAAGCATAGGAATTTTAATTCCAAAAGCATTTACAGGTTTGCAATGGGCTCCTTTTATGGAAAAAGAAAAAGCTCTTGAACATATTCGATTTGTTAGAGAACGCTTTTTTAAACACCCGAACGTGCGCATCACTTGGTCTTCTTGGGAAACTTCTATGCTTGAAGCTTTTTATAGTCGGGGAGATAGAAGTCTTTCATCTTTGATTTATGCGGCTTATAAAAAAGGCCTTATTTTTGAAAGTGATGCGTATCGTATTAAACCAGAAATTTGGCAAGAAGTTTTTGCAGAAGCAAATTATGATGTTTCCTGGATTTATGCCACTCGTTCTTTAGATGCTGTTTTCCCTTGGGATTTTATTCATGCAGGAACGACAAAAGCTTATTTGCAAAGAGAATGGGAAAAAGCTTTTGACCCGAATTCTTTACCAGTTCCAAATTGTAAATGGGGGGATTGTCAAAAATGTGGAATTCCTGGATTTGGTGGTGAAATACGTTTAGCAGAAGCTCCAAAACGTTATGCCGCAGTGAGTCGTACACCAGAAGAAATAGTTGAATTAGTGGCTTCTCGTAGACCAAAGCAAGGTGATTCGTATTTGTATAAACTTACATTTAAGAAAACTGGAATTAGTCGTTTTTTACCCCATCATAATACAATGGGCTTTTTTGAAAGAGCGTTTTTCTGCGCCGGAATCCCCATAAAATTTAGTGAAGGTTTTAGCCCTAAGCCAAGGATTGTGAATTTAGGCGCTCTTCCTCTTGGTTTAGAAACTTATTGCGATGTAGTTAGTATTGAACTTTTAGAAAAATTAGACCTTTCTGAAAAAGCATTACCACTTCTTTTAGAAAAGTTGAATAAAATATTCCCACAGGGAATGGAAATTGTAAATATTGAACCTTTAGCAGAAAAATTGTCTAAAACGCCGCCAAAGTCAATGCTTTTTGCTTACAAGGTAGATAGTGTTCCAAATGGATTGACAGAAGCTTTAGCTTCTAAAACACTTCCTAAAATAGTGAATCATCGTGGACAAGAAATAGATTTGAATACTCAAATCTTAGATATTGCATACGAACAAGGAGAACTTTTAATTTGCTTACGTTGTAATGGACAAGGAGCGACAGTTAGTCCATACAATGTTTATGCTGCACTTCTTGATGTAGAATATGATGCTTGTCACTTGAATGAAACAGCAAGGCGTTTTTTAATCAGAAAACTTGCAATGAATTATTGAAAAAGGAAATAAATAAACTATATTCAATGAAACAATATTTTTAAGGAGTTTTGTATGAAAAAATCATTTTTCGCTGTAGTAACAGCCTTGTCTTTGGCAGGCTTTGGTTTTGCTCAGGATGAATACGAAGAAGAAGTTGTTTATGAAGAAGTAGCTGAAGACGAAGCTCCAGCTGCTGCTGAAGAGGGAGAAGTCGTCTACGAAGAAGTAGAAGAAGAGGAAGCCGCTCCAGCACCAAAAAAGGCACCAAAGCCTAAAAAACCATCTGTTCCAAACGCTAACGGTAAAATTGGTATTGGTGCAGAACTTACAGGTTTAGACGCTATTCGTATTGTTTATAACTTAGATGCGTCTTTAGGTATCGTTGGTCTTCTTGGTATGGAATATTATTCTATTGAAGCAGAAGCTTCTCAAGCAGGTATGACCGTAACTACAGATGATGGTGGCTTTGGTATTATGCTTGGTTTAGGTGTTATTTACACAATGCCAACATCTTTCTTGCCAATGTTCTTTGAAGGTGATATTACATTTGCTACAGAACCAACAGATGAAATTGCTCATGCATTCTCTGGAGCATCAGCATTTGGCTTAGATTTCTACTTGGGTGCAAAAGCAACTGTTGTAAAGTCATTTGAAATTGCTGGTCAAATTGGTCTTGGTTTCTCTTATTCTTGGTGGGAAGCTGGTGGACTTGAATACTCCGTTTTGGATCTTGGCTTGAAAACAAAGGTCTATGCAACCTGGTACTTCATGTAATTTTATTTAATTGTTGAAAGCTCGGGGCTTAGCCCCGAGCTTTTCTTTTTTTAGATTTTTTTAAATTTTATAATTATGGGAAAAATATTAGTAATTGCAAAAAATTTACCAAAATATTTTACGGCATTAGAACGTTTGCTTTTGGTGTCATTAGCTGTTTGGTGTGTCCATATTGTTTTGCGTGTATTACTTCTTTTTCGCAGTAATCCTTATGGATTCCCTTTTGTAAGCAAGCCTGATTGGTTTATATTTCATGCAGTTTGTATTGATTTTTTGTGGATTATCAATTCTTTAATTCTTTTTTTGTTGCTTTCGGTGATTTTAAATAAAATACGGAAACAAAAAAATGCGCAAGAATATTCAAATAAAGTAACTCGAACAGATAAAATTCTGATATTTATTTATGGGATTTTCCATTCATTTATACTCCTTTTCACACTTTTAGATAATGAAGTCCAGCGCTTTTTAGGTTGCCACCTTTCATTTGGTTTGATTGATACTTATAAAGATACCTCTTCGTTAGTGATGTTTTGGGATTATGTGGCCCATGATACATCGGTGCCATTCTTGCAATTTTTTGTTTTAGTTTTGATGCTTCCAGTAGCTTATGCTATTTATCGTTTATTTTTGAAATTTTTAGTTCCGTTGAAAATTAAGCGCAGTATAATTGCAATGGCTTGTTTTTATTTAATGTCTTTCTTGTTTGTGCATTATATATGGACAGGAAATGGTAGAATGACAAAATTGAGACCGATTGTTGGTTTGGTTTATAGAGAATTATTTCAACAAACAGAAAAAAAGACTTTATCTGAGCAAGAACTATTAGCGTATTCTTCTATGTACCAGTCTTTGTGGCAAAAAGTTGAAGGCGATACACTTTGGAAATTTCCTGAAAATTCTTTAAAAACAAATTCTCCACTTTATCGCATTCCAACACAAGCCTTATTAGAAAACGAAGATTTAAAAAAACGTCGGGCAGAAAAATCAAATTTGATTGTTATTTTCATGGAGTCAGAACGAGGTCTTAATGTGGGCTGCTTAAACCCTGAATTACGCCCATCGCCAACGCCTTTTATTGATTCTATTGCAGAATATTCGCATTTGTGGCTTCGGATGCATACAAGTGGTTTGCCGACTACTGGTGGCGTTTTAACATCGCATTTTGGCATTTCTGACCATTCTACTCTTGCAACGGCTACAGATTTAGCTCATGTTTCTTTACCAAGTTTTGCGTCAGTTTTAACAGATTCAGGTTATGTAACGCATTATTTTTCGGCGGCAGACCCAGCTTGGGATAACTTAGGTGTTTGGATGTCTAAATGGTATACTGCACAACATTACAATCGTGAAAGAGAAGACGATTCAACATTTTTTGATCATGTTATTGAGTATGTTTCTGATACCCTTTCAAAACAGGACAAACCTTTCTTAGCGACTGTTATTACTCGTTCGAATCATTATCCATTTAATTTTGCTGCAGGAATGCCAGATTCTGAAAAGGAAAAGCCTTTAACAGAAAGAATCAATTATACAATGAATTACGCCGATAGACAAGTGGCTCGTTTTATTCGTTCTATAGAAAATAAAGATTGGTACAAAAATACGTATGTAGTTATTATGGCAGATCATGGTTTTCCTTTAGGGGAAAATGGAGCGTCTACAATGAAAGGAAATGCATTTTCAAATGCAACCTGGATTCCTTTCTTGATTCATGGCAAAGGTATTTTGCCTATGCAAGATACGACAACGGCAGCACAAATAGATATTGCTCCAACATTATTGGAATTGTTGGGTTTTGCTGTTCCTAATATCTTTATGGGACATAATTTGTTAAGAAATTATGGAGATGGTCTTTCATTAGGAGCTTATAGTGGTTTAAGTGCGATAGGCTTTGAAAATTATCGTTTGATAGCAAAACCTGCGGTTGATTCATTATGGTTGTTTGAAGAAAAAGATACGCATCAGAAAAAGAATCTTTCTGCACAAAATTCTGAAAAAGTAAAATATTTAAAAGCTATTTTAGATTCTTTGATTACGCTTGCTGATTATTCTCTTGAACGTGGAATTTAAAGCAGTATAAAAAAAGAAGAGACTTTGAAAAGCCTCTTCTTTTTTTTTGAGAAATTTGTTGTTTAAGAATTTTCTTTAGCGAGTTTTTTCAATTTTGACGCGTTCATTGCACGGTCTGCTGCAGAAATTTTATCAACAAAAAGTTTTCCATCTAAATGGTCTGTTTCGTGTTGAATACAGCGAGCGAAAAGCCCTTCACAACCAGAAATTTCTTGCTGGTTCCCATTAATGTCCATATAACGGACTTTGACTTTACTGGCTCGTGTAACCTCGCCCCAGATTCCAGGCAAAGACAAACAACCTTCTTCATGAGAAACTTGCTCTGATTCTTGTTCTGGTTCCCATTCAGGGTTAAACATGATGTATGGATTTGGGTCTTCTTCATCAGGAATTGCTGTATCAATTACAACAAGGCGAATGTTCTTGCCAATTTGTGGAGCAGCAAGCCCACACCCAGGAGCGTCATACATAGTTTCAAGCATGTCTTTAGCAAGTTCGATAAGTTCAGGAGTAATCTTATCGATAGCTTTACATGGTTTACGAAGCGTTTCGTTTCCGTAAGTTAGGATTTTTAAAAGTGCCATTATTTAGATTCTTCCTTAACAGCTTCAGGAGCGTCTGGAGCTGGAGTTGTAATGCTTTGAATAGCTGCTTTTTGGAATTTGATTGTGCTTGAACCGGTGCGGAGTGTTACAGTTGTGTCATCCATATGATGGACTATTCCGATAATGCCTGCAAAAGTCATTACTTCGTCACCTTTTTTCATGGCTTTACGCATTTCATCCATTTTTTTCATTTCTTTCTGTTTTGGACGGATAAAGAAAAGGTACATAACAACAAACAAAAGAATAAATGGAAGGAATGCCCCGATACCGCCTTGTGGAGCTGGTTGAGGAGCAGCTTCTTGGGCAAAAAGAGAAGCGGTTGCGAATAAGAGAAAAAGAATGGATTTCATAATATTTCCTTTTTTAAGTTTGAATGATAAATTAGCAAAATCAAAGGTGTTTCGCAAGTTCATGATCTAGAAGAGGATATATCCTATTTAATTCTAAAAGATCTAAAATGAGTTCTAAATCCCCGTAGATTTTATCTTCGTTAAAAAGTCCTGAACTTGCATTTTCTAAATGGATGATTTTCTTTTCTATTAAAGAATTGAAAATTTTCCGGTCTTTTTTTAGATAAACAGGAGCTTCTTTTGAAAAAGCAAACCCAGAAATTTCGGTGAAATGATTTTCTAGAAGCGTTCCGTTTTGTTGCGCGGCTTTGGCAAATGTTTCTAAAAGTATTTGGTCGGTTGCTGATAAAATGAGAGATGGAATTTTGTCTTCAAGAATTTTTTCAGTAAATACTACATGCAACAGAGAAGGCACTGCTGGGTGTGTGAGTTCTATAAAATGGTTGTTGTATTTAAAAAATTCAATCGCAGAAAGGGCTTTGCAAAGGTTTGAAATAATTTCTGATTTTACTGAAGTTAGTGGTTCAAGTGCTCTCATTATATCATTAAAATTTATTTTCGTTAAATTAGTTGTTTTGAAAAAATAATCAAGTACAGAAATTAGTGCAGGTAATGCTAATATAGCTTGTTTTTTTTGATTTTTTTGAAAAAGTGTTAAATGACGTTTTTGTAAAAATTCAACGAATTTAGAAAACCAGATAGGTGTTTTTGAAAGCGTGGCAATAATTTCTTTGTCAGTAATTTTTTCAACAATAGAATCTTCTTCGGCTTTTACTGAATAAGGGTAAAGATAAATTTCTTCTGACGGAAGTTGTCCAATGATAGAACCTGGCCCAAATGTTTCTACTATTTTAATGAGTGAGCCTCTTTTTTGTATAGCGCTAAAAGAACCTGATTGCACAATGTATAGTGAAGTGTTTTTTTCGCCTTCCATAAACAAGAAATCGCCGGATAATATATTCATAAAAGAGCTCCTTTGATTTCGGTTTCAAATTTAAAGCAAAGTAAAAATTTATGAATAGTTTCTTCGGAAATTTTTAAGAGACCTAAATCATTTTTAATTAAAAGGCCAAGTTTTTCAAGCAAAATGACTTCGGCAGCTGTAGCGAATTTATCATTGTTCTGTAAACAACTTAACCATTCTGGAGCAGTTAGAGATGTGCCTTCTGGTTGTCTCGATAGGTAATGAACAGCTCTTTTTTCGACCAAGTTAAAATGAAATGGTTGATATGCTTTGCCAGATTCTAAAGAGGAAAGGTATTCAATTAAGATAAGTAAAAGTTTCGGGTTTTGAATGCCTAGTTCTTTATCATGAATTAAAACTAAACGACGCCTTTCAAAAGAAATCAATTCTTCTTTGAGAACTTTTAATGGAATACGAGTTATCCAAGAACATTCTTTTAATAAAAGATGGTAGTCGTTAAATAAAGCAGATTTGTTTTCGGCTAAAAGGATTTCTGTTTTTTGTAAGAGAAAGGCGGCTAAGGCTTTTGCTGTCCCATTAGGGCTGATTGAATGGTCTGATTTTAAGAGTAGTTTAATTTGTTGTGATATATTGCGAATAGAGGCAAGCAACCAAACCGGAATATTTTTTAATGCGCTTGCAAGACACTCTTCGTCTATTTTTAAAAAGGAACTATCTTCTGTTGCCTTAAGTGTGTAAGGGAGAGGTTGTTTTTCTAATAAAGTCTGAACCCCGACTACATCCCCAGGATGGACTTTGAATAGTTCTGATTCTTTGCCGTCAGTCACGACTAGTGCTGCTAGTTCGCCCTTTTCTAAATACAGGAAAGTTTCTGGATTTTCTTTTGCCTTAAAAACAGAAAAACCCGCCGGCACGTTTTCACGTAACGGCGGGATTTGTTTCATTCTCAAGACTCCAACAATTAATCTTGACGTTCAAGAATACGTGCTGCTTTTCCGCGGAGGTTGCGCATATAATAAATGCGAGCCTGACGAACCTTACCCGGACGATCGATTACGATAGAATCAATTCTTGGGCTATGGATTGGGAAAATGCGTTCCACGGCTACAGAGCCAGACATTTTACGAACAGTAAGAGTTTCGGAAATGCCTGTATTTTTATGTTGAATGATAACGCCCTTGAATGGCTGGATACGTTCTTTCGTACCTTCAATAACCTTAATATTCACAGTGACGGTATCGCCTGTACGGAAAGCTGGTTGTTCAGCTTTCTTATTTTCTTGATGAATGGTTTCAATATTCTGGGACATAATGACCTCGTTTAGTTGCTGCCAAATTTAGTATCTATTTTCAATTTTGAAAAGATGTCCGGCCGTCTTTCTTGCGTTCTTTTTAAAGATTCTGCCTTTTTCCAGTCAGAAATTCGCTGATGATGCCCAGAAAGTAAGATTTCGGGCACCTTTTTCCCTTCAAAAACCTCTGGACGGGTGTAGACTGGCCACCCTAGTAAACCTTGAGCAAAAGAATCTGTTTCGCCTGATTCTTTGTTTCCTAACGCTCCTTCTAATAATCTGCCGACAGCATCAGTCAGAACCATCGCGGGTAGTTCGCCTCCACTGACGACAAAATCACCAATAGAAATTTCCATATCTATTTCAGATTCTCGAATGCGTTCATCAATCCCTTTATAATGCCCGCAAACTAGAACAAGGTGTTCTTTTTCAGAAAGTTCTTTTGCAATTTGGTGAGTTAAAGGTTGTCCATCAGCAGTTAGGTAAATGACAGTTCCTTTATTTTCTCTGACTCCGGTACTTCTAATCGCTTGAGCAAGTGGTTCTGGTCTAAGTACCATTCCTGGTTCTCCACCATAAGGAGCGTCATCCACTTGCCCGTAATCATTAATGGCAAAATCACGTAAAAAAATGGTTTGAAAATCAATTAAGCCATTTTTTCTTGCCCGACCAATAATAGAGTGTTCTAATGGAGCAAACATTTCAGGAAAAAGCGTAATGCAATCAATTTTCATTTAGGGCTCCTTTTCGGGGCATAAACTTTTTAAAAATGATGTAGAAAAAATGATTTTTTTGGCTGTTTCATCAATGTCTAAAACGCAATCATCTATCCATGGAGCAAGAATTTCTTTTGTTGAAAAATCTTTTTGTTTTTCTTGAGAAAATGAAATACAGAATGCGTTGACTGAAGGTAATTCAAGACATTCAACGATATTCCCTAAGAATTCGTTGTTTTCGGAATACGCCGAAAATTCGGAAAAATCAGACAAATAATATTGATCTTCAGGAACGGGTAAACGTTCTTCTAGAGAAATGAGGACTTCTCCATGGGTAAGGTTTGCAACACTTTCTGGAGTGTTAAAATCTTTGAACTTTAATAGCCAAAAATCGTTCCCTGAAGAACTAGATTCAACGATTAATTTTTGCAAAGACTTTTGCTTCTGGACATAAACTTCTTTTAGTTGTTTATGGCGAGAAATATCATGTGTCTGCGGGAAACAACGAATTTGCCCCCGCACTCCGTGCGGGCGGCCAAGAATACCGACTAATACAAGTTCTTCAGGAGAAATTTCCATACGGGCAAACATAAAAAAAGTTTCAGAAGTTGCGAGTGAACTTCTGAAACTTTAAGGTCAGCAAAAAAGATAAAAAATTAAGCGTTTTCTTCAGCTGGAGCTTCTTTTGCTGCTTTTTCAGCTTCAATACGAGCAAGAGCTTTAGGGCCAAGTTTTTTCTTCTTGTCTTTGAAAGCGCGAGGAGTAGCTGTTTTACCTTCGATAGAACGCTTTGCTTTCATTTCGTGGAACAAATCAAGAATGCCAGATTTGCGGAGCAAAGATTTAACGGTGTCAGAAGGTTGAGCGCCTGTAGAAAGCCATTTCAAAACTTTTTCTTGTTCAAAATGTACTTCAGGAGTTTTCATATTTGGGTTATAAAAACCAACCTGTTCAATAAATTGACCATCGCGAGCTTTACGGCTATCGATAACAACTACACGATAGATAGGAGAATGACGCTTGCCAAAACGTGAAAGACGAATTGCGGTTGCCATGATAATTACCTCATAATAAAAGTTTCAAGCCAAAGATAAAAAATAAAATTTGTTTGTAAAGACAGGCATGCTAAAAAAAATCGGTCTTTTACATACAAATTAAACAAAATAGAGATGGAAAATAATGAAGTCTATTCCTAAAAATGCTTATTTTAGCTTAAAATAAATGGTTTTTGCAAAAAATAGAAGTTGAAAAAGAATGAGGTGTTTATGGCAATTTCTTTTGCGACAAAGCCTTAAAATAAACAGGTTTTTATACCTGTTTATTTTAAAATTTTAGAAATAATCAAGCTTTATTTGTCGGGGCTTGTCTTGCAACAGGCGCAAGTGAGCCGTGTTTTCTGAACAGATGTTTTACAAGAGTTTTAAATCCGCGTAAAACGCGATAACGTTCTCGAGGATTTTTTATAGACATAATGCCTTGGCGTAAAATGTATGAAGGACGTAAATAAAATTCACGCCTTGCTTTGTCACAAAAATCAACAAGATCTTGGCTTGAAAGTTCTCCGCGTTGGATAGTAGTTCTGTGGAAACCATCTTTATCGAGCCATTGGTTGTAGTCTTTTGTCTGTAAAGCACCGCTTTCTAAAGCTTCTTTATAAGCTTCTGTTCCTGGATACGCCATAATGGGGTAGAATTGAGCCGTATTAGGAGAAAGTTTTTTAGCATAATCAAGCGTCATACGGAGAGTTTCTGGCGTGTCTCCTGGGTTACCCACCATAAAGCAACCATGAACAAGTAAATTTGCTTTGCGAGCATTTTTTACAAATTCTATGGCTTTGTCTGTGTTTTTTACGCCTTTGCGGATATTTTTTAGAACTTCAGGACTTGCACTTTCAAAACCAACGCACATTTCTCGAGCGCCTGCTTTTTTCATAAGTTGTAATAAATCAAGCGGCACATCGGCTCTGGCATTACAACTCCAAGTGATTTTTAATTTGCGCTCAAGAATAAGTTCGCAAATGGCCCGGACGTGTTTTGGGTCTGCGGTAAAAGTATCGTCTTCAAAAAAGACTTCGCCTAAATCTTCAAAGTTATTTAAGATAAATTCTAGTTCGTCAACAACATCTTTTGGAGAGCGTTTGCGGAAAACATGGCCGTTAATGGTTTGGGGAATAACGCAATAACTACAGCGGTTCGGACAACCTCTACCAGAAAGAATGACAATAAGTGGATTAAGGTTTGCACCATAAAAATAGCGTTTGTAACAGGAATAAAGGTGTTTATGGTAAACTTTACTGACCCATGGAAGAGAATCTAAATTTTCAATTTTAGGGCCTTCGGGCTGAAAGTCTACAGAACCATCATCTTTTCTGAATGCAAGCCCCGGGATTTCATTGGCGTTTAGAATTTTACCTTCAATGAGAGAAGCTAATTTACAAACGGTTCTGTCAGCTTCCCCAATAATACAATAATCTAAAGCACTTTCCATTTCAAGGCTTTCAAGAGGTTCAGCACTTGCATGAGTTCCCATAATAGCAACAGGAACATTAAAGGTTTCTTTTAAAGCTTTAACAACTTTTAAATCATTTAGAATACTTGGGGTGCTAGTGCTTACAATAAAAAGTTCTGGAGAAAAGGGTTTAATCTTTTCAATAGTCTCTTGCAGATTTAAACTCATTGCCGGAGAGTCAATTAATTGAATTTCATGCCCTTCGGCTTCGGCAGAACCAGCGGCATAGCTTAAAAACATTGGCCAATAAAGCGTACTCGATTTAGTCACGCAAGGGCTGCGAGATTCCCGGCTAAACATCGGGTGAAACGGAGGATTTAGAAAAGTTATGCGCATAAGCCCCCACAAGATAGATTATCTTTGGAGTTTTGTTAAATTTATTTGTGAAATGATGGTAAAAAAAACTTTAATATTTCTAATTCTGGCGATTCCTATTTTCGCTTCAGAGCCTTTAGATACCATAAAAACGACTTATGGTGATGGTTCGCTTGCAAGAATCTATACTGTGAAAAAAGGAACGGATGTTCGTGAAGGCTTATCAATGTCTTATAATGCCGAAGGAAAATTGATGATTCAGGTGCCTTACAAAGATGGAAAAATGGAAGGTTTATTCCTTTCGTATTACCCATCAGGGAAAATCCGTGAAAAAGTGAATTACAAAAATGATTTAGAAGACGGTGTTTTTGAAAGATTTTTTGAAAATGGTAAATTAGAAAGTCGGGAATTGTATAGTCAGGGACTTTTAAATGGGCTTTCTGAAAAATGGGATTCTTTAGGAGTGAAGCGCGAATCTCTTGCTTATGAAAACGGAGAACTAGAAGGCAAGGCCAGATTGTTTGACTCAAAAGGTTTAGTAAAAGAAGAAATGGATTTTTTCAAAGGAATGCGGCATGGTTATTACAGAAAATACCAAAAAGGTGTTATGTTTCAACAGATGCGTTTCCGTTTAAATCGTTGTGATAGTGGGTGTACTCAATAAAGGGATAAATATGCAGGAATTTTCTTTACCTTTGACTCGTCGTCCTCGTCGGAATAGAAAATCAAAAGCAGTTAGAGAAATGCTTTCAGAAACAAAACTTTCAGTTTCTGATTTTGTTTACCCAGTTTTTATAATGGATGGAAGTAATAAAGAAGAAGAAATTCCTTCTATGCCAGGCATTACAAGAAAAACGATAGACGTTTTATTGAGTGAACTAGAAGAGGTTGTTAAGTTAGGAATTTTAGCTATTGCTCCGTTTCCGGCGATAGCAGAAGAGCTTAAAGATTCTAAAGCGACACTTTCTTATGCTGAAGATGGGTTAGTGCAAAGAGCTATTCGGCAAATAAAAGAAAAATTTCCTCAGTTGTTAGTGATGACAGATGTAGCGCTAGATCCGTTTAATGCAGAAGGTCATGATGGAATTGTTTCAGCAACCGGTGAGATTTTAAATGATGAAACGGTTGAAGTCCTTTGTAAAATGGCTGTCAGTCATGGAAAAGCGGGCGCTGATTTTGTTTGCCCATCTGATATGATGGATGGTCGTATTGGAGCGATTCGCGAAGCTTTAGATGGTGCGGGTTTAGAAAATACAAGCATCATGGCTTATAGTGCAAAGTATGCATCTGCATTTTATGGTCCATTCAGAGATGCTTTAGGTAGTGCTCCGAAAGCAGGTGATAAGAAAACATACCAGATGGACCCAGCCAATGTAAGAGAAGCAATGCTTGAAGTGAGTTTAGATATAGAAGAAGGAGCTGATGCGGTTATGGTCAAACCGGCCTTGCCTTATTTAGATGTACTTTCAAAAGTGGCTGATACGTTTGATATTCCCGTTTCTGCTTACCAGGTTAGCGGAGAATATGCTATGATTGTAGCAGCAGCTCAAAATGGTTGGCTAGATAGAAAAGCAGTCGTGCTTGAATCTTTGTTAGCTATTAAACGTGCTGGTGCTCGTTTTATTTGGACTTATTTTGCAAAAGAAGCCGCGATGTATCTTTTGGAGAATTCAAAAAATTAGAGGTTATTATGACTAAAATGAAGATAGTCTTTTTAATGTTGGCTGTGACTGGTTTACTTTTTGCTGCTCCGCAAAAATCTTGGGATGCTATTTTTGGCGAAGAAGGTCAAGGTGAATATTTAAGTGCCAAAATCGATGGCAACATTCGTTTTATGAAATACCAGCATTATGGTGAAAAACAACCACTCGCTTTTAAAGTTAAAGGCGATAATTTTGATTTTACTGTTTCTGGTGAAATACAAGTTTCTTCTGATAAGGTGGAAAAAGGCTTTTATGGAGTTTGTAACCAAACGAAAGAAGTCTGGATTTCTTGTTTTAACAAACCCAAACTTTTTGATAATGAAGAATTGATTGTTGAAGTTAAAGGCGTTGATTTGGCTTGTGATGAAGAACTTTATGCCATTCGTAAACTTCGGATTAAATTTTCAAATAAAGAAGCTCAAAAATATTGGAATTTAGTTTTTGAAAAGAAAGAAGCTTCTGAACGTGAAGAACTTGCTAAATTCCGTCAACAAGAACAAGAAAAACGTGCGTTGATTCGTGAAGCTTCTACTATGTTCAAAGACCCTAGAGATGGTCAAATGTATCGCATAATTGATATTGAAGGGCGTAAATGGTTTGCACAAAATGCCAATTTTAAAGTAGATGGTGAATCTTGGTGTTATGAAGATCAGGAGTCTTATTGTTTAAGAAGTGGGCGCCTTTATACATTAGCTGGCGCGAAAAAAGCTTGCCCTCCAGGTTGGCATTTACCGCGTGACAGAGAATGGACTGATATGTTGACTGGTTTGACTAAATGTTATGATGGCGTTCAGAATTGTGAAGCTTTTGCTTCAAAGATGAAAGCTACAACTGGTTGGCAAGGTGGTGGTGGTACCGATGAATATGGCTTTACGGTATTTTCTTCTGGTTATCGTAAAATGATTGGAACAAAAATGTTCAAATACGAAGGTATGGGAGAATATGCTGGTTTCTGGTCGGCTCAAAATGGCAGAAATAAAACAATCTGGCTCTGGTCTATGGGGCGTATGTCTGATAAAATGGTGCGTCAGCTTGCTCCAGGAGAAAATCATGGCTATTCAGTTCGTTGCATAGAAGGAAACTAGTTTGATTTTTTAATGTATTTTAGGAAACTCAAAGCAAACGAACATATAGAAGGGCTCCAAGAGCTTTACGAAGAAGCGTTTCCAAAAGAAGAACAAATCCCTTACGATAGACTTATGCAATTAGTAGGGGAAATGTCTTTAGATTTTGTTGTTTATTATAAAGATGCATGTGAATACTCAGAACTTCTTGGGTTTACGATTGTTTTTCCTGCAAAAAATTTTGATTGGTTTTGGTATTTTGCGGTGCGTAAAGATTTTCGTGGAAAAGGATTTGGACAACAGATTCTTACTCAATTAATAAGAGAGTATAGTACAAAATCACTTATTCTTGATATGGAATCTCCGACGCAGATATGTGAAAATCAAGAACAAAGAAAAAGGCGGCATCGTTTTTATTTACGAAATGGGTTTCGTGATACAAATGTGTATAAAACCTTTGATTCAATAACTTATACAATTTTAATTAAGGGTGAAAAGACTTTTACGATGAAAGATTATGACGATGTTATAAATGAATTAAAATGTTTTTGGTGGCGAAAAGATTTAGAAAATGAAACAGAAAAAGTTGAATAGTTTGAAAAAAAATAAAATTCTTAATTATATTAAGGTAAAACCAAAACGATGGAGTTTTTATGTTTAGACAAAAAGACAGACCTGTAAGTGGCGAAACCATAGCCATTATGAAAACAAATTTTGGGACAATGAAAATTCGCCTTTTCCCGGAAATTGTTGGCGTTGCTGCTGAAAATTTTATTGAACTTGCAAAGCAAGGGAAATATGAAAATGCCCCTTTCCACAGAATTATCAGTGGCTTTATGATTCAAGGTGGCGATTTTACCCGTAGAAATGGTACTGGTGGTCATGCAGCAAAAGGTCCTGGTTCAACGATTGGCGATAAATATGATATTCGTCTTTCTCATATTCGTGGAGCAGTAGCTTGGGCAAAAACAGCTATGCCTCATTCTATTGGTAGCCAGTTTTACATTGTTCACCCAGAAGAAGGAACTCATTTCTTAGATCACCCAGAAGATGGCGGTCCTTCTGATGGTTATACTGTTTTTGGCCAGCTTTATGAAGGCTTTGATGTGTTGGATGCTATTGCAGGTGTGAAAACTGACAGAAGTGATAGACCATACGAAGACGTTTTAATTGAATCCGTTACAATTGAAACGGTTGCTTAATTTTTGCCATAGTTTTTGCTAAATCTTTTGAGCGAACCCTTGACAAAGTAGCGTTTATTTTCTCTCTTTGTTTGCACACGGGGTTATAGCTCAGTTGGTAGAGCACTTGCATGGCATGCAAGGGGTCAGGAGTTCGAATCTCCTTAGCTCCATAAAAAACAAAAAAGTCTGCCTTAAGGGCAGACTTTTTTGTTGCTTTAACTTGATTAGAAGTTAATGAATACACCAAGAGATGTTACAATACCATCGGTGCTAGAGAATGCGCCAAATGGGTTTTGTAAGAATGTCTTTTCAAAGGCTAATTCAATAGCAGCAGGGCCATATTCAAAACGAGCACCTAAATTAACTGTTGTAGAATTTGTTGCAGTCAAAATGGTCTTGTTGGCTTCGTTATTGAGTTCGCGGTCAGAATATTGAGCAGCTACCCAATTATAACTAGCCCCACCGAAAGCCATAAAGTATTTGCTGAGCATCACTTCACCTAAAATATTTGGTGTAAGAAGTAATACTGCTTCATGATGTCTATCATTGATGCCAGTGATTTCATCAAATACAACGACAGCACCAGCGGCATTCAAACCAAGGTATACATTTGCATTTTCAGAAGACAATGCTGTTGCACCAATGCTGAATTCTGGGAGAATTTCAATATTTGAAAGAGTATCAGAAATAGTTGTTTTTGTGGTGGCTAAATAAGTCTGACCATCAATCACTTTAATTTCTGAAACGCTGGATTTGAACTTAGCATCGTTTCTGACAGCCCCAACACCTAAAGTCCAATAGATAAGATCACCACTATAAGAAAGGCCTAAGTAACCATCAGCAGCCCAAGCATCATATTCTTGTTCGGAGTGCGGAAGGCTCAAGAGAGCGTTTCCGTATGGGGTTTGGTAATGTCCAGCAATAGCTACATCAAAAGAACCAAAATTCATAGAAGCTTTAGCGCCGACAATAGACCCAGCAGCGGTATTTTTTTCTGTTTCAGAGGTGCCATCAGCATGGTCTGTATAGCGCCAGGCTTTAGCCATTGCATAATCAATAGCAAAACCGAACTTTCCAAAAGCCATACCAGCACTTAAAAGACCGAGATTGTTTTCATTGCTGAAAGAAAGGAAATAGGTCAATGAATTACCAAAAGCAAGAACGCCTTGTTCGGCAATTGGGTCAAAATAAACCAATTTAGAACCATGCATTCTATGAGGAGAATTCAAATTACTTCCAATGGTTGCAGCAGCAGCTTCGTTACCGACTGTATTATAAGCGTTCCCATGAACGATTTCACCTAACTTATTGGCAGGAGCTTTTGCAACCTTTGCTTTTTCTTGTTTTGTAGAAGCAGAATCAACAGGAGCTTTTGCAGAATCAGCAGGAACTTGTGCTACAACAGAATCTGCTTTTGGTTCTTGTTTTGCTAAAGCTGAGTCAACAGGAGCTTTAGCCGAATCAGCAGGAGCTTGAACCGCTGCAGTGGTTGTATCAGCAACTGGCTTTACGGCAGAATCAGCAGGTGCTTGTGCGACAAGAACAGTATCTGTTACAGGCAAAGCTTCTTTTTTAGCCGAATCAGCAGGAGCGCTAGCAACAGTTGCTGAATCAGCACTAGCACTAGGAGCAGCAGTTACACTAGAATCCACAACAACGGTTGTTGCTTTTGCAGAATCTGGAGCAACTTGTGCAACAGCAGCAGAGTCAGAGGTTGATTTTTGCTCCGTCACAGCAGTTTGGTTTGTTTGAGGAGCGGGGGAAGCTGCTTGCTCAGGGGCAGCATTTTGAGCTTGGAGTGTTGCGGCCAAGCCAAGAGCTAGGAATAAAATGGTTCTTTTTTTCATAATAAGTTAAAACTAAATAAATTAATTTGTACAAGAAAAAAATCTTTGATAAAATTGTAGTCATTTGTAAACAGAATGAATAAAAAAGTTTGATTTTTTTAAATCAAAATTGAGTAATTTTTGGGCACAGGCTTAAAAAATGGAGAAAATTATGAAATTTGGCCAAATACTTGGAATAGTATCTTTAGGCATGTTCGCGTTTTTTGGATGTGAAGGTGACAATTCAATCACGGTGGACATAATTGAAAAAGATATTTCCCTAGCAGATAGAGTGGGTCCGGTAAGTCAGTATGGACAATTGCAAGCTGGACAAGTGGATGGAATTGGTCATATTTATGGAGCTTGTAAAGGAATTTCTGCCGGAAACGAAGTCCAATTACGAGGAATGAGCCTTTACTGGAGCTTACTTGACAGAGCTACTATGTACTATAGCGTTGCTGGAATTTCTACTATCGTTCGCCAAATGAAGGCAGAAGTGGTTCGTTTAGCTATCGGAACGACAGAAAACTGGGGTGGAATCTCTGGTTATATAAAAGAGCCAGAAGCCCAACGTGAACTTATCAAGAATGCAGTAGAAGCGGCGGTAAAAAATGATATTTACGTTATTATTGACTGGCATTCTCACACAGCAACAGACCAGTTAGCAGAAGCCACACAATTCTTCACCGAAGTGGCAGAAGCCTATGGTGGTTATGATAACGTCATTTTTGAAATTTTTAATGAACCAAAATCCCAACCATGGACTGAAATCCGTGAATACGCAAACCAGATTATAGCTGTAATCCGTCAATATTCTGACAACTTAATCTTAGTAGGCAACCCGAACTGGGACCAAAAACCACATGTAGCTATTGGAAATGAAGTAGAAGACCCGGCACATAACGTAGCTTACACATTCCACTATTACGCAGGCACGCATGGCAAATGGGAACGAGGCAATGCCGAAAAAGCAATCAAGGGCGGACTTCCAATATTTGTTAGCGAATGGGGAACAGGAACTGCCGATGGTAAAGGCACTCCAGACCCAGAAAAGAACCAAGTTTGGCAAGATTGGATGGATGAATACAAATTATCTTCTGCTAACTGGTCTGCATCAAGAATCAACGAAGGGTCTGCAGCATTTGCCAATGAATCAACCCTTGATACTTTAGTATTCACACCATCTGGTGAACTGGTAAAGTCTTTCCTTGCCAAAAACCCGGATAGCTACAAGGCTTGTGCAACAAAATTAAAGAAAAAAAAGCAAGATAATTTCATAAAAGCTTTCTTATATTTACATAGGAATTAAAAATCAAGGAGTTTATCATGAAAAAATTGTTTGCATTATTAGCTTGTACAATTATGCTTTCAGCTTGTAACGAAGCTAAAAATGAAGCCCCAAAAGTTGAAACAGACGAATCTTTTAACAAAGTAAAGACCGCCGGAGTCTTTGTATTAGGTTTAGATGACAGTTTCCCACCAATGGGTTTTCGTGACAAAGAAAACAACATCATCGGTTTTGATATAGACTTAGCAAAAGAAGTTTGCGCCCGTTTAGGCATAGAACTCAAAACCCAGCCAATCTCTTGGGATGCCAAAGAACAAGAATTAAACACCGGCAAAATTGATTGCATTTGGAATGGCATGAGTGTTGATAGCGCCCGCGCAAAAGCCATGAACTTAAGCGACCCATACCTTAAAAACAGAATGATATTCACTGTAAAAGACAAAGCACTAGCCAATCTTGAATCACTCAAAGGCAAAAAAATTGCCGTCCAGAATGGTTCAACTGCACAAAAATTGTTAGATGCTTCAGAAGCCGGAAAAGCAGCCAAAGAAATCGTTCCATTTGATGACAACCAAACCGCACTCATGGATTTAGAAAAAGGCGGAGTTGACGCCGTATTCTTAGATGAAATCGTTGCAAAATACTGGATTGTCACAAACGAAAAAGACTACACCGTTTTAGAAGAAGGTCTCTCTGACGAAGTCTATGCCATTGGCTTTCGCAAAAAAGACCAAGCCTTGCGTGACACAGTCAATGCGGTTTTAAAAGCCATGCAAGCTGATGGCAAATTCGCAGAAATTTCTTCCAAGTGGTTTGGAAAATAAGGCCGTTTCCCTGGCATAAAAATTAGGCATACAAGTCAACAAGCCAGGGTCAGGCTATCGCGGTATAAAATCGGAGCGTAAACGCTCCGATTTTTCCGTTCAGAGAGCATGCTCTCCGAACCGCAAGCGGCATCTATCCTTAACGGAAAAATTTGGGCAAAAATCATCAGTTAGAACGGATGCAAGAAAATTCATATCGGATAAGATTTTGCCCGTCTCTCAAAAGGCATGAATTTCTTTAAAAAGAAAAACAAGAGAAATTTTTTAGTCTTTAATCCTAGATAATTTGACGCAATCCTTGTTTTTGGTTATATTTGAACCACTCTCAAAAGAGGCATTCGCCTCCGTAGCTCAGTTGGATAGAGCAACTGCCTTCTAAGCAGTCGGTCGTGCGTTCGAATCGCGCCGGAGGTACTTAAGTCCCTTGCAAAGCAAGGGACTTATGTTTTTTAGCCAACAGAATTTCCCCATTCTTTTATTAAATCAGGAGCAAGAACATTTATTTTACGATAATTTGCCGATTCAGAAGAACTCTCTTTACGTTCTTCAGGAAAAAGACAAGGCGCTTCTGTTGCCGTTTCAATGCTTTTCTTTACAGGCGAATAAACTCGTTTAGCAGGGATAGAATAAAATTTATCTTCTTCGGGGCAATAAGCACTTAAAGCTTTACCATAAACGCAGCCGGAATCAAGGCCAATAAAATTTGGTTTTTGAACAAGTCCCATTTTAGCCCAATGTCCAAAAATAATTGGCTTTTCCCACGAAACTTGTTCAAACCAAGGCTTGCCGTTCCACTCTCGAATAGAAAGTAAAACCTTAGGTGACATCTCATCAAGATTTTTTTTGCCGGGTTCTAGACCTGCATGAACTAAAAGGGCAAATGGTGTATCGCGATAAAGAGGCCACTTTTTAACAGTTTGGTAAATATATTGCCAATCGTTCATAGGCAAGCGGGCAAACCTTTGTTTTTGCTTTTCCGTCCAAGAAGATTCATCAGACTCCATCATGTGAATCAAGTGTTCTTCGTGATTTCCTCGAACTGTTTTTATTCCGAATTTTTCAATGAGTGAAAAGCACCGGAGCATATCCGGGCCTTTGTTGATAATATCGCCCGTTTGGTAAAGTGAATCACTTCCTTCAACAAAACCAAAAGCATCAATAATGCTTTCTAGTTCGTAAGCACAACCATGAACGTCGCCAATGTATAAAGTGCGTTTCATTAAAGGCCACAAGATTTTTTTAGCAATTGAACTTCTTTATCTGAAAGTTCGCGGTAATCACCGCTAGCTAAATCGCCTAAATCAATATCGGCGTAAGCAATGCGTTGTAAGTCTTCAATTTCATATCCAATTGCTGCCATCATTTTTCTGATTTCTCTGTTTTTACCTTCTGAAAGAACAAGCTCTATACAACCATCTTCAAAGAATACAGCTTCCGCAAAACCTTTAATGCCATCTTCTAGATTAACTCCTTCGATTAATTTTTCAGCATCGGATTTTTTTACAGGAGAATCTGTCCAGACAAGGTAATGCCTGAGGATTTTATATTTCGGTAAAGTAAGTCTGTGAGCGAGTTCGCCATCATCTGTAAAAAGCAATAAGCCACGGCTTTGTAAATCAAGTCGGCCAATGTATTTCAAACCTTTATAACCTGGCGGCAAGAAATCATAAACAGTTTGTCTTTTTTGTGGGTCTTTGCAAGTACAAACGCAACCGGCTGGTTTATGAAAAGCGATAACAGTTGTTTTTTGAGGTAAAGAAAGTTTTTTGCCTTCAATTTCAACTATATCCGATTCTTGAACTTGTCGCCCAAGGTCTTGAACGATTTCTCCATTCACAGAAACTTTTTTTTCTTTAATGAGTTCATCTGCTGCTCGCCTTGAAGCAAAACCACACAAAGAAATAAATTTATTCAACCGCATGTTCATTCTCCGTTTGAACTTCAGGTGCAAGATTCTTTTTTTGAAATGGAAATTTTCTTTTAGGTTTTTCAGGCTCAGGAATTTCTTCTTGTGGAGGGTATAAAACACCAAAACGTAAACCTGCAGTGCTTATGCGGAATGTTTCTACATGAAGCCTTTCTAAAAGAGAACGTAGCCAATAAAGCCCACAGATGATAACATCACTTCGGCCACCACCTAATCCAGGTAAAGCAGAGCGTAATTCCTTTGAAAGATTTACAATGCGCGTAATAGTCATTTCCAAATCATTCAAAGTCATTTCAATGCCTTCAAGTTTTTCGTAATCAAACTGAGGAATATTCAAAAAGACCATTGCCAAAGCGGTTGCTGTTCCGCCAACCAGAAAAACACTTTTTTTCGCAAATGCTTTAACCGGATTATTTTTTAAAGTTTCTTTAGCAAACGCTTTATATTCAGGCCCAGGGACAGCGCCCATTTTTTTGAAAAGTAAAAGTGCTCCGACAGGAATAGACATAGATTTTTTTTGAAAGCAAAGTTCTGTCGAACCGCCACCAATATCTATTGTGACAATGTCTTCTCCATGCCATTCAGTAACAGCCCGGTATGTATAAGAAGCTTCTTCTTCGCCAGAAATAATGCGAGGTCTTTTCCAAAGAGCTTTTTCTATAGAATCTAAAACTTCTTCTGCATTTTCTGCTTTACGCATAGCTTCTGTAGCTACGGCTTCATTTATTTTTGCCCCAAGTGCATGAATATCTGAGCGGAATCGGGAAAGAATTCTTGAAAGTTCTTCTTGCCTTTCTGCGGTAATTTTCCCTGATTCATAAATGTCTTCGCCAAGTCTGCAAACTTCAACTTTCTGGATTTTTGGAACAAGTTTTTCTTTTCCGTTTTCATCTGTTTCAAAAGCTGCAATCAAAAGAATGCAACTATGACTCCCAATATCAATAGCGGCTCTTAAATCAGGAAGTTTTTGTTTCATCTTTTTTTTCTTCCTTCGCGTTCAAAAGAGTTTCTTTGATTTTGTCTGCAAGCCTTGATGGATTGAGTAAAAATTCCTTTGCGCCAATAATGGCTTCTTCTACAATAGAAGCAGGGTAGAGTTCTGTCCAGGTAGCAACCATTTCTCCAGATTCAGAACCGAGCTCTTTGCCATCTTGTAATTCTTTTGCCATTTTAAGTGCAAGCAAAAGAGAAAGTTCAAACGCACGAGGGCAGTTTTTCCCTTCAAGAAGTTTTTCAATACGTTCAATTTGTTCTGTGAGAGTTTTGTTCTGGACTTCTTGTAAATCATTTTCTGAAATCATAATTCAACCTTAATTATAAGCATTAACCCCAAGCACAAAAGTTCTTTAAAAAACGAAGACCAACATCGCCACTTTTTTCTAAATGAAATTGAGCGGCCATTAAATTTTCTTTACCGACAACACCTGGAAAAGTTTGTGTGCCGTAAGTTGTTTTTGCAAAAGCAAATTCTTCTTTAACAGAAGGGTGGTAAGAATGAACGTAATAGAATTCACTACCAGAAGGAATTCCTTTAAATAAATCGTGTTCTTTTGTCCAGTAAACTTGGTTCCAACCCATGTGCGGGATTTTTATACCAGGTTCATTTTGAAAACGAACGGCTTTACCTGGTAAAAGTGAAAGTGTTTTAACGCCACCATCTTCTTCACTTTCTTCTAAGATAATTTGGCAACCAATGCAAATTCCAAGCACCGGATTTCCTTTTTGCACAACTTCGGTAATTGCTTCGCCAATACCTTTATTTATCAGAACTTCCATAGCAGAACGTGCAGCGCCAACACCAGGAAACACCAGTCTGTCGGCTAGTCGAATTTCTTCTGGCAAAGAACTAATGATAGGTTTTTCACCTATGTAAGTCAAAGCATTAGCAACAGAAGTTAAATTACCTGCACCATAATCAACAACTACCAGGGAAGCCATAAAATCCTCTTGAAAATAAGAATGTCCCAAATATATAAATCTACAAGGGCATTTTCATTTTCTCCCCTTGACATTCAACATGATTGTTCTAAATTTGTCGCTATGCCACTCTAGCTCAGTTGGTAGAGCAGCTGATTCGTAATCAGCAGGTCGGCGGTTCAAGTCCGCTGGGTGGCTCTCAAGTCTAGTCTCAGTACTAGACTTTTTTTATGAACTTCTAGTTTAAAATCGTTTCTTTTCATAAAATTTTCTAAATATGGTCTTTATGAATCCAAATGGTGCCATAATTGTTCAAAGTAATCTTGAAATACTTGTAGAAATCCATAATCCTAATTATGAATCTGCACGGGATGCTATCGCTCCTTTTACAGAACTTGTAAAAAGTCCGGAGCATTTACATACTTATCGCATTTCTCATTTATCTCTTTGGAATGCTGCTGCAACTGGTTTAACAGCCAAAGATATTGAAGAACGCTTAGAATCGCAAAGTAAATACCCTATCCCCGTTTCTGTTCTGACAGAAATCGAAGATTATATGGGCCGTTATGGCTTACTCCAATTGCGTTTTGAAAATGGTCAATTGATTTTAAGTTCAGAAGATCCTGTCGCCTTTATGGAAATTTCGCAACTAAAAGAAATTGCTCCATTTATTGAAAAAAAATTATCAAGCACTTCCGCTATTGTAAATGCCGAACGTCGTGGGCATATAAAAATGGCTTTAACCTTAGCCGGATTTCCTGTAGAAGATTTAGCAGGTTATACAGTTGGAGATCCATTGCCATTAAAACTCAGAGAAACAACACTTTCCGGAAACCCTTTTGAACTTCGCCATTACCAAAAAGAAGCCGCTCAAATCTTTTATGCTTCGGGTTCAGAAAAGGGCGGTTCTGGGGTGATAGTTTTGCCGTGTGGTTCTGGAAAAACAGTTATTGGTATGGCGACAATGGCGTTGATTCAAACAAAAACATTGATTCTCACTCCAAACGTTTCAGCCTCAAGACAATGGATAAGAGAATTATTGGACAAAACCACTTTAACAGAAGACCAGGTAAAAGAATATTCAGGAGAAGTCAAAGAAATTGGCCCGGTCACTATTGCGACATATCAGATTTTAACGCAAAGAAAACGCACCCCTAAAAAAACAGACGACAACGAAGAAAAAGAAGAATCAAAAGAACTCTCCTATTTCCCATTGTTCAGTGCAGAACATTGGGGTTTAATGATTTATGATGAAGTCCATTTGCTTCCGGCACCAGTATTTCGTTTAAGCGCTGAAATGCAAGCCACAAGGCGCATTGGCCTCACGGCAACACTTGTCCGCGAAGACGGCAAGGAAACAGAAGTATTCTCTTTAATCGGCCCTAAAAAATACGATATTCCATGGCGAGTTCTTGAAAGCCAGGGTTGGATAGCCAAAGCAGAATGCAACGAAATCCGCATTCCTATGAATGCAGAACTAAAAATGAAATATGCATTAGCCAGTGTTCGGGAAAAAATCACTATTGCAAGCACCAATCCGGAAAAAACAGACATAGTAAAAAGGTTGCTTGGTTATTATGCAAAAGAAACCGACCGCATTTTAATTATCGGGCAATACATAGAACAACTAACGGCGCTTTCCGAAGAATTGAACATTCCTTTAATCACAGGTAAAACGCCAAACAAAGAACGCGATGTTTTATACGATGCTTTCAGAAAAGGTTCGTTAAAAAATCTGATGATTTCTAAAGTCGGAAACTTTGCCATAGACTTGCCGGATGCCAACGTTCTCATTCAGATTTCAGGAACTTTCGGCAGCCGTCAAGAAGAAGCCCAGCGTCTTGGTCGCGTCCTTCGCCCTAAAAGTGATGGCGGCGAAGCCCATTTCTACAGCATTGTCACGCAAGATTCCAAAGAACAAGAATTTGCCATGAATCGCCAGTTATTCTTAACAGAGCAAGGCTATGCGTATAAAATTCTGAAACGTGGCGATTGGGATATCCTTTCAAGAACGCCCGAAGAAATGCAGCAGATACATTCGATAAAATAATTTTATACAAAGGGAGATGTCTCTCCCTCGCTTCAACTGGCTTTGTTCTTTTTATCATCAATTCCGACAATAAAAAGAACAAAGCCATTTTCCGCTACCCACTCGGGTACTCTCGCTCACACCGCTCTTTTTCGCATCTTTACACTTGCCCGCAGTTTTTGTTTTCAAGCTTCTTGTTGCGAACTACTTTTGTCATTACGAGACGTGCTGAATGCACGGCGTGGTAATCTCCTT
>JAZQSE010000018.1:0-2859 GCA_045629945.1 Fibrobacteraceae bacterium
GACGAGCAGTTTTCACAAAATAACCAAACAGTACTAAGATTTAAAATTGAAAATAATTCTAACGACACCTTAAAAGAAATTGAACTTCGTTATCACGTAAAACAAGAGACTGCAAGAATTGCAGAACCTGATTTGTTTTACCTTCCTGATGGTATAGCGAATTGGTCTTTTGAAGATTCTCTGAATGCCACACTTATAATTTATTTTCCAAATGTAATTCTTTATCCTGGAGATACACTTGGCGGAAATTCTGGATTTGCAATAGGACTTCATAATAAAAATTGGTCTGCTTGGTCTAAAAATGATGATTTATCACAACCAACATCAAACACATTTTCTATAGCAAATAATGTTGAAGTTTTATCAAATGGCAAACCTTTGATGCTTACTGTTGCGAAAAACGCAGGCTGTCCTGTTGTTCAGTTTGTAGAAGTTCAAAAAGATTCCATAGCATTACAGATATTACAAAAGTTAGATTCTGATTCTTCTTTTATAACAATCAAAAACAAAACAGGTAATTTTATACAAGCTAATTTAGATGATGCTAAGGTAGATTCATTAGGGCAAAAAATTTGGCATGGCAATTTATCTACTCAAGATTCTGTTGAACGTCGTGGTGAATTGTTTGCTGAATGCAATGGAAACCTTTTAGCTTATTTTGCATTTGGATGGAAACCGGAAAACGCCAAAATAGCGACAGAAAAGACTCTGTGGGAATCAACGGATTCTTTTGTAAAAGCTGATTTTGATATGGGGTATAATCAAGGTTTAATTCAAGGACAACGCCTTGCTTTAAAAAAAGATTCTTTAGGAAAATATTTAGATGCTAGAAAAATTGGCAATTGGAAATTTTATCGAACTTGGGAAAGCCCAGATGAAAATCCAATGCCGATAATCTTATCCCCTGTGTTAATGCAATATAGCGAAGACGATATTGATTCGTTGACGCTTGAATGGAATGCTGTTGAAGGAGCTGATTATTATCATTTAGTTATAGTTAAAGATTCATTAATAGGAGATTCTATTGTTCTAGGCGATACAATTGTTTCTGAATTTACTTCACAAACAATAGAAAGAATACCCACACTTCCAGTAGGCAATTATTTATGGTTCGCAGAACCTTTAATAGAAGTTTCAATGGATGAAAATGAAGAAGGTGAAGAGTATTATTTAATCCCTGCAGATGAACCTGCAGAAAATTGTTCTCCTTTACTTCGTGCGTCTTGGTGGAAGAAAGTAAAGAAATGGGCAAAAAAGACAGTAAAGAAAGTGGTTCAAACTTTTACTCCTGTTACATACTCCATTTTTTATGGTGGTAACTTTATAGAAAATTCTTGGAATTCTTTTAAAAATCGCATAAGTCCTTTAGGAATGATTCAAATTTTTGTCCATGTAGAAACCTTACACACTAGAACAAACAAAGTCACAAAAAATTTAACTCGGTTGCAAGATTCTTATGATGAAAAATATGTTTATACGGCCTATCCAGAAAGAATAGCACAATATCTCTCACACCAATGTTTTGGAACTGATGCTTTTTGTGCCATGAAAGATACTAGAATGTTGGCTGAGAAATGGAAAAATGGGTTTAATGAGAAAAATTGGAATAAGGTTTTTTTTATTCCAATTATCAAAGCAGAAGAACAAAAGTCTATAAAAAACCGCTGTTGGCTTACCATGGCACAAATGATAAATCATTACAAAGGTGGCGACATTTCAGAAGACGAAATCATGTATGAGATAAGAGAGGAATTTGAGAATATAAATGGAGGAGAGTTCCCACTTGAGTCTATGCAAGCTGTAAAATATGTATTAGGTGAAGATTTGTGGGAAAACATGGTGTATTCTTCATTAATAGCAGAATATCATTTTAGAGGTATAATTCCTTCTGTTAACGGATGGTATATAGGTCCACCGCCATTGCATGGAATTATAAAAAACATTGAATTGGGGAATATTATAGGAGTTTCTCAATTAAATGCAGGGGCTGACGGCGGACATGCAATGGTTCTTAATGGCTATAAAATTCAAATGAATGGAGATGTTTATATTCATTTGTTAAATGTTGATAATATGGGTAATTCTGAATGGCGTTATTACTGTAATATTAGTTTCCTTGGGTTAGACATCATTGGTAACGCAATTTTAAATGGAATTGAGCATTTAATAGATATACTTGCTGATACAAATATAAGTAATGATTTCTTTCGAGCTCATTATATACCTCCGTTATTAGCAAAAGGGAGATCTTCTAATTCAAGTATTTTTGAGGATGCTGACAGTGATGGCATTGTTGATTTTGACGAAATCGAAAGATTTGGGACCGAACCATTGAACGATGATTCTGACGGAGATAAGAAAAATGATTACGAGGAAATATATGATTTTATGCAATGTATGGGTGGTTCTGAATATACCTCCAAGTCGGATATTGATGGCGATGGCTTGCTTGCTGCAAGAGATCCTGACTCTGACGGAGATGGTTATTGTGATGCTCAAGAAGATGCTTATAAAGAAAGCAATCAAATTAATAGTTGTGAACGATTTGATGCAACAAGATTCTCTAAAAATGTAATTCCTGGTTGTAAAGATTATACAGTAGCATTACTCGCAAAAGAATTATTACTTTTAAATGACAGAGCTTCTTGTGTTTCGTTAAATGGAACTTATTGCCCAATAGCTTCCTATAATAGCGATTTTAGTGGAGCTTTTGGTGTAGGACTTGGAGTAAAAGCAGAAGTCGGTAACGTTTTTTCTGCGAAGCCCGTTCTTTTGCGAGATAGGGCTTTCGTCCATGGTAATTTAGAAACAGCAAATACAATCATAAAACAGAGTTCAACAATAAAAGTAGCCGGTAGT
>JAZQSE010000019.1:0-11075 GCA_045629945.1 Fibrobacteraceae bacterium
TTTAGAAGAAATTTTGGTATATTTACGAGAAACCCTACCACAACAAGAAAAGGAAACCATTATGGACTCTTTAGAAGTTTTAGAAAACAAAGGCTACACTTCTATCGCTGAAGCCGAACGTGAAGAATGGTTCCTTGAAGGCAAAGCGGAAGGCTTTTTGGATGGAGAAATCAAGGGCATTAATGATGCTAAACGTGAAATGGCAAAAGCGATGCTTTTAAAAGGTTATCCGTTAGAAGATGTTTCTTTGATTTCTGGTCTTTCTGAAGAGGAAATTAAAAATCTATAAATTTTTATTTCAAAAGCCTCCTGCTTTTCAGCAGGAGGCTTTTGATTTTTTTACTTGTAAGGACTTCTTGATAAGTTTTATAGGCCACGTCGTCTTAAAAGACTCCTCGCCATGACAACCCTGAATTTGCCGCGGTTCTTGCCCACGAACCTTGTCATTGCGAACCCCAACGGGGTGAAGCAATCTACTTACAAATCGCCAGCAATCTCATCGCAAGTTGTCTGCAATCTCATCGCCAACAGATCGCCACACTCCGTTCGCCATGACAACCCTACACTAGTCACAAGTTTTTTGTCATTGCGAGCCGTGTAGAATACACGGTGCGGCAATCTACTTGCGATGACAACTTGCCAACCGATAGCCGCGAGGCACAAGACCTCTCTCCATAACAAATTATTTAAAAACGTTTTTTTGCCCGAGAATTCTTATTTGATGGCAAAGCAATCCCATTATCTTGAATCACAATTTTTCCTTCGCGGAAAAGCCCACCAATCAACTTTTTAAAAGCTTTTTTAGAAAGCCCGAAATGTTCTTGAATCTCTTCTGGCGGTGTTTTATCGCCATAAGGCAAAAAACCACCAGCTTCTTTCAACTCGCGAAGCAAACCAGCATCATGGGAACGCACCGTATTATAGCCAACAGGGAATCTTGAAAGCGTAATTTTCCCATCAGGGCGAATATCTTCAATGTAGCCATCAATCTGATCGCCGATATAAAGACGCTCTTCGTTTTTGTGCAAATAAAGCCTGCCATAACTACGAAGGTTAATCAGACACTCTGCAAAAGATTCTTCCATTTCATAAATGGCAAGAGAAACCTTTTGCCCCACTCGTAACTCACTAATATTGGTTTCAAAAAAGCGACGCAACTTTTCTGTAGCCACAAGACGCCCGCTTTTCTGGTCAACAAGAGCATAAATAACGCATTTATCGCCCTTGCGTAATTCTCCACCAAGTTGCTGTTTGTAGGGCAGTAAAAGGTCTTTATCAAGTCCCCAATCTAAAAAAGCCCCGATAGAATTCACATCTTTCACTTCAAGAACTGCAAAATGGTTTGCTTCAACAAGAGGCGTTTCTGTAGTAGCAATCGGCCTATCTTCGCTATCTAGGTAGATAAACGCATCAATAAAATCGCCCACTTTTAACCCAACTGGCGCTTTAGAACCAGGCAATAAAACGCGTTCCCCTTGTTCGGTTTCTAGGTAAAAACCTTGAGGAAGTTCATCTTTCACAACAGTATGGTAGAATCGACCTATTTGCATAGCGTAAAGTTAGTTTATTTTTTCTATTCCGACTTGGAAGACTTCTTTTTCACAAACCTATTGATTTTTTTTGAAATAGATACTAATTTTCACACATCTGGATGAGTCGTGCAATGCCTGATTCCCGTTGTACGCCAGATACAAAGAAGCCTTCATTTGGGGGCTTTTTTGTTTTTTTTAGTAAAACTTCAACTCGCAGGATAAAAAAAGAGAACGACGCCGAAGCGCCGCTCTAAATGTTTTCACAACGGAATAATCCTTATTGTGAATTACTTCAGATTTTGAAATAAATATACAAAGAAAAATCTGAAAGTCAATACTTTTTTTTGAAAAATCTTAAAAATAAAAAAAAGATATGCAATATTTTGTTGTGTCAAAAATTGACATAGATTTGTTTTTATTTTTATAAGTTTTGACTTAATGAAAAACAGATAAAAATTGCGGAAATTCGCACAAAAAAGCAAATTTTTTTAAACTATGTAAGAAAAAAGAGAGTATTTTAAGAGGGATGAGAATAATTGCGCATGTTAACACAAATTTAGAAGAGTCTAAACCTTTAAATGGTCCAGAAGGTCACTTGGAGGGAACCGCAGCATTGGCAGAATCTTTTGCAAACGCCTTTAACGCGGGCGAATTTGCAAAATGTGCCGGACTTTTGCACGATTTGGGCAAGTTTAAAACGGATTTTCAGAACTATATCCGTCAATCTTCAGGGTATGATACCGAAGAATCTGACGAATTTGGAGTTGGAAAGGTCGATCACTCTGCCGCTGGAGCAATTTGGGCCAACAAGAACATTCCCAAAATTGGATTACTGCTGTCTTATATAATCGCAGGTCATCATAGCGGTCTTCCTAATTATTATGGTAAATTGGACAAACGCCTTGCGAAAGAAGAGAATTTGCAGCAAAGCCTTGAAAACGGCGGCAAAGAATTTCTTAACAACATTGAATTTCCAACACTAAAGACGGCTCCAGTTAAAAATTCTAGAGACCTCCATCTATGGGTCCGTATGCTATTTTCTTGCCTATTAGATGCCGATTTTCTTGATACGGAACGCTTCATGTCGCCTGAAAACTACGCTTTGCGCGAAAAGAACATTTCACTAAAAGTATTGCAGGCACGATTTGATTCATTTATGGACAAAATGAGTCAAGGCGCACCCTCTACAGAGATTAATAAAATTAGAACCAAAATTTTGTCCGATTGCCGTCAAGGTGCGATGAAAGAACCTGGGCTTTTCTCTCTTACGGTTCCTACAGGTGGCGGTAAAACACTCGCTTCTATGGGATTTGCTTTAGACCACGCCGTAAAATACAACAAATCTCGAATTATAGTGGCGATCCCTTACACGAGCATTATTGAGCAAACGGCTGACGTATACAAGAATGTGTTTAAAAACGGGGACGAAGATTTATCAAATGTCGTTCTAGAACACCATTCTAATCTAGATCCAGATAAGGAAACCGCCAAATCAAAACTTGCATCGGAAAACTGGGATGCTCCGATAGTTGTAACCACCAATGTTCAATTATTGGAATCTCTCTTTGCTGCGAAAAAAAGCAGATGTCGAAAGATTCACAACATTGCAAATTCTGTGATTATTTTGGACGAAGCTCAAATGTTGCCTCCAGAATACTTAAAGCCTATTTTGGGTGCATTGGAGTCGCTTACTACTGATTTTGGTTGTTCCGTTGTTTTTTGTACTGCAACACAGCCAACACTGCAAGGGCATATTGGTGGAGATCCCGCACCGCATGGCGAAGGCGGCTTTGAGGGACTGCCACGCGATAACGTACGCGAACTTGTAAAGAACCCGCAAGAACTTTTTGAAAAAATGAATCGTACAAATGTAACGTATATTCCTGAAAAAATGAGTTCTTGGGAAAACGTTGCCGAGCAATTGATTCAATACAACCAAGTTCTTTGCATTGTCAATACAAGAAAAGACTGCAAAGCCCTTTATGATGCCATGCCTTCGGATACGATTCATCTTTCTGCATCAATGTGCGGTCAGCATAGGAGCAATTTGATTGCGGAAATAAAACGAAAGTTAAAAAATGGCGATTCCATCAGAGTTGTAAGCACGCAGTTGGTAGAAGCGGGTGTTGATATTGATTTCCCTGTGGTTTATCGTGCTATGGCGGGCCTAGATTCTATTGCCCAGGCCGCGGGGCGATGCAATAGAGAAGGCATGATGGATTGCGGAAATGTTTTTGTATTTAACCCACCTAAAGATGCTCCTATTGGCTTGCTAAGATTTGGAGCCCAAGCAAGTCAGTACATAATAGACAAAGACAAACTTGGTAATATACCATTGATTCCCGATATATTTTCAACCTATTTTAAAATATACTACAATCAAGTTCATTCTTTTGATAGAAAGAACATTCTGCACGACCTTGATTTACGAGCAAACAACCTAAAGGCTGAATTTAGGACTGTTGCGGAAAATTTTCAGTTGATTGACGACAAAGCGCAGAAATCGGTTATTGTGTGGTATTCTGACGTCAGAATAAATAGCCAGGAATTGATTGCTCAATTGGAGGTTGTCGGCCTTAAAAGAGATATTATGCGTAAGCTACAACGTTGTACAGTCAATATTCCTAAAAAATGCTGGGAAGAATTGCAGAAAGATGATTATATCACTGAAATAAAAGGCCCAGATGGTATTGGATTGGATATTTGGCAACAGGGAACATCTTCCCTGTATTCTGAAAAAACAGGCTTCTCATTAGATGGTCCTAAATTTGAAGGAATAGAGTTTATTTGCTAAAAGGAGTGTAAATTGATGGAACACTTTGGAAAGACATTTTGTTTAGATGTTAAGGGCGATTATGCTTGCTTTACACGCCCAGAAATGAAGGTGGAACGCGTCAGTTACGACGTGATTACACCTTCGGCGGCAAGAGCTATATTCTCCGCAATTTTCTGGAAGCCTGCGATTAAATGGAATGTCAAGAAAATTGAGGTATTAAGTCCGATTAAATGGATTTCGGTTAGAAGAAATGAAGTCGGAGCCGTAGCCGTAAAGAACCCCATTATGATTGAAGATTCTCGACAACAGAGAGCTGGTCTTTTCCTGCGTGATGTTCATTATCGAATTTATGCGGAGATGGAATTTATCCCGATAAACAAAAGGCCGAAGGTACTAAACGAGATACCCGAATCATTAGTCAGTGACGAAGAACGACAAGAAATTCGTAAGGATGAAAATCCAGGGAAATATCATGCGATGTTTGAACGCAGAGCCCAAAAAGGGCAATGTTTCAATCAACCTTATCTCGGATGTAGAGAATTTAGTTGTGATTTTAAATTCATTGACAGTCCTGAAAAAGCTGCAGAGGAATCCCCTGCTATACCGGAAAGTCGCGACCTAGGATTCATGCTTTACGATATGGATTTCGAAAATCCCAATTCTGATGGAAGCGTTAATCCAGCCTTTTTCCGTGCAACCATGGAAAAGGGAATTGTGAATATACCTGATTGGGAAAGCGAGGAGGTCCGCAAATGATTTTACAGGCGCTATGTGATTATTACCAAAGAAAAGCAAATGATCCAGAAAGCGGAATTGCGCCGGAAGGATTCGAAATAAAAAGAATTTCCTTTTTAATTGAATATGATGCAAATGGAGAATTCTCAGAACTAATTGATGTCAGAGAAAGTCAAGACAAGAAAAAGATTGGCTTTCCATATCAAGTTCCTTCGTTGCCTATAGGAACAAAAAGAGTCGGAACAAAAATTGTTCCTAATCTTCTATGGGATTCTTGTGACTATGCATTAGGAATTTCCCAACAAAACGATTCAGAAGCCAAAAGTAATTCCTCAAAATTGGATTCTTTTATTAATGAAATAAAAGAATTTAATAAAAATCTAAACAATGATAAATTAAATGCTCTTGTGCATTTTTTACAAAATGATCCTATTAAATCTATTACAAATACTAGACATAAAGAAGCTTTAGAAGATTTATTAAAATCAGAAAAGAACATTGTTGGGTTTACATTTAAAGACGACAATCTAATTCCCATCACGACAATACTTTCCAAAGAAATACAACTGTATCGCAGTCTAGATGAAAAAAAATCTTTGACAAACAAGGTGTGTTTAGTAACTGGTGAAAAAACAGAAACAGCACGATTACACAATTCCATTCCTCAATGGGGTGGAGGCATGTCATCTCTAGTGTCTTTTCAAAAAAAATCTGGATATGATTCGTATGGACACGAACAAGCTGATAATGCTCCTGTTTCAAACAAAATTGTCTCAGATTATGTTAAAGCTCTAGATTTGCTATTAAACAAGCAAGATTATAGTCATTATACTATAGGAAATACAACTTTTTGTTTTTGGGCTCAAAAAGATGATGATATCCTAGAACATAATTTTATGAATCTCTTTTGGAGCGCACAAGATAATCCTGATAGAAATGTGCTAGAAATCAAACAATTATTTGCTTCTGTAAAAAAAGGACAAAAAAAGATAAATTTGGAGAATAAGTTCTTCATTTTAGGACTAGCACCTTTAAGCAAAGGGCGTGCCGCTGTTCGCCTTTGGATGGCGGAATCCTACAAGGATCTTATAGAAAAAATTAATCGGTATTTTGAAGATATTGCTATTGATTCAGAAGACGGCGTTCATCCTTTTAATTGGTATTTGAGAACATTGGTTTTAGAATCAGGAACTCCACAAAAACGTGACATTGAAAAAAATCTCCCGCCAAATTTGCCAGGAGATTTGATGAGAGCTATTTTGAGTGGAATTCCGTTTCCATACAGAATACTCAATCTTGCACTCAACCGAATCAAAGCTGAATGTGCTAGAGACAAAGATGAAAAATCTCGAGACAAAAAAGCCCACATTGATGCTTGCAGAACGGCGTTACTTAAGGCATACCTAAATCGCAAACAAAGATTTTATAAAACTACAGACAAGGAGATAACCATGTCACTTGATACAACAAATAAAAATACAGGATACCTATTAGGCAGACTTTTTGCAACACTGGAAAAATTGCAAGAAGAAGCTCAAGGTAGTAATCTGAATTCTACAATTAAGGATCGCTATTATGGGGCGGCATCTTCAACTCCATGTACTGTGTTCCCACAATTGTTCAAACTAAAAAACTTTCATCTTGCAAAGCTCAGCAATCCTGGAAGAAAAACAAATTTTGAAAAACTTATTGGTGAAATTACAGATGGTATTCCTGCTGAGGGAGTTCCTGCTCATTTAAGCCTTGATGATCAAGCCCGCTTTGCAATCGGCTACTATCATCAGCGTCAAGACCTTTTTAAATCAAAAGAAGAAAAGTAAAAATAGGAGTCAATTATGGCACAAGAAAACATTATCACAAAGCGTTACGACTTTGTCCTTCTCTTTGATGTGAAGGATGGAAATCCCAATGGCGATCCGGATGCAGGCAATTTGCCTCGTCTTGATGCCGAAACAGGCAATGGCTTGGTTACGGATGTCTGCTTGAAACGCAAAGTCCGCAATTTCGTCCAGCTTGAAAAACAGGGGAAAGATGGTTACGATATCTTTGTCAAGGAAAAAGCAATTTTGAATAATGCTATTGACGAAGCCTACAAAGATCTTGGCATTGATGCCAACGCAAAGAAGCCTGCTAAAGGCGAAAATATTGAAAAAGGCCGTGATAAAATGTGTGAAAAATATTTTGACATTCGTACATTTGGCGCGGTTCTTTCTGTTGGTGCGAATGCCGGCCAGGTCCGTGGCCCGGTTCAAATGACTTTTGCTCGTTCTGTTGATCCCATCGTTTCTTTGGAACACAGTATAACTAGAATGGCAGTTACAAAGGCGGAAGATGTTGATAAAGAACGAACCATGGGTCGCAAGTTTACCGTACCATATGGTTTGTATGTTTCTCATGGCTTCATTTCTGCTCATCTTGCTGCACAAACGGGTTTTAATGAAAACGATCTTAATGTTTTCTGGGAAGCTCTTGAAAAGATGTTCTGGGAAGACCATTCCGCAGCTCGTGGCGAAATGAATGTTCGTGGACTCTATGTCTTTGAACATGATTCAGCTCTCGGCAGAACTTCTGCCCACGAATTGTTCGAAAAGATAAAAATCGAAAGAAAAGATTCCTCCATTCCGGCACGTTCCTTCGAAGATTACAAGGTAACCATTGATGAAACTATGCCTGAAGGAGTGACATTGATTCGTAAAGTCGGCTAATTCTACCAACAATCTCCTTTTGGGGAAGGATATTCCTTCCCCTTTTTCATAGGTTTTCTTATGCCATATTCCGATGATGACTGCATAGCCATTTCTGGTCTACAACACTTGGCGTTCTGCAAACGCCAATGGGGACTCATTCACCTAAATCAAGAATGGGCAGAAAATTATTTGACCGCACAAGGAAAAATAATGCACGAGCGCGTGGACTCCGGTTATCAAGAATTCCGGAGAGGCGTAAAGCAATTTTCTGGATTGCATGTCAGAAATATGGATCTTGGCCTGTATGGACGAATGGATGTATTGGAAGTTGAACAAACAGAAGGACCCTATGTAGAAATTCCCTGGATAAAACTAAGCGGAAACTGGAGATTGCGACCGGTCGAATTTAAGCACGGCAAGCCCAAGGACCATAACGCCGATTTAATACAGTTATGTGCACAGGCACTCTGTCTTGAAGAAATGACCGGTTTGCCCATTAATGAAGGTTCAATATTCTATTGCGAGTTACGTCGTCGTACTGAATTTGAATTTGACGAAGATATAAGAATAGAAACCATTGAACTTGCCAATGAAGCTCACCGATTAATTACGAGCGGGAAAGTTCCCGAAGCAGAAGTAAACCACAACTGCAAATCTTGTTCTTTAATGGTTTTTTGTCAACCTAACATCGGAAATCAAAAGAAATTAAAGGATTATTATCAGGAGCTCTTCGGATGAAAATGATTCGCAACACATTGTATGTCACTCTAGAAGGAGCTTGGGTTCATAAGGATGGGGAAACCATAACAATCCATAAGGACCATTCCAAAGTTGCCCAATTTCCGATTCACCAAATCGGAGAGATCGTTTGCTTTGGTTACGGAATTGGCGTTTCCCCGAACTTGACAGAATATTGTGCATCTAAGGGCGTTACCATCACTTATGTAGACGGCCGTGGAAAATTCCTTGCACGAATGCAAGGACCAGTTCATGGGAACGTCCTTCTTCGCCGTGCACAATACCGTATATCGGACAATCCAGAACAGTCTCTAGTCATAGCAAAATGCTTTGTTGCCGCAAAAATTCAGAATCAGCGAAATGTATTACTTCGTCATTTAAGAAACCATAATGGATGTGAGGGTGAATCCGAAATAAAGCAATCTATTGCAGCCATGGAAGAAGGGGTTGCAGGCATAAAAAGAGCTTGTGACTCTGCTAAATTAAGGGGAATTGAAGGAAATGCTGCGGATAATTATTTTAGCGTTTTCAATTATCTTATTCTAAATAAGGATCCCGACTTTCGCTTTACATCAAGAAATCGCAGGCCTCCAATGGATCGAATCAATGCGATGCTATCTTATGCATATTCTATTCTTGCACTAGATATTCGTTCTGCATTAGAATGTGTTGGATTAGACCCCTATGTTGGATTTTTGCATGTTGATAGACCAGGAAGACCTAGCCTTGCTTTAGACCTTATGGAAGAATTCCGGGCACCCATTGCCGATAGGCTTGTATTAAGCCTTATCAACTTAAAGTCTGTGCATTCAAAAAATTTCAAAATTTTACCAAACGGTGAAGTTGAAATGGACACTGACACACGAAAAGCATTATTATCTGCATGGCAAAAACGCAAACAAGAAGAAATTAATCATCCATTATTAGAAGAATCTATGCCGATAGGCGTGATATACACAGAACAAGCAAGATTACTTGCCAAACATGTTCGTGGTGAAATCGAATATTATCCAGCTTTTTTGTGGAGGTGATATGTTAGTCCTTGTTACATATGATGTTTCAACTGTTTCTGCCGCAGGAAGACGTCGGCTAAATCAAGTCGCAAAAGCATGTAAAAATTACGGGAACCGTGCACAGAAATCAGTATTCGAATGTGAAGTCGATCCAGCCCAATGGAGTATTCTGAAAAATATTCTTGTTAAAATAATTGATGAAAAACAGGATAGTCTGAGAATATACTATCTTGGTTCCAACTGGGAGCGTAAGATTGAACACATTGGAGCGCATGCTCCGCCCGATATGCACGATTTATTGGTTGTTTAGGTCTTCGCTAACCTATAGCTCCACCAAATTTCTTAAGAAGTTAGCGATTTTGAAAACGTGCTTTTCAAAAGATTTTTGACAATTCGTATATTTGATATTACTGAATTGCTAAAGTTGTATAGACTTTAGCGATTGAGCCTTTCTAATCCCTTTTATTACAAGGTTTTTAGAAAGTCCTATCGCACCCCTTGCGGGTGCGTGAATTGAAACCTGCAAGAATTGGCTTGGTGAAGGCAAATCCAAATCGCACCCCTTGCGGGTGCGTGAATTGAAACTTTTTCGGTTCGGTTTGGTGCGTCCTCCCCTTATCGCACCCCTTGCGGGTGCGTGAATTGAAACTGTTGGTCCGAGTGCTCCACCAACACCGATGAATCGCACCCCTTGCGGGTGCGTGAATTGAAACTGCATTGGACAAGGTGAATATCTTGCAACACCTATCGCACCCCTTGCGGGTGCGTGAATTGAAACATGATATGAATAGCCCAAATTTTGATGCGAGCATCGCACCCCTTGCGGGTGCGTGAATTGAAACACATAACTTAACCAATTTATGCTGAATATTCATATCGCACCCCTTGCGGGTGCGTGAATTGAAACTACAAAAAAAAGCCACGATTCTTGGGCATGATATCGCACCCCTTGCGGGTGCGTGAATTGAAACACGCAAAAACAAATATGTAATGAAAAAATTGAATCGCACCCCTTGCGGGTGCGTGAATTGAAACTTTACCATGGTATGGAATTTTTTTAATTGTCCATCGCACCCCTTGCGGGTGCGTGAATTGAAACCGCCCCTTCGTTACGCTCCAGCCCCTTCCGGGATCGCACCCCTTGCGGGTGCGTGAATTGAAACAAAAAGTTGGTCTTGTAGTCCATTCGTTAGTGGATCGCACCCCTTGCGGGTGCGTGAATTGAAACTCCGGGTTGTCCAAGTGCAAAAAGTAGCGAATATCGCACCCCTTGCGGGTGCGTGAATTGAAACATCTATTCCGTAACGATGTATTACCCACGCTTATCGCACCCCTTGCGGGTGCGTGAATTGAAACCCGCCCCTTCGGTGTGTGGGTGGGTAGGTGTGCATCGCACCCCTTGCGGGTGCGTGAATTGAAACACTCAAATTTTCTACAACATTCATTCGTTCTCATCGCACCCCTTGCGGGTGCGTGAATTGAAACATATTTGTAACCTCATTTGTTTTTGCCTTCGGGATCGCACCCCTTGCGGGTGCGTGAATTGAAACAATATCACGCCATAAAACTAAATTCAAAAATTTATCGCACCCCT
>JAZQSE010000020.1:0-21647 GCA_045629945.1 Fibrobacteraceae bacterium
CGATATGTACGAAAGCAAGCTGCCAGTGAAGGGAACGCAGACAGACAACATGACTAAATTCCGCAGCGACAACATCAGCAGCTACCTTGAACTGCAATTTCATGGCGACGTGACGGTTGACTGCGTGGAGTCGCTGACATTCCCTTACGACCTAACAGAAAAGGCGAAGTCCAGGTATCTTGGCTTCGCCCAAAAGTGGAAATCCATCGGAACGGAAATTTATTTCATCAGGAATGGAAAACTGGAGAAACTATGATTTATCCTACACGACCATTCCAGCCATTTATTTTCAGATTATAACGTTGGATTAAGTTTTCTTCAACAGACGAATAAATCTGCCGAGAAACTACAGCTGCAGAAAGAGAAATCTTATTTCCATTAGACACGCTTTGCATAACAAACGCGTTCATACTATGGTGTTTTCCATGAGCTTCCTTTTTCACATGGTCGATTAGCCTTTCGTTGCCATCTGTTGATTTTCCAATGTACCTTATAGTATCATTTTCCCATATTGCATAAACGCAAACTTTTCCTTTTAACTCATCCAAAGAGGGCTCTGGCGACACTTCCTGTTTATCTTTATAAATCACCACACGATTTGCAGGGTCATTTATTTTATCATTGGCATCTTCCACCCACGATTGCCAAACTTTATTGTCAAAAAGACATTCATTCGCATTCATTTTATTTCATTCCTTTCTAAAAAAACAAAATAAAAAAATCCCGTTCTCTTTCGAGTTCGGGATTTCGTGGAGCCTCCCGGACTTGAACCGGGAACCAACGGGTTTACGTTCGTGATGCTTTCGCATCTCCGTGGACTATGTCTTCGCCATGCCCTTGCGGGTTTAGGCGTGGGAGGCTTGCGCGGTCATTAAGCAGGCTCTACTGCTCCGCTAGTCTCTACACCTTCCAGGAGTGTACCCCTGGCTCGGCTCGGCGTTGCCGTGCAGCGTTCCCGCTGGTTAGGTTTCACCGATTTCTTCCCATTCGCATCCAACTCTTTCAAGCTGGTGCCACAATTTTTATGAGTCCGACGCTCTAACCGATTGAGCTAAGGCTCCGAGCGCAAAGATAGTAAAAATCGAATTTTTTCAAGTGAATAAATCATATTTTGTGCAAAAAAGAGACCGAAGGCGGCTCCTACTGCCGCCTAAGACTAGAGATACATGGCTTTCACTTGAGCCTTGATTTTTTCGTCGGCATCGGACTTCGACAGGTAGTCGCGTATCAGGTCGGGAAAATTGTAGGGCGCCCACTTGCACATATAGGCGGCGACCATGCGGAAGAAATCGGTCTCGACCTGCTTCTCGACGGTCTGCGCGTATTCCTCGCACACGAACCGTTCCGCCATCCAGAATTTCCCCGCATTTCCATTCCCAGCTTCAAAGGGACATTCCTTCTCGCCCTTGTAAAAGCTGCACAGAGTTCTGTAATTCATTGTTTGCCTCGCTTTAAAAATAGCTTTTGTACTATTGCTGCAAGCTGTTCTTGAGCATGTTCACCACGCCATCTATCCAGGAACGGTTCACCTCGTAGCCCGACGCACAGCGCGTCAGATAGCCGCGTACCTTCTTCTCCACGTCCGCGATTCCGTCGAACACGTCGAAGCAGTAATCTCCATCGGCATCTAGCGGCGAGCCGCGCCCGGAAATTCTGTCCTGGATGCTGCAAGCGTAATAGACTTTCGGATAGTCGAGGGCGCATTTCAGCTCCACATAGCGCCTGTAGCCCTCTCCCTGCCTGAATGTCTGCACATTCTCCACATAGACTCCGCAGTTGTTCTTACGGGCACAAAGCCATGATTTACACCATGGCCTTGCGTTGTTCGCTTCGCTTGCGGAATCCAGTATGGAAAAGAAATCCAGCTGTCCTTCCGCCATCGTCACCCCTCCAGTAGCCGAACTTTATCGCGTTCAGGCTGAACGGCCAAGCCGCCCCAGGTTCCATGCACTTGACCAGCGTCGTCAATAAAATCAACGACTCCGACTTTTCCCGTGTACTGGGGTTCGCCTACCATTTCGAGAATTTCAATCTTGTCTCCGATTTTCAAATTCATGTTCAGCCCTCCTAGCAATATTCGACCTGCGTCAGCATCGGGTAGCCTTTCGGAAACAGCTTGGTACAAAGTTTTTCCACATGTTCGGAAACGTAATATACATCTTCGTCGCTCAATGTGGTAGTCTCTCCGTCCTTATTTTTTACGACTAGGAGATTGCCGACAAACATAGGCGAACCGAGATTGTCGATGGCACTGATTTTCGCAGGCTCCTTGAAAAGACCTTCGTCGTCGCAGATAATGTCGAAGACCTTTTTTCCGATTTTTCGTTCCTGAATGTCAATCACGGTACACTGCAATTCGCGGTAATAGTCCGCGAGCTTGTTTTCAATTTCGACCGCCTTGTGGGTCTCGTTGATAACGTCGATTAGGTATGCTTTTATCTTCATTGTTTTTTTCCTTTAGGTTAGTGTCCACTTGTTTTGGATTGCATCGTAAACAACAGCGAAGCCAAGCCTCAAGGCGAGTTCCTTGAGCGCGAGCAGTTTCGCCGCTGCGGTGTCGGCTTGCGCCAGCGTGTACCTTTCCATGGTTCCGTTGACGCTTTTCTCTGCCATCTTTTGAAGTTCGTCGGATTTCTGATTGAACTCGTTCATCATCCGTTCAAGCTGTTCTTTCACTTTTGCCCTTTCCATCGCTATGCCTCCACGCTTTCTTCTTCGGGTTCTTCTTCAATCGCTTTTTCGATTTCTTCTTCCAGTTCCTCCATCGCCTTCTCGATGCCCTCGTCAAGCAAGTAGCAGCGAATCGTCACATCCGCCCATTCTGCACCTTTCTCGATGGCATTGCACTCGCAGCAGAACTCGGTCATGGCCTCGCCAAGCAAGTCCCAGTTCCCCGCGATATTCTGCTCTGCCTCATAGCTGGAGAACGTATAGGAACCCGAAGCGTTGCCAGTGACAGAATCGTCAACCCAGAACGCATCGCGGAATTTCTCTTTCAGCGTTTCCTTGGACATTCCCTTCACGTCGTGATACCCAAGGTATTCCTTGATGGCCGTCACGCAGTCGTCCTTGATGTTTTCGTGGTAGTCGTAGCTCATGGTTTTACCTCTCAAAAAAAGAGAGGCTCGCCGTTTGGCGAGCCTCGATGGGTTGAATCGAAAGTCGTTTTTTCCCGTCTGGAATCATCAAATTTCTAGTCAACATTATGGTCATTTTTAAACAGTTTTAGTGCTCTTTTGTTCACTACTTAATATACCTAATTTAGTTAGGTTTGTCAATGGCCGTACAAAAAAAATTTTGACGGTCTTTACCCCCTGGTTCAACCTGTTAATTTTTTGTAAATTTTTGACGTCTGGGGATGAGCAAAAAGCTCAAAACCAGGTCACAAAAAGTGGGCTTTTTAAGGCAAAAACAGGGTTTTAAATTGTGAGCTTTTTGTGAGACGTTAATCGAAAACCCAGTATCTACGCGGGACAGGGCAGAGCAGCGGACTCATAACCCGTCGGTTCCCGGTTCAAGTCCGGGAGGCTCCACTTAAAAACGAATACATTTTGTATTCGTTTTTTATTTTAAAAATGCAAAAAACACAGCTGCTATAATAAAAACAAACGCTACTATATGATTCCAATGTAAAGTTTCTGTTCGAAAGACAGTAATAGCAATTAAAGTAAAAACAGAAATAGAAATAGCTTCTTGAATGATTTTTAATTGCATTAAAGAATAAGGCCCGCCATTTATCTTTGAACCAATCTGGTTTGCAGGAATCATAAAGATATATTCAAAAAGAGCGATTCCCCACGACGCTAAAATCACTAAAATAAGTGGCCAATGTGTACTTATATTAAGTTCTTTTAATTTCAAATTTCCATACCATGCAAATGTCATAAAAATATTTGAAATAACAAGAAGAATTATTGTAAAAATACCTGCTTTCATAAACCCCTTTTATTTTTTAAAATTCTTTTGAAGTGTTGCGCGCAAACGATAAGGCACTTTAGTAGAAAGTTGGAACGCTAACCTAGAGCGCACATTTTCTAAAAACGATATATACTTTTCACTTTGATAATCTCGATAAGTCCAATCAAATGCATGAAAATGGCCTGCTTCAAAATAAAGCGTAGGCTCCACAAAAATTCCATCTCTTACATACACGCGTTGGCGTTGGTCTTTTGTCGTTGCTAAAAAGAATTGCCCAAGTGTCATATAACCAGGGTCAAGATTTACCGGCCTTAAGCCTGGAGAGCCATTTTCTTCTGCGATTTCTAATTCCATTTCATTTGTATGTAATTTAATGCTTGGAATTTCATCACGATTAATTAAAGTTTCATAAGCAATAAAAGCCCTGACCGGATTTTGCCCGATTTCATTTACATAATAATTAGTAAACGTAAAATCAAATGGTTCTAGAAAAGTTTCTTCTTGACCATATATTAAAGAAAGCTTTTCACGCACTTTATAAAAAGCTTCTGCACTTTCAGCAAGGACTCCAATAACTAGCATTACTGGAGAAAGTTTTCGTATTTCACCCATGATTTTCAAAATAGCAATTTTTCTTCTATCTACTTTTTTATTTTTCAGGTATGGATTTATTTACTACTCTACTTGCCGCCGCATCATTACAATTTTTCAGTGTTATCGACTCTATTCCTCATAACACCAATTATTACACGCAAGGACTTTCTTTTGATAAAGGTGTTTTACTTGAATCTACTGGCCGTTATGGAGAATCTGGGATTTACCGTTACAATAAAAATTTTGTAATTCAAGATTCCACGCGCTTAGAAGAACGTTATTTTGGTGAAGGCTCTGTTACCCTTGGACAAGATATTTTCTTTTTAACTTGGAAATCAAAAAAAGTTTTCAAACTAGACTCTAAAACTTTAAAGATCAAACAAACTTTAAAAATTCCTACTGAAGGTTGGGGACTTACATTTTGCAATGGTTTACTTTGGTTAAGCGATGGTAGTTCAGAAATATTCAAAGTTTCTCCAGAAGATTTCCGTTACATCGGTAGTTTGAAAGTTCAAGATTCTGGAAAGCCATTACCTTATTTAAATGAATTAGAATGTGTTGACGGTTCTATCTACGCCAATATTTGGCAATCAGACTCTATTGCTGTTATAGACATAAAAAATGGGAATGTTTTAAAATATCTCGATTTTTCTGAACTCGCCAAAAAGACTAGAAAAAAATTTCCAAAAGCTGAGGTTTTAAATGGCATCGCTTACGACGGCAAATTCCTTTGGATTACCGGCAAATGGTGGCCGTTTATATACAAAATAATTCTGGATAAAAATTAATTCGTAAATTTCCAAACTATTCCATACGCAAAACGAATACCTTCTGGTGTATAGCCCACCCTTGGCATATACTGCGAATGATTTAAATTTTCTATTCTTGCAAACAAATCAAAAGTCAGAATATTCATTCTTGCTTCAAAATCCAATGCTAAATATTTTTGCATTTCTATGATTTCTAAATGTTTTCCACTTTCACTTTCATTTGAAATAGAATAATCTCCATAAACAGCAATAGAATCATCTACAATCCCGCAATCATAACGAGTCCCGAACCATTGGTAATCAAGGCGCAATTCTACCCCGAGCCTATCTTGAACAAAACGGTCTTTCCATCCAATAGACCCCTTATAATATAATGAAGGAACATTCTTCAACTTATTTTTCCGTTCAAGAACAGCCCCTCGTTCTCCATAAAAGAACCATTTGTCAAAAACAAAACCTAAACGCACTACCCAATCCAATGATTCGGCTTCTTTAAAATTCACTAATTGAAACGCTTGTTCTTCTGATTCCAAGCCGTTTCCCGAAAGCCAACGTTCTCCAATTAAATGTTCAACTTTTTCTTTTCTTAAACCTAACGCATAAAAAATGCTTTCTCTAAACCATCCTAACTCAAACACACTCCGATAATGTAATTCAGGTTGCAGATTCTTATTCGGATAAACCAAACGCCCTTGGTTAATAAGGCGTAATTCTTCTAGTTCCGGAAATCTTGTATCGTGCCGATGATTGGCTGATAACACAAAATGATATGGCAAATGTAAACGAATTTCTCCAGAATAAGTTGGTTCAAATTCAACTTCATTATTTACTGAACTATTTCTTTGTAAACCACCTAACAATCTAAAATCAATAAACTTGAATGAATCCCCTAAATACAAATAACCAATTTCTTTATCTTGTTTCGTTCTCGAATTTAGTGATAAAAATTCATATTCAAAGAAAATCGTCGGATTCAAAAAAGTTTTATAAGCTAGTGAAACTTCTCCTGAATAAACTTCATATTCTCGGTTTATTGTTGTTTCTTTCCATGTCGTATCTTGAGTAGAATCGTAATAAATTTCGCCTAAAATATTTTCTTTTTCTAAAACAGTATCTTTAATAGTTTCTATCATCGGTGGCAAATTTTCATATTGAATTTCATAATTTCCCATTCCAAACTTTGCTTCTAGCGTCAACTTTTTTGTCAAAAAAAGCGTTAGACCTGCATCGTAACCTTGCCCTCTTGTTGACGTAGAATAAGGTTCTGTAGAATAATGATATATGGAATAATCCGAAGTATCCTGCACAACAACATGCCTTGAAACATCATCAAAATCCATAAACAAAATATTAGCATGTAAAGCAATTTCCCCTTTACCAAAAAGCCATGTTAAGCCTGGACGTAAATGCATTGTATTCATAGAAATATTTCTGCCACCAAATGGGATAGAAGAAGAATCTCTACCTAAAGCAAAAAATGGCTGATGAGTAACATTTGCATAAGTAAAAGGTTCTGAATTTTCATTGCCAAAACTTGCAATTCCTAAATCTAAACGAACAGAATCAATAATTTGTCTACGAAAATCCAGTCTGAAAGCATTGCCTTCAAAAGCTCCTCTTTCCCAAAGAATTTCGGTGACAGGAGAATCTAACGGGGCTAGTTCTTTTGTTTCTTTTAAGACGCCATTTTCACCATTTAATCCAGGAGTAAAAGAATCATAATTTAATTGCTTAGCATAAAAACCAGCATTTCCTGCAGGGAAATGTAAAGAAGAAAGGGAAACTCCTGTAACCGAACGACTTAAGCCAGGGGCTCCTAAAATAGAGGTTCCAACAACCCAATCAAATTTTTGCCCTGAAACATCATATTGCTGAAATAATACACCGGGTATTCCTAAAGCTTGTCTAGAAAGGTCAACTTCTCGTTTTTCCAAATGAGAAAGTCCGTTCCCTGAAGCAAAACTCACAAGGAATAAAGCTAAAAAGTATACGAACGGCATTATTTTTGAAAATTTCATTACTCCTTTAAGATAGAAAAACCTTTCTAATCCATTTTAGGCATTCCTTTATATTCAAATTATTTGTATCTTATTATCGTTCAACTTTTTTTAGGAGTTTTTATGCCTGCTATTCATATTTCTGAAGATAAATTTGATGAAGCTATTGCATCTGATAAACCTGTTTTAGTTGATTTTTGGGCTACTTGGTGCAGACCTTGTCAAATGATGGGACCAATTGTTGATGAACTCGCTGATGAATATGCTGGGCAAGTCATTGTTGCCAAAATGGATGTTGACCAATGCAATTCTATTTGTGCTCGTTATGGCATAACAAATATCCCGAACTTTAAGTTGTTTAAAAATGGTGTTGAAGTGGGAAATCTCGTTGGAGCCGTTCCAAAAAATACATTAAAAAGCTTGTTAGATCGCTCGCTTTGATTTTTGTAAAATTTTCTTAATTTTAAGGGTCTGGTTTTTACCAGACCTTTTTTTTTCAAAGAATTGTTATATACAAAAAGTCCTCGGCATTGCCGAGGACTTTTATAAAAGCTCAAAAATTATTTTTTCTTTGCTGCAACTTTTTTAGCAGGAGCTTTCTTAGCAGGAGCCTTCTTGGCTGGTGCTGCTTTGGCTACAACTTTTTTAGCTGGAGCTTTCTTTGCTGGAGCAGCCTTTGCTACAGCTTTCTTAGCTGGAGCTGCTTTCTTAGCTGGTGCAGCCTTTGCAGGAGCAGCTTTCTTAGCTGGAGCTGCTTTTTTTGCTGGAGCAGCCTTTGCAGGTGCAGCTTTCTTAGCTGGTGCTTTTTTTGCAGGAGCAGCCTTTGCAGGTGCAGCTTTTTTAGCTGGAGCTGCTTTCTTTGCTGGAGCTTTTTTTGTTGCCATAATGTATGTTTCCTTTTTGAGAGAGTGATTTGTTAGAATTAAAATAACTTCTTTTTCACAAATAATCAACAAAAAAATGAACAATTTTATTTTTTCTTTTACTTTATTGAAAAAAAAGTTCTATAGCTAATCCTTAACCATTTTCAGATAGCTTCTGAAACCAGCAACTCCTTCTTCAAAAAGGTTAGCAAATTTTTTTGCAAATGGCGGTATTTTTTTATTATGTAAGCCTAACAAATCATGCATAACTAACACCTGTCCATCAGTAGCAGACCCAGCGCCAATCCCTATAGTTACTGGGCTTACAGCATTTGTGATTTTTTTTCCAAGCTCTTCTGGGATATGTTCTAATACAAAAGCATAAACGCCTAATGATTCTAAAACTTTGGCTTCTTGAAAAATTTGTTCTGCTTCTTTTTCTGTTGTTCCGCGTTGTTTAAAATTTTCCGCAGTTTGTGGAAGAAGGCCTAAATGCCCCATGACTTCTATTCCATTTTCTCGTAATTTGCGTATTACTTCTACTTTAGCGCCTTCTAATTTGACAGATTGAGCCCCACAACGCAATAATCTTCTTGCATTTTCTAAAGCAAGTTCTGGAGTTTCATCGCTTTTATAAGGCATATCTGCAATAACATGTGTATTCGGAGCACCGCGACAAACCGCTGCGGTAAATATTTCCATTTCATTCATGCCAATTTCACTTGTGCTTTTATAGCCAAGCATTGTATTAGCCAAAGAATCGCCAACTAAAATCTGGTCTATTCCTGCTATTTCTGCCATTGACGCAAAAGCAACATCGTATGCCGTTGTGACCGCTATTTTTTGCCCGGTTGATTTCATTAAACGGATTTCTTGTGCTGTGAGCATAATTTCCTCGCTTCTTGTAACCAAGAAAGTGAACGTATTTCTTTTTGGGGTAATCCTAAATGTTGTTTCAGATAATGCAGTATACCTGCTTCTGTCTGCTCTGGATTTAAAAGTGTTTGATTTTTTGCTAATCGAAAAAGGTCTTCAAGGTATTCTTCTCGCCGTCCTGTAGGACGGCGAGAAGAACACAATTCACAAAAAACATCTCCAGATTCTTCTTCAAAAGAAACAGGAGGCTTTTCAAGAATACAACCGCAACGCCCGCATTCTCCGATATTAAAAGCAAAACCCCATATCTGAGAAAGTTCTAATAAAAATTGTGAAAAAGTATTACCAGAATAACCCTTTGTGTCAAGAAGTTCTAAATACCTTTCTAAAAGAGAAAATTCTTGAAAAAGAGGTAAACCTTGTGGAGCAAACCGCAAAAGCACTTCTGCCATAACTGTCGCTTCGGCTAAAGAAACCAAACCTTGTCTTAAAGAAGGGAACCAATTACACAAGTGAGCTTCTTTAACTATATGCAAATCCGTTTTCGAACGATGTAAAACAACCTCTGTTTCTGACAGCGGGTCTAAAGAGCCACGAAAAGGGCTTTCTTTACGTTTTGCTCCCTTTAACAATAAAGAAACAATGCCTTGTTCTGCGGAAATAGCCTTCACTATCCACGAAGAATCACTATAAGGGATTCTATGCAGAACAATCAGCTTTGTTTTAACATGCATTGTCTATAATTATTGAAATTAATGATTTTCCGGTGGATAAGGAGGCCACCCCATCTGACGGCCACCTAGCACATGTAAATGGATATGGAATACGGTTTGCCCGGCTTCAGCCTTACAATTAAAGACAAAACGAGCCCCCGATTCTTCTAGACCTAATTCTTTTGCAAGAACTTGCGCTCTGTACAAAAGTTTTCCCATAATTTCAGAATCACAAGGTTGCATATCCATCAATGTAGGGATATGGTGTTTTGGAACAACCAAAAAATGCACAGGAGCTTGTGGTTCTATATCGTAAAAGGCAAAAACATCGTCGTCCTCATAAATTTTTTTGGACGGAATTTCACCACGGATTATTTTACAAAAAAGGCAATTTTCACTCATCATACAAAACAAAGTAGAAAAAAGTAGAAGTTATGCTTTTAAAAAAAATCATATTTGGGAAATAATCTCTTGCACTAAACCTTGATTCGGCTCTTCAAGATTAATTTCTTTTCCTGAAATCTGGTGACGAAACCAAGTCAATTGGCGTTTTGCAAAACGCCGCGTTTCTTGTTGAATTCCTGAAAGGCAATCTTCTTCAGAAATCAGACCTTTTTTCATTTGTATAATTTCACGATAACCTATAGATTTCCAGGCTAAGGCATCTTGCGGAACATTTTTTTCTAATTCAATGACTTCTTCTACCCAACCATTTTCAAACATTGCTTTTGCGCGATTATTAATTCGTTCATAGAGAATTTCTCTTGGACGATTTAAAAAGAATGTCGGGATAAAGCCAAACCCACCTTCTCGTTCTTGTTGCCATTCAGAAAGAGGACGAGATGTTTCTAAAGCAACTTCTAAAACCCTTAATATCCGCTGTTTATCTTCTGGAGAAATCTTTTCAGTTGCTTTTTTATCAAACTCTTTTGCTTTCTCATAACAATAATACAAGCCTTTATTTAAATACATTCCGGCTACTTGCACCCGAACTTTTTCAGAAATTTCCGGAATTTTAGGCAAACCTTCAACTAACGCTTGTAGATAAAGACCTGTACCACCAACTAAAATAAAATCTTTTGCTTTATTTTTTAAAAGTTCATGAACGGCTGCTAAAAAAGCACCTGCAGAAAAAGATTCATGCGGTAAAAGAAAATCTGTTAAATGATGCGGCACACGCAAACGTTCCTCACAAGTCGGTTGAGCCGTTCCAATCCGAAAGCCTTTATAAATTTGTCTTGAATCTAAACAGATAATTTCTGCACCCAGAGATTCAGCTAGGCTTAAAGAAAGTTCCGTTTTACCAACCGCAGTCGGGCCAACAAGTGCTAATCGTATCGACATCAGCCGTAATCTAGCTATATTTTACAGACAATGCAAAAGAAACCTATCATTATTGTTTCAATTATACTCTCTTCCGTTCTTTTAGCGGGCTTAGCTATTATTTTCGTTTTCCAGAGTCCGCTTTATAACAAAGACACTTCTCCTGTAGAAACAAAAGTGGTAAACGTTGCAGATACGTTATCTTTACCCGATTACTTAAAAGAATTTTTAGATGTCAAACAAACAAAAACGAAATCAGTCAATAAAGGCTCTAAAAGAGAATATGAGAAGGCTTGTAAAATTGATGATAAAACAAAAAAAATTGATGTTTGGCTTCTTGGACAAGGTCGAACCATTATTTATTACTTGTGGCAGATACAAAATAAAATTGAAGAACGTAAGGGCAAAGTCTTACACATGAACGAATTGTTCTATGAGCGTTCTAGTTTAGCATCTTCTGTATTCCAAGCGGCATGTATTCAATTTACTGATTCTACAGGTAACACTTCAAATGTAGAACTTCAGATATCCAAAAAGCTATTTATAAAAGGCGGCAATTCAAAACTCGCTATTGTTTTTGAAGGCATTAATTTAGACAAACAAGAAAACATTGATTTCTTAAATAAATTAGAATACCCCCATTCTGTACTTATAACACCTTGGAAATTATCAACTGAAAAACTCAATGAACTGCGTTCTTCTGAAAAACGTTCTTTAGTCCTTTGGCTTTTTATGGAATCCACTAAAATCAACCAAGCTTCTATTCGCCCAATTCGTTTTCACCACACAGAATCAGACATTGAGCAAAATATAAAAGACGCTTTTGCTATACTCCCTGAAGCAAAAGGAATTGCTACGCGTTATGGCGAACAAGCTGTTGAACATTATAACCTTTTACGTGCCACTTTGCTTCCACTTCAGGAACATTCTGTTTACTTTTTAGATTTAACAAGGAGCAATTCATCTTTATCAAAACAAGTTTGTGAAGAACTAGAACTTTTGTGTGATAACCCGGAAGCTTATAATGCAGACAATAGCATACCTAAAGATTATATACGCAAAAAACTTGCTGAAGCGGCAAAAAACGGAAATGCTATTATAATTCTTCCTTTAAATTCCAATATTCAAAAAGAACTTGAAGATATTGAAGAACGTGCTAAAAAACAAGGCACAGAAATAACTACATTAGAATCGCTCGTGGAACAACGTCAATAGGAGTCTAAAATGGCTGTTAAATTAGGTGTAAATATCGATCATATCGCCACAATTCGCGAAGCTCGAAAAATCAGAGAACCAGACCCAGTCGCAGCGGCTGTTTTAGCAGAACTCGCTGGTTGCCACGGCATTACCGCTCACTTAAGAGAAGACAGACGCCATATTCAAGATAGAGACATTCGTCTTTTACGCGGCATGGTAACCACACACCTCAATATGGAAATGGCTCCTTCGCCGGAAATGGTTCAATTTGCTTTGGATTTACACCCGGATATGGCAACACTCGTGCCTGAAAATCGTTTAGAAATCACTACAGAAGGTGGCTTAAATGTAGCAGCAAAAGCAGAAGAACTTTCTCAAGCTATTGCAAAATTAAAACAGAATGATATTTTAGTCAGCGTGTTTATTGACCCAGAATCAAGCCAAGTAAAAGCAGCAAAAAAAGTAGGCGCCGATTTTGTAGAATTTCATACTGGAAAATACAGTAATGCTTACGACATGGGAGATTCTCGTGAAGTAGAAAGCGAACTTTCTGCCATTCAAGATATGACGCTTCTTGCTCATAAATACGGCTTAAGAATCAATGCCGGGCATGGTTTAAATTACAGAAATGTTGGCCCTATTGCAGCGATTCCTCACATTGAAGAATTAAACATCGGGCATAGCATTATTGGAAGAGCTGCTCTTGTTGGCATGGAACGCGCCGTAAAAGAAATGTTAGAAGCAATTCGTCGGGCAGACACTTAAAAGAACTTTATGCATTGCTACGCAGACAGAATTTGCTTACCGGAAGAAGCTGCAGAATGGATTCAAAATGGTGAAGTCGTTGGCGTTTCAGGATTCACTCTTTCTGGCTACCCCAAGCTTGTATCAAAAGCACTAGCAGAAAAAGCAGAACGCTTACACGCCCAAGGTAAACCATTCAGCATCACTTTATTTTCCGGAGCCTCCACCGGAGATTCCTGCGATGGTATTCTTACAAAAGCGAACGCCATTTCCAAGCGTGCCCCATACCAATCAAACCCTGCTTTAAGAAAAGGAGCCAATGAAGGTTCCATTCAATATCTCGACGAGCATCTTGGTTTAATGGGGGTAAAGATTAGGGAAGGCGCTCTCCCTTCGCCCACAACTCTTATCATTGAAGCTTCGCATATTTCTCCAGAGGGGAAAATTTATCTTTCCACCTCCGGCGGGAATACTGTTGCATTTCTTGAAAAAGCCGAAAAAGTCATCATCGAATTAAACACCCGTTATGGAGAAAAATTCATTGGTCTCCACGACACTTTTATTCCAGATTTAACGCCTGGGGCAGACCCGATTCCTATTCGTTATCCAAAAGACCGGGCAGGAAACGATTACATACAAATTCCATCAGAAAAAATCAAAGCCATTGTACTTTCTGATGCTTATGATGAAGTGAAACCCTTCACAACACCAGATTCCATCGCTACAACAATTGCCGAACAAATTCTTGATTTTATTTCTTACGAAATAAAAAAAGGAAAACTCCACGAGGGTTTAGCTTACCAAAGTGGCGTAGGAAATGTGGCAAATGCCGTACTCACCGCCATGGCAAACAACCCTTCTCAAGCGCCGGTTTCACTTTTCACAGAAGTCATTCAAGAAGCATGCCTTCCCTTATTAAAACAAGACAAACTTAAAATTGCTTCAGGAACTGCCCTCACCTTATCGCCTAAAGCACAAGATGAATTTATTCAAAATATTGACTCTTGGAAAAAGCATTTTGTTTTACGCCAACAAGAAGTTTCAAACAGCGCAGAGGTCATTCGGAGAGTAGGCGTTATTTCAATGAACACCGCTCTTGAATGTGACATTTTCGGAAATGTAAACAGTTCTCATGTATGCGGCAGTGCTATCATGAACGGAATTGGCGGAGCCGCAGATTTCGCTCGTAATGCAAGACTTGGATTTTTTATGACACCTTCTGTCGCTAAAGACGGAGCGGTTTCTTCTATAGTTCCTTTAGTCAGCCATGTGGATCACACAGAACACGACACCATGATCTTTGTAACCGAGCAGGGTTTAGCCGATTTACGCGGGCTTTCTGCAGAGCAAAAAGCAAAAGCCATTATTCAAAATTGCGCTCACCCAGATTATCGCGACGAACTATTTGAAATCTTAGAACGAGGCTTAAAAACAGCTAAAGGCCGCCACATACCTATTGATTTGTCAAGTGCCTTTAAATTCCATCAAAGATTTTTAGAAACAGGCTCAATGAAAAATTAATCACCACAGAGAATAATTTTTCTTTTCTGCTCCAATAGTCGTTTTTGGCCCATGCCCACAAAAAACAGTTGTATTAGTTGGCAATAAAAAAAGTTTATTTCGAATGGTGTTATCTAAAATTTCGTAACTACCGCCAGGCAAATCCGTTCGCCCAACGCCTTGATAGAATAAGACATCTCCACTAAATAAAATTCCATTTTCCGCATTGTAAAAAGAAAGACTTCCAGGAGAATGCCCCGGAGTTTCAAGCACTTTCAATTCTGTATTTCCAAAAGAAACTACATCGTTTTCTTTCAAGAAATTTTCTGGCAAATTAAAACTTCCGGAATAAGGCAATCCAAACATTCTCGCCTGTTCTGCAAGAGTTTTGCCCAAAAATAAATCAGCCTCACCCACTTTGGCTTTTAAATCCCACGCCTTTTCAACAAAAGAATTTCCCCAACAATGATCCAAATGCAAATGCGTATTCAACAAAGCCACGGGTTTTAAATGTTCACTTTGAATAAACTGTTTAACCATTTGAAATTCAGCATCATTAAAAAATCCCGGATCTACAAAAACAGCCTCGCCAGTTTCATCGTAAAGCAAATACGTGTTTACCCGAAAAGGATTGCAAACAAAAATTTTAATTTTCATTTTTTCAAAATAATAAAATTTTGAAAAGATGAAAAACCTTCACTAGCTTTCAAAGAGCGTCTAGAAACAGTTGAAATCCTTTTTGATTTAAACGGCAAAGTTCTTTTTGAAGGCAACATTACAAAAGGATTTTTAAACACAAAAACTCTCCCCGTTATTTTAAAAATCCAAAATCAAATTTTACTCGTAAAGTAAATGAATTTAAACTCATTAGTTACAAAAAAACAATTTATTCTGACCTGACTTTGATTTGTGCCCCAAAGTTCTGTAAGTTTTTGTTAGTTTTTAATTATGAGATGTATGAATGGTTCTACTATTTGGCGTTCAAAAACTTTAAATGATAATTTAGAATTAGTAGCTAAAGGTTTTAAAATTATTCAACATAGTTCTGAAACTATGATAGTTGAGGGTGAGTGGGCTGGGAGCATATTCGCACCAAATGCTGATTTAATTCTTGGACAATCTAGTAAAACCTTATATGGACAATTTATTGGGAATAACGTAACAGTTCACCAATATGCAACCATGTATGGTGTTGCATTTGAACCTATTAAAACTTATCTCGTTCACAAAGGATTTTAATTATGAAAATGATATTGATATTACTTTTAGGGATATGGATTCAAGTTTTCTCCTATACTTACTTTCCTAGCACAACATTTTATTATGACATAAAAATCAATTCAGATAAATTAACAATCATTTGTGATTCTGTTGTTTCTCAAAAAAATAACGTATCGTTTTGCGATGAAACAGGCTTTGAATACGCAACTTCTATTGACAAAACAATAAGTTTTATTCTAGATACTGGAAACGAGATTTTTTATTTATACAGAAATACACAACAGTGCCAAGGTGATCTCGGAAATGGGTTTACAACTATTGGAAAACCAGGCACCCACCATTTTAGCGAAGCCTTAAATGCAGAATTTCTATGGTTACATGACTTAGGTCTTTTTGAAATATCCAAGGATTCTCTCATTACCTATATTGACAATGCCATAACTTGTATGAAAGAGAAATATACGGCTTGTGCAGATGATATTGATTTAAGTGAATACTATGATGGATTATGTAATTCATCAGGCACACAATTTTCCCATCACGGCTGTTGTTCTCTTGTTGATACAACAACGACTTCATTTTCAAAAGCCTTTTTACAACCTGATATTCTGGCTTTTAAAATCAGCGAAAACTACCTTTTCATTCAAGGGAGCAAACCTGGAAGTGCCTATTCACTTTTTGATTTAAACGGAAAACTTCTCTTGGAGGGAACTATTTTACATAGCATAATAAAAGTTCCTACGTTCCCCGCTATTTTAAAAATCCAAAACCGAACTTTACTCGTGAAGTAAAGCCACAAAGGTTACTCTTCTTCTACGATTTTCTGAACCGCTGCACGAATTTTTTGGCTACGGACTTTACCGAGAAGTTGTTCTAAATCTTCTAACGGAGCGCTTAAGAAATTTTCTGCCGAACGGTATTTAGAAAGGATTTTAATTCTCGTTTCCCGCCCAACACCTTCTACATCTAACCATTTCACTTCTAAAGAAGATTTTCTTTTGGAGCGTTGGTAAGTAATGGCAAAACGGTGGGCCTCATCGCGAGCATTTTGCAAAAGTTTTAGTGCCGGGTTTGTGCGTTTTAAAATAACGGAAGGTTTATCTCCTGGAAATACAATTTCTTCAAGTCTTTTGGCAAGCCCAATCAAAGGTAAATGTTCATAACCTAGTTCTTTTAAAATGGAGTAAGTCGCTTCTACCTGACCTTTACCGCCATCGCACACCCATAAATCAGGAAGTTCCAACCCCTCTTCTTCTAAACGCCGTAACCGCCGTTCCATTACTTCTTTCATGCTCTTAAAATCATCAACTCCTTCAACCGTTTTAATAATGAATTTTCTGTAATTCTTTTTATCTGGCCTTCCATTTTTAAAAGTCACAACACTTGCAACGGTATTACTGCCAGAAAGGTGAGAAATATCAGCACATTCAATTCTAAAAGGTGCTTTTGAAAGACCTAAAACTTTTTGTAATTCAAAAACGCCTTGTTCTACATCATCATATTTTTTGGATTCCGAAGCCATTTCAACCAAAAGCATTTCGGCATTTGCGATAGCTAATTTTAAAAAGCCCAATTTCTCGCCACGTTGTGGTACAAACAAATTCACTTTCCGCCCGGCACGTTCAGAAAACATTTCTTCTAACAAAGTCCCTGATTCGCCCAAATCTCGTTCTAAAGCTATTTCTGGCGGAATTTCATCTTGATACCAAACAGGCAACATTTGTCTGCAAATTTCTGCTTCATCATCTTCTAAATTACATTCCAACCGAAAATGCCTGCGACCATAAAAAACACCAGCTCTATATTCAAGAATCACAGCCACAGCTGTTTTTTCATGGCGTCTTACCGCCAAAACATCCATTTTCAAAGATAGGTCTGCACTGTCTGCTTTTTGTTTTTCAGCCGTTGATTTTAAAGCAAAAATAATATCCCGTTTTTTGGCTGCCGTTTCAAAATCAAATTTTTCGCTAGCTTCCTGCATTTCTTGTTCGTATTTTGCAATTAAATCATCGCGTTTCCCGGAAAGCAATAACACAGCTTTTTGCATATTTTCTTTGTATTCAATCCCATTGCACAAATCAGCACAGGGACCAAGACAACGCCCGATATGGTAATTCAAACAGAGCTTTCCTTTATTGGTTAATGGTAGCTTCAAAGAACATTCACGAATTTTAAACAACCTTGCTGATAAATCCACCAAATGCCGAATAACCCGCGTTCCCATATAAGGTCCAAAATACAAAGCCCCATCATTTTTTACAGAACGCGTAATTTCTAAACGAGGAAACGTCTCGCGCATATCCACTCTTATGTAAGGGAAATGCTTGTCATCTTTTAAACGCACATTGTAAATCGGTGTGTGTTTACGAACTAGATTCGCTTCAAGAATCAAGGCTTCTTGTTCTGATTCCGTAATTATCCACTCAATATCGTGAATATGAGGCAACATAAGCGATGCGGCCCGGTGCCCTGCATGATCTCTACCGTCAAAATAACTGCGAACCCGATTTTTCAAAACTTTTGCTTTGCCGATATAAATAATTTTCCCTCTGGAATTTTTCATCAAATAAACTCCAGGCAGCAAAGGCAATTCCGAAAGGCGTTGAAAAATATGTTCTGAGACCAAGTTTTCCATTGAAAAGAATGTAAAAAATATTATTTAATCTTGTATCTATTTATACACAATTTTATTAGATTAGTGAAAAGATATTTTTCGCATTTCAAGGAGCAGCCATGAATTTGGAACAAATCCAATCGTTGAGTCAAAAAATCGAACGAATTTTGGAATCTTCTCGCGTTTTAAAGGCCGAGAACTATCGTCTCAACGAAAAAAACACCAATCTTCAACAAAAGCTCAGTGAAATTCAGATTCAAGTTGATAATACGAACGAACTTTTAAAAAGAAAAGAAGAAGAACGTTTTGTTTTAGAAGAACGTTTTGACGAAATCTCTCTAGCGTTAGACGAAAGTAAAAATCTTCTTGAAGTAAAAGACGCTTCTCTTATCGAAAAACTTTCTACTATTGAACTTCTTTCTTCTGAAAAAGAATCTCTTGAAAAAGAACTTCAAGAGGCCGTTCAAACAAAGGATTCTCTTCAACAAAATTTAAACGGAAAACTTTCTGAAATTACTCTTCTCAAGCAAGACATAGAAACCAACCAACAAGAAATTGCTCGTTTAAACCAAGAATTAGATACCTCTTTAAATTCACTTTCTGAAAAAAATCAGGAAATCCAAAATATTCAAGAAAAACTCCAACAGGCTGAATCCGAAGCGCATTTTCAAAAAGATGAATTGTTCTCTAAAGAAGAACTCATTCAAAAATTACAAGAAGAAAACGAAAATCTCCGAAACGACAATGAATCGTTAAATGAAACCTTGCAAGAAGTTCAGCAAAAATTTGAAGATTTAAACAGCATGCTTCAAAACACGCTCGATTTAGAAATCACTGAACCAGAAAATTTTGCGGAACAAGAAACTCCAAAGAATATTATTGTAAACGAAACAGAAACTGAAGAAAATATTTCTGAAATTTCAGAAGAACCTGTAAATGCTAGGGTTGTTCTAGAAGAAGTTGAATCACTGACTGATACAATTTCTGAATCTGCTGGCGAACAAGAAGAAATGATTGAGTCCGCAGCCCGCGAAGAATTTTTCTTAGAAACAGAACCAGTTCCAGAAGAATCTTTTTCACAGATAGAAGAATCAAGTGATTTGCCTGAAGTTCAAACAAAACCCGTTGTTGAAGAAATTTCTATTTCAAAAGAAATTGCTGAAGAATACCAATCAGAAGCATTAGAATTAGATTTTTCTGAACCCATGCAAGAACCTGCTGAAGAAAAACAAGAAATTAAACAAGAACCAGAAAAAATTACTGAAAAGCCTAACAACGAAAACAGCAATTATTTCCGTTTAAAATGGATGATGTCCAATGATCCGTTTGGCGTAGGGAGCAAGTAATGGAAAAAAAAACGACATCTCTTCGCCCTGCAAAAATCGTTCTTGCACAAGAAAGGTTAAATATTCAAACAGACCTTTCTGAACAAGAACTTGATACCGTTGTTGAATTTTTATCAAAAAAGATTGACAAATATATTGGCGAACATACAAACGAAACAAAAAAACGTTTGCTTTTGATGGCTTTGGAAATTTCTGCTGAATACTTTGATGTCCGCCGAAAATACCAACATCTTGAAGAAAATTCAAAAGTTGCCGATAAAGAGATTTCTATGCTCAACGAACTTTTGAATAACGAAATAGAAAAGTCTGTTGAGAATACAGCTCTTTAATTTTTTTGAAAAACTTCTTGTTTCTGTAACTTTAGGATTTTATATTATAAGAAACATCCTGGCGACGCATGCCCGATCTAACAGGATAATAAAAGCTCGTTACTCTCGGAAATCCGTTTATACGTGCCTGACACGAAAAACAGAATCTCGAGGAACTGCTATCTTTTCATCGAAAGTAGCTTCGAGCATTTACCGCTTGGGATGTTTCCTCCGCTCTTTCAGCGGAGTTTTTTTTTGAGGATTTATGCACCCTTTACTAAAAAACGCACTTGAAGGCAAGCGTATCGATTCAAACGCCGCGCTTGAAATTTTACGCCACTCTACTTGGACAGAAGTTGTCCAAGTAGCAAACGCTTTACGCCATCAAAAGTTACCTGAAAATAAAGTAGGCTACACTGTTTTCAGAATCATCAATTACACCAATATTTGCAGCGTTCGTTGTTCTTTTTGTTCTTTTTGCAGGTATGATAACGACAATGATGCCTACACACTTTCACTTGAAGAAATTAGGCAAAAAACACAAGAGGCAAAAAAAATTGGAGCCGACCAGATTTTTTTACAAGGTGGAGCACACCCAGGATTGCCGTTAAATTATTATACAGATATTTTAGAAATGCTTACTCAAGAAGAAGGTGTTTCTGTGCGAGGATTTTCGCCTGTTGAACTTAAACGTATGAGTGAAAATTTTAAAATTCCTTTGCCTGAACTTTTAGAAATTCTAAAGAAAGCAGGGCTTTCTTCTGTCCCTGGTGCCGGTGCCGAAATTCTTGCTGACCGTATGCGAGAAAAATTAAGCCCTCGGAAATTAAGCGCTAAAGAATGGTGCGATACTATGCAAATGTGTCACGAACATGGCCTTCCTGGGAGTGCAAATATTGTTTTTGGAAGCGACGAAAGTGAAGAAGAAATTATCGAGCATTTAGAACATATTCGCAATGTTCAAGATAAAACCAATGGTTTTAAATCTTTTGTGGTGTGGACTTTTCAACCTCAAACAAAGGATTTTCCTATTAGGCATGTTAGCGGTATGGAGTATTTAAAACTTTTAGCCCTTTCAAGAATTTTCCTAGATAATATTTTACATATTGAAGTTTCTATTCTCGGTATGGGGAAAGAACTGGGAGAAATGGGACTCCATTCTGGAGCTGATGATATCAATAGCATTGTGATTGAAGAAAATGTTTTGCAGTCAAAAGGCTTAACATCTATCGCCGATGCAGAAGCATTTATCCGGCAAGCCGGTTTTACTCCTTACAGGCGTTCTTTAAATTTTGATTGAACATTTTACTTTTGCAAAACTTGCCTCTCGCGAAGTCTGAAAGAGTGAAGGAATCTCCTTACAAGTTGTCTGCAGATGGTTCAATACCTATCAACTCCTTCTACTTATACACCCCAGCAATCACCGCATTTACTGTTTCATGTAAGAACGGAACCCAAGTAACTTTTGTGTCTTGATGAACCACAATGCTTTTTACATAAATTGCGGCATAGGCAGAAAAACAACTTGTCATGGCGAGAGGCCTTGTGCCTCGTGGCCATCTTTGGCAAGGGGATTACCACGCCGTGCATTCTGCACGTCTCGTAATGACAAGAACCGCTGACGCATTTCATCGTAATGACAAGGTTCTCGGACAAGGAACTT
>JAZQSE010000021.1:0-85890 GCA_045629945.1 Fibrobacteraceae bacterium
GAAATGGTTACTCCAGGTGATACCGTAACGATTCACGTGAACCTCATTGCTCCAATTGCAATGGACAAGCAGCTCCGTTTCGCAATCCGCGAAGGTGGCCGTACTGTTGGTGCTGGTTCCGTAACTGAAATCATCAACTAATCGGGAAAAGCATGCCTAGAGAACTCATTACGCTCGAATGCACCGAATGCAATCAGCGCAACTATGATTGCGACAAGAACAAAAAACTTCACCCTTCTCGTGTAGAATACAAGAAGTATTGCCGTTTTTGCCGCAAGCATACGACACACAAGGAAACAAAATAAGGTAGTGGTATAGGTCAGTAGCTCAATTGGTAGAGTTACGGTCTCCAAAACCGTCGGTTGGGGGTTCGAGTCCCTCCTGACCTGCTCCGCTTCAAGGTTATCCAATGCGAAAGTTACAGCAATATATTAAAGAAGTAGTCCAGGAATTGAAAAAGGTAACCTGGCCAACTTGGGAAGAACTCAAGGGTTCTACGCTAGTGGTTATAATCTTCAGTATCATTATGGGATGCTATATTGCTGGCTTAGATTTCGGTCTTTCTTGGATAATTGATAAACTCTTGTCTGGTGGAGGCTTCTAATGAAGTGGTATGCAGTCCATACATTCTCTGGTCAAGAGCAAAATATCAAGAAATATCTTGAAATGAGAATTGAAAGCGAATGTCTTCAAGACAAATTCGGTCAGATTCTCGTTCCTACACGTCAGGTAACAATGAATGGCAAGCGCGGTAAACGCACTTTGACTCAGAATTTGTTGCCTGCTTATATTATTATAGAAATGGAGCTGGACGAGCTCACCCAGCACCTGGTAACAACCATTCAGGGCGTTACTCATTTTGCGGGAACGACGCGCGTTAATCGTACGCCGATTCCGCTATCACAGAGCGAGGTCGATCGTCTTCTTGGAGTTAATCCTGATTCTTCTATGGGAGACGAGATCCAAAGTCAATATGAACGTGGAGAAAGTGTCTGCATTAAGGATGGTCCTTTCAAGGGCTTTGTTGGCACTGTGGAAGAGGTCGAATCCGATAAATTGAAACTTAAAGTTATGGTTTCAGTTTTTGGTCGTCCAACGCCAGTTGTTCTTGCTTTCAATCAAGTAGAACACGTCTCGTAAGTTCATTGAGTCTTTGATACGGAGATAAACAGTGGCAAAGAAAATCACAGGTTACATTAAGCTCCAGATTCCTGGTGGTGCTGCAAACCCAGCTCCTCCTGTTGGTCCTGCCCTCGGTCAGAAGGGTGTGAACATCATGGAATTCTGTAAGCAGTTTAATGCGAAAACTCAAGATGCAAAGGGAATGATTATTCCAGTTGTTATTACCGTTTATGCGGACAAGAGTTTTACGTTCATTACAAAAGTTCCGCCGGTTCCTGTTCTTATCAAGAAAGCAATCGGCATAGAAACTGCCTCCGGTCAGCCAAACCGTAAAAAAGTTGGCAAGATCACTCAGGCACAGGTCCGTGAAATCGCTGAAAAGAAGATGCCGGATCTTAACACAATCGACCTCGAAGCCGCTATGCGCATGGTAATGGGTACTGCTCGTTCCATGGGCGTTGAAGTAGTGGACTAAGAGGCAGGTAATTCACCGTTACGTATCTGACAGGAAACACCATGTTCAGAGGAAAAAAATACAAGAAGGTTGCTGCAGCATACGATCGTACTCAAATGTATGGTCTCGCTGATGCACTTCAAATTTTGAAAAAGTCCGAGGTGAAATTCGACCAAACAGTTGAAATCCATTTCAACCTCGGTGTGGACCCAAAACATTCCGACCAAGTGGTTCGTGGCACTGTAGTGCTGCCTCATGGTACCGGTCGTCAGGTCCGCGTTTTAGTATTCTGCAAGGATAATAACCTTGAAGCTGCTAAGAACGCTGGTGCTGATTATGCTGGTGGCGATGACTTGGTTCAGAAAATCCAAAGCGGTTGGCTTGAATTTGACGCAGTTGTTGCTACTCCCGACATGATGCCGGTGATTAGTAAAGTTGCTAAGGTTCTTGGCCCTCGTGGATTAATGCCTAGCCCGAAGGCCGGCACAGTTACGGTTAACGTAGCCCAGACTGTGAAGGAACTCAAGGCCGGTAAAATTCAGTATCGCGTGGATAAGGGCGCTAATGTGCATGCGCCGGTAGGAAAGCTTTCTTTCTCGGATGAACAGCTCGTTGAAAACATTAAGGCTGTTATTGAATCCGTTGTAAAAGCTAAGCCGCAGACTTCAAAAGGCACTTATATCAAGAGTCTTTCTTTAGCTGCGACTATGACTCCGGGCATTAAACTTGATTTGGGCTTGACCCGATAGGAGTACACGATGAAAGCTATAGAAAAAAAGCAACAAACCGTGGATGCCATCGTTGAGTCTTTCAAGGACGCGGCTGCCGTTTATCTACTCAACTTCGAAGGGATTACTGTTGAAAAAGATAATGCGCTTCGTCGCTCTTTGAAAAAGAATGGCGTTAAGTATCGTGCTATCAAAAACACCCTTTTGAAGCGTGTACTGGAAAAAATGGGCGTGTCCGGATTGGACGATGCTTTAACCGGTGCTACTTCGGTAATGGTTGGCTTTGGCGAAGACCCGCTTTTGCCGGCTCGCGAAATTGAAGCATTCCACAAGGCTAACCCAGATATCTTGCTAGCAAAGAGCCTTTATGTTGATGGCGAAATTATGCCAGGCTCTGCTGTTACTAACTTGGCTAAGATTCCAGATCGCAAGGGAATGATCGCTCAGGTGGTCACTATTATCCTTGGCCCTGGTTCTACCATTGCAGGACAGCTTAAAACGCTGCAGGAAAAATTGGAAGAAAACGAAGGTTCCAGCACGGAAGCTTAACCACAAACCACAAATAACTTTAACACGGAATAATCGGAGAAACACATCATGGCAACAGATATCAAGGCTTTGGGCGATCAGATTGTTGGTCTTACCCTTCTTGAAGCCAAGCAATTGGCTGACTATCTTAAAGAAGAACACGGCATTGAAGCCGCTGCCGGTGGCGCAGTCGTTATGGCTGCTGCTCCTGCTGAAGCAGCGGAAGAAAAAACTGAATTTGACGTTATCCTCGTTGAATGCGGTGCCAAGAAAATGGACGTTCTCAAGGCTGTTCGCGCAATCACTGGCCTCGGCTTGAAAGAAGCGAAAGAACTTGTAGAAAAGGCTAACAGCGTTGTTAAGGAAGCAATGCCGAAGGCTGATGCTGAAAAGTTGAAAAAGGATCTGGAAGACCTTGGAGCAAAGGTTGCTCTGAAGTAATGCTTTCGGATAACTAATTCTTACATCCAATAGCCTACACTAAAGTGTGGGCTATTGGTGTTTCTCAAAAAAAGAATTTTTACTGGATGAGGTATTCCCTATGACGGAGCGAAAGAGCTATTCCTCTAACAAGTTCCTACTAGAACTTCCCTATTTGATTGAAGTTCAGAAGGCATCCTACGAACACTTCTTACAGGCAAATTTGCCGCCTAACAAACGTTTGAATGCTGGTCTTGAACGAGTTTTTCGAGACAAATTCCCTATGCAGGATGCTAAGGGGTTAAATGTTCTTAAGTATGAAGGTTATTTTTTCGGAATCCCTAAGTATTCAATTACTGAATGCCGTGAAAGGGGCCTCACTTATGCTGTAGATCTCTGGGCTAATTTGACCTTGCAGATCTTTGAAGAAGATGGTGAAGAACGCCGTCTGAAAGAAGAAATAAAAAACGAAGTCCGCATTTGTGAATTACCACAAATGACTGATAATGGTTCATTTATTATCAATGGTGCAGAACGTGTTGTTGTTTCTCAGTTACACCGTTCTCCAGGCGTAAGCTTCGACGAAGAAATTTTGCCAAACGGCCGTTCTGATTACAAGAGCCGTATTATCCCTCTTCGTGGTGCTTGGGTTGAATTCAATACCGATGGTGATATGCTTTACCTCGTTATTGACCGTAAAAAGAAAATGCCAGCAACTACTATGTTGCGTTGCATTGGTTTTGAAACAACACATGACATTCTGGCTTTGTTCTATAAGGATACAGAAACTGTAAACCTTAAAGAAGTCGATATTGATGACTTCAGAGATAGAATTGTTTTCAACGATGTAATTGACGAAGAAACAGGTGATATTCTTGTCCATGCAAATGACAAATTAGATGATAAATGCTGTGCTCGTTTGCGTGATGCTGGTATTGCTGAAATTGTTTTGCTTTCTAGAGAAGCAGAAGAAAATAATGCTTTAATTCACAATACCTTGCTGAATGATAAATCAAAATCTCGTGAAGATGCTTTGAACGAAATTTATAAAACAATGCATCAATCACAAGAAAGCGCTCCTAATGCAGCTACTGCAGAAGCTTATTTCCAAAATCTTTTCTTAGATGATCCTCAAAAGTATGATTTGGGTGACGTTGGTCGTTATCGCCTTAATGCTAAGGTTTATACCCCTGCATTTGAAGAACGTTTAAGAAATTTGAATAAAGAAGATTTCCAAAAGCCTTCTCTTGCTAATATGACCATGTCTAAGGCAGACTTCCTTGCCATTATTGATTACATGGTAGGCCTTTACAATGGAACTCAAGGGTTCTCTCTTGATGATATCGACCATTTAGGAAATCGTCGTATTCGTTCTGTTGGCGAACTTTTAGCGAACCAGCTTTCTGTTGGCCTTTCTCGTATGCAACGAGTAATTGTTGAACACTTGTCTTTGAAAAACGAAGATGAAAACCAGACTCCGCGTGAACTTTTCAATACGCGTATGGTTAGCACAGTAGTTCAATCGTTCTTTGGTTCTAGCCAGCTTTCACAGTTTATGGACCAAATGAACCCACTTTCTGAATTGACTAACAAGCGTCGTCTTTCAGCTCTTGGTCCTGGTGGTTTGACTCGTGATAGAGCAGGTTTTGAAGTGCGTGACGTTCATTACACGCATTATGGCCGCTTGTGTCCAATTGAAACACCAGAAGGTCCAAACATTGGTTTGATTAACTCTCTTGCTACTTTTGCAATTATCAACCATTTTGGTTTTATTGAAACTCCATATCGTATTGTGGGTTTGCTTGCATTTAAAGATGCAGAAGGCAAAGAAGTATTCTTCCCACAAGACAAGTGGCATTTCGGTATCTTTAAAGGCTTTGTACGTGAACCACATCTCTTTGAACAAATTGAAATTTCAATGGATGATGCAGATTCCGTTCGTATGCATCTTGATTCCCGTCAACGCGATTTATTCGATCTCTTTGTAAACAAAGTATTTGAATGCAAAGACGAAGATGGCGAAACTTATTACATGCAAAACGGAACTCGTCTTTCTGATTTCTCAGGAAAGCCAGATTACGTACAAGCATCAAACAGCGTAGAACAGATTGTTTCTGACTTTATTACTTACTTGACTGCTGATGACGAAGATGATTATGTTGTAGCTCCGGCAAGTACAGTGCTTGATGAAAACAATCGCTTTGCTGAAGATTTAATTATCGTACGCATGCGTAGTGAATACCCACAAATCATGCGTCAGGATTCTATTGAAATCGGTGACTTTGAAACGGAACGTGTTGAATTGATGGACGTAGCTCCAATGCAGATTGTTTCTGTTGCTGCTGGTTTGATTCCGTTCTTAGAACACGATGATGCTAACCGCGCGTTGATGGGATCTAACATGCAACGCCAGGCTGTGCCTTTGTTACGTTCAGAAGCTCCTGTTGTCGGTACAGGTCTTGAACGTCGTGCTGCTCTTGACTCTGGAACAGTAGTTCGTGCAAAGCACTCTGGCTTAGTTACTTTTGTAGATGCTACCAAGATTGTTGTTCGTCGTGGCACAATGGTTAATGGTGAATTCCAACCTCTTGAAGGTTTGGGAGCTAATTACGAATTCCTTGGTAAAGAACCAGTAGATGTTTACAACTTGCGTAAGTTTGAACGTTCTAACCAGGATTCTTGCATCAACCAGAAGCCAATTGTTGACATGGATACATTTGTTAAAGCCGGAGATGTTTTGGCTGATGGTGTATCAACAGATCATGGTGAACTTGCTCTTGGTAAAAATATCCTTATCGGGTTCTTGCCTTGGAATGGTTATAACTACGAAGATGCTGTTATTATCTCAGAAGAACTTGCTATTAAGGATACTTTCACTTCTATCCATATTGAAGAATACGAATTGGAAGTTCGTGATACAAAGCGCGGCCCTGAAGAATTGACTCGTGAAATTCCAAATGTCGGTGAAGACGCTTTGCGTAACTTGGACGAAAATGGAATTGTTCGTGTTGGTGCAGAAGTTAATGTTGATGATATTCTTGTTGGTAAAGTTACACCTAAAGGTGAAACAGAACTTTCCCCAGAAGAACGTTTGTTGCGTGCTATCTTTGGTGAAAAAGCAGGCGATGTCCGTGATACTTCTTTGAAAGCTCCTCCAGGAATGAAAGGTGTTGTTATTGAAACACGTGTCTTTACTAAGAAAGACCGTGATAACAAGAAAAACCAACAACTTGACAAAGCTAAGATAGATGAAATCCGCGAAAGATTCCAGAAAGAAATTGATGGGATTAAGGCATCTTGTGCAAGTTATATGTCTGAATTACTCCTTGGCAAAACTTCAGGTAAGGTTTTGGATTACGAAACTCATGAAGTTATTTTCCGCGAAGGTCAGACTTATACAGATTCTATGATCCGCAATCTTGATGTGATGATGGTTTCTCCTGCCTCTTGCTTTGTTCAAGACGATAAAGAATTACAAGAAAAAGTTTTAAGCCTTGTTCTTGTAGCTCGTGAAAACTTAGATCGTTTGACCCGCACCATGGAAAAAGAAATTGATAAGGTGACTAAAGGCGATGAATTGAAACCAGGTGTCTTGCAGACAGTTAAGGTTTACATTGCTAAGAAACGTTGCCTTTCCATTGGTGATAAAATGGCTGGTCGTCATGGTAACAAGGGTGTTGTCTCTAAAATCGTTCCGGTTGAAGACATGCCATTTACTGAAGATGGCCGTCCACTTCAGATTTTGTTGAACCCACTTGGTGTGCCTTCTCGTATGAACGTAGGACAGGTTCTCGAAGTGCATTTGGGTTGGGCTGCAAAAACTTTGGGCTTTAAAGTTTCTACACCAGTATTTGATGGTGCATCTTTTGATGAAATTACAGCGGAACTTGAAAAAGCTTACCAGAAAAATCCGATTGTGGATTATGTAATGGATCCAGAAAATAATCGTATCATCGGTAAAGCAAAACTTTATGATGGTCGCACAGGGGAACCATTCCTTAACCCAGTCACTATCGGCTATATGTACTATTTGAAACTTGGTCACTTGGTTGATGACAAGATTCACGCACGTTCTATTGGTTCGTATGCATTAGTTACACAACAACCTCTTGGTGGTAAGAGCCAATTCGGTGGTCAACGCTTCGGTGAAATGGAAGTGTGGGCACTTGAAGCTTATGGTGCTGCTTATACCTTGCAGGAACTTTTGACTGTTAAGTCAGACGATGTTGTAGGTCGTTCTAAAGTTTACGATGCTATTGTACATGGCAAGAATACACCAAACCCCGGTATTCCTGAATCTTTCCGGGTTATGATTCGCGAAGTCCAATCTTTGGGCTTGGATATTAAGACAACTGGAGATAAGTGATATGTCAGAAGAAGCCTTTGAATACACAGAAAATGCGGGCGAAATTTCAATTCACCTCGCTTCTCCGGAACTTATCCGTGAGTGGTCTTATGGTGAAGTGACAAAAGCTGAAACCATAAACTACCGTTCTTTCAAACCAGAACGTGATGGTTTGTTCTGCGAAAAGATTTTTGGCCCTGTAAAAAACTGGGAATGTAATTGCGGAAAATTCCGTCGTGTTCGCTATCGTGGCGTCGTTTGTGACCGTTGCGGTGTTGAAGTGACTAATTCCAAGGTCCGCCGTGAACGCATGGGGCATATTGAGCTTACTATTCCTCTTGCTCATACATGGTTTGCTAAAAACCAGCCTTGCGTCATTGGAGCACTTCTTGATCTTGACAGCAAATCTTTGGATAATATCATTTATTATGAAAAGTATGTTGTTTTGGATCCGGGTGACACTGGGCTTAAAGAAAGAGAATTGATTAATGAAATCGAATATATGGATCTCATTAATGAAGGCCGTCATTTCACAGCTCAAATGGGTGCATCAGCTATTAAGATGCTTTTAAGTCGCCTTGATTTGACAGCTCTTTCTGAAGAATTACGTGAAGCTACAAAAGCTAAGTCTAAAACAAAACGTGATGACGCAATCAAACGTTTAAAGATAGTAGAAGCTTTCCGCAAGTCCCAAATAGATTCTTTTGCCGCTTATTTTGAAAATACAGGTAAAGCTCCTTTCAGCAATCGTCCATCTATGAGCGATTTGCCTGGTATTATTCAAAAGTTTAAAGCAGACTATTTGAGTAAACATGCAGGTGAAGACATCTCTGTTCCGCAGGCTTATGAAGCTTTCAAGGAACTTTATCCGAGAGAAGCTCGTTTGTTGCCAAACCAACCAGAATGGATGATTCTTGATGTATTGCCAATTATACCTCCGGATCTTCGTCCGTTAGTACCTCTTGATGGTGGACGTTTTGCAACTTCTGATTTGAATGAACTTTACCGCAAAGTTATTACGCGTAACTCTCGTTTGAAAAAGCTTATTGATATCAAGGCTCCTAATGTTATTCTTTGTAACGAAAAACGTATGTTGCAAGAAGCAGTAGATCAGCTTTTTGATAGCGGTCGTCGTGCAGCACGTGCAGGTTCTTCTCGTCCTTTGAAGTCTCTTTCTGAACTTTTGAAAGGTAAGCAAGGTCGTTTCCGTATGAACTTGCTTGGGAAACGTGTAGACTATTCTGGTCGTTCTGTTATTGTTGTTGGTCCAGAATTGAAAATGCACCAGTGTGGTTTGCCAAAACGTATGGCTCTTGAACTTTACAAGCCATTTATTCTTCGTCGCTTAGAAGAAGAAGGTATTGTTTATACTTTGAAAGCCGCTCGTAAATATGTTGATTCAGAACGTCCTGAAGTTTGGGATATTCTCGAACAAATTATTGAAGACCATCCGGTTATGTTGAACCGTGCTCCAACACTTCACCGTCTTGGTATTCAGGCTTTCTATCCAAAGCTTATTGAAGGTAATGCTATTCGTCTTCATCCATTGGTTTGCGCTGCATTTAACGCTGACTTTGATGGTGACCAAATGGCTGTTCACCTTCCTCTTTCCTTTGAAACGCAGTTGGAATGCCGCGTTTTAATGCTTTCTTCAAATAACATTCTTCACCCAGCTTCTGGTCAGCCAATTGCTGTTCCTTCTCAAGATATTGTGCTTGGTTTGTATTACATTTCCAAACCTCGTCCAAAACGCAAAGGTGAAGGCATGCGTTTTGTTGACAGCGCAGAAGCAATTCGTGCTTACGAAAATGGCGTTGTTGATTTGAATGCTTGGGTTTATTTGAAACTTGCAGCAGGAAGCAAAGTTTATTCTGGAGCATTTGAAAAAGACACAATTTGTGAAAAAGAAGTTTTAGATGATTCTGGAGTAACAGAAATTTTAGCGAAAGCTGGTGAAAAAGTACGTTTCGTTACTTTGAAAGAAGATTCCTTGATTAAAACAACAGTTGGTCGTATCTTCTTGAATGAAATCATTCCAGCAGAATTAGGATTTGCAAATGAAACATTTGCAAAGAAAGTGATTTCTCGTTCTGTTGATGATTTGTACCGTCGTACAGGAAACCGTGTGACTGTTGAATATCTTGATAACTTGAAAGCATTAGGTTATCAATGGGCAACACGTTCAGGATCTTCTGTAGCTATTGCTGAAATGGTTATTCCAAAAGAAAAGCAGACAATGCTTGATGAAGCAACAGAAAAGGTTGCACGTATTCGTGAAAATTACGAAGAAGGTGTTATCACAGACGGTGAACGTTATAACCAAATCGTTGACGTTTGGTCAAAAACCACAACTGATGTTGCTGAAAAACAATGGGATATCCTTTCTCGTGACCGTGACGGATTTAACCCAGTTTACATGATGGCTGATTCTGGTGCTCGTGGTAGCCGTGAACAGATTAAACAGCTTTCTGGTATGCGTGGTTTGATGCAAAAGCCAACAAAGCAACTTGGTGGTCAAGAAGTTATTGAAAACCCAATTAAGTCTTGTTTCCGTGAAGGTTTGAATGCGATGGAATACTTTATTTCATCTCACGGTGCTCGTAAGGGTTTGGCTGATACCGCTTTGAAAACGGCTGATGCTGGTTATTTGACTCGTCGTTTGGTTGACGTTGCTCAAGACCTTGTTGTTATGGAAGAAGATTGCCATACGCAGAATGGTATTGAAATTTCTGCGTTTAAAGATGGTGATGATACAATCATTCCATTAGAAGAACGTCTTTTGGGTCGTGCTCCTGTTGAAGATATTGCTCACCCGATTTCAGGTGAAGTTATTGTTAAAGCAGGTGAGTTAGTAACAGAACGTGATTTACCAAAGATTACTGCAGCTGGTATAGAACATGTGAAAATGCGTTCTGTACTGACTTGTGATTCTAAAATCGGCGTTTGTGCTAAGTGCTATGGCCGTATGCTTTCTTCTGGTCGTCCAGTTGATTTGGGCGAAGCTGTTGGTGTGCTTGCTGCACAATCCATCGGTGAACCAGGTACACAGCTTACACTCCGTACATTCCACATTGGTGGTGCTTCTAGCCGTTTGACTGTTGAAAACAACAAGCAGGCTACTGTGAACGGTCGTGTAGAACTTGAAAATATTGATACGGTTCTCTTTGACGGTAAAAAAGTTGTAACTAGCCGCATGGGTGAATTGGTTATTTACGACGAAACAGGCATTAACAAAGGACGCTATCAAGTTCCTTATGGTGCTTTCATTTACGTTGAAAACAATGCATCAGTCAAACAAGGCGATGTAATGTTTGAATGGGATCCGTATATTTCCCCGATTATCTGTAGCGTTGATGGTAAAGTTCAATTTATTGATCTTCAGGAAAACGTTACATACCGCGTTGAACGTGACGAAGTTACTGATGTTGAATCTTGGATTATCATTAGTGATAAGCGCGGTAAACGTCGCCCGGCAATTAGCGTTGTAAATGAATCCGGTGAAAAGATCGGTCATTTCATGCTACCAGATGCTGCTGTTCTTGCTGTAAAGAATGGTGATATCGTTAAAGTCGGTCAGATGTTAGCAAAATTGCCACGTGCTGTTGGAAAGACTCGTGATATTACTGGTGGTCTTCCACGTGTGGCTGAACTTTTTGAAGCCCGTATGCCTAAAAACGCAGCAATCATTGCTCCGATTGATGGCCTTGTTACCTATGGTGGTGAAGAACGTGGTAATCAGAAAGTTATTATCAGAGACGAAAGTTTGAATCTTGAGGAGCCTGTGCTGATTCCTCGCGGTCGTCATCTCGCTGTACACGAAGGCGACCGTGTGCGCGCTGGTCAGAAATTGTGTGAAGGTAGCGTTGATCCACACGATATTCTCCGCGTCCAAGGTCCAGAAGAAGTACAACGTCATTTGGTTAACGAAATTCAAGCGGTTTACCGTTTGCAAGGCGTAGCTATCGCTGATAAGCATATTGAATGTATTGTTCGCCAGATGATGCGTAAAGTGAAGGTGAGAAATCCTGGTGATTCTAACCTCCTTCCAGATGAAGAAATTTCCAAGATGCGTTTGCGTGCAATAAACGAACGTTTGTTGCAGGCTGGTAAGCAACCAGCGGATTCTATACCAATGCTTCTTGGTATTACAAAGTCTTCTCTTGCAACAGATAGCTTTATTTCAGCTGCTTCCTTCCAGGAAACAACTAAGATATTGACTCGTGCATCTATTGAAGGTAGTGTAGATCCACTTTCCGGTTTAAAGGAAAACGTCATTATTGGTCGTTTGATTCCTTGCGGAACTGGAGCTCGTCACCTCAGAAATATTGTTGTCTCCGACCTCGATGCCAAAGCCGAAGAAGAAGCTTTCCGCCGTAGAAACGAAGAAAGTTCTTCTGAAGGTCCAAATATTCAGATGATGGACGACGAAGAAATCGGTAACAACGACGAGGACGGAATGGATTAATTTCAGGTTTTTGCAGAAATGCTACCGTCGAAAAACTCTAAATACAGAGACTTTTTCGACGGGAACCTTGAAATTTTCTGTTAAATAATTATATTTGCACTCCAAAATCTAGGAGATAACTGTGCCAACTATTCAGCAACTCGTTCGTAAAGGACGTGAACAAATCAGTAACAGAACCGCTTCCCCGGCTCTGAAATCTTGCCCACAAAAGCGTGGGGTATGTACTCGTGTTTACACAAGCACTCCGAAGAAACCTAACTCAGCTCTTCGTAAAATTGCTCGTGTACGTTTGTCTAACAAAATGGAAGTTACTGCTTACATTCCAGGTGAAGGCCACAACCTTCAAGAACACTCCATCGTTCTTATTCGCGGTGGTCGTGTGAAGGACGTTCCAGGTGTTCGCTACCACATTATCCGCGGTACACTTGATACTCAGGCTGTTAATGGTCGTCAGAATGCTCGTTCCAAGTATGGCGTAAAGAAAAAAGGCGCCGCACCTGCTAAAAAGTAAGGGAGTAAAATATGTCTAGAAGAAGAAAAGCTCTCCATCGTTCCATCCTTCCAGATCCACGTTACAAATCAACACTTGTTACAGAACTTGTTGGTGTTGTTTTGAAAGAAGGTAAAAAGACAATTGCAGAACGTATTGTTTATACCGCTCTTGACGAATTGAACAAGAAAATGGAAGGTTCTGAATCAGCTTTGGAAAAGTTTGAAAAGTGCCTAGAAAACATTAAACCACGTCTTGAAGTGAAAACTCGTCGTGTAGGTGGTGCTAACTACCAAGTTCCTATGGAAGTTGCTCCAGACAGAGCTAAAGCTCTTGCTCTTCGTTGGCTTTTAGACGCTGCTCGTAAGCGTTCTGAATCTAACATGGCTACACGTCTTGCTGCTGAATTACTTGCTGCTAAAAATAGTGAAGGTAATGCAGTTCGTAAGAAAAACGAAACTCACAAAATGGCTGAAGCAAACAAGGCTTTCGCTCATTTCCGTTGGTAGTATTTCCTTATTACGAAAAAGTCCAGGTTTTTCCTGGACTTTTTTTATCGGTTAAAATTTCGTATTATCCGAAAAAATAAGTTTTTAAACAAACGAGCGTCGTTTATAAAGAGAAGATTTATTATTTTAAAGATTAAGGAGATTTTTTATGATTTTTGATCCTCTTTACATGGGTATATTATTATTTGCGTTAGTTCTTTCGGGGATAGTTTCTCTTATTGTAAAAACGCGTTTTAAAGCCGGTCAGAAAGTTTTTATTCAAAGCGGATTAAGTGGAGCAGATGTTGCTAGAGCGATTTTAGCAGATGCCGGGATTAAGGATGTAACCGTTCTTGAACACCAAGGTTTTCTTTCTGATCATTATAATCCATTAAACAAAACTTTGAACTTATCAAAAGAAGTTTATCATGGAACAAATGCAAGTGCTGCAGGAGTCGCTGCTCATGAAGTTGGACACGCAATTCAGCATGCAGAAAATTATTTCCCAATGTGGTTGCGCTCTTTTTTAGTCCCTGTAGCCAATATCGGTTCTAATTTAGGTCCGTGGCTTGTTATTATAGGGATTATGCTTATGGCGGCTTATAACCAGACGCTAGGACAAAATGTGGCTATTATAGGCGTTGTTCTTTTTGGCTTTGCTACATTATTTACTTTGGTAACTGTTCCTGTTGAATTTGATGCCTCTGCTCGTGCAAAAAAAACATTAGCAAGGCTTTCCATTGTTCAGCCAGGCAGAGAATACAACACCGTTTCTGGCGTTTTATTGGCAGCAGGTTTAACGTATGTAGCGGCTGCAATAACAGCTTTATTGCAATTACTTTACTGGGCTCATAAAGCAGGTCTTCTTGGTCGTCGGGACGATTAATTATGTCAAAAATATTAACGGTTAATTGTCCTTGTTGTGGTAAAGTATTAGAAATAGATTCTCTTTCAGGAGAAGTCCTTTCAAGTAGAGATAAGAAAAAATTTGCTTCTTTAGAAGATTTTATGGAAAAAGAAAAACAACGACCTAAAGAATTAGAGTCAATGTTTGAAGCGGCAAAAGAAAAAGAAAAGCACAGAAAAGAAATGCTTGAAGAAAAATTTGAAGCAATGAAATCTAGAACCGATTTAAAAGACCCTCCTCCAACGATTCAATGGGATTAAAAAAACGGTTTTTAAACCGTTTTTTTAAGTCGTTTCTGTTGTTTCAGTTTGATCAAGTATTGGCTCTGAAGCAGATTCTTTTTCTGGGATTTCAGATTGCTCCTCATTTATTTCAGAAATTTCACTTTCATTTTTTTCGGGTTCGTTTTCTGATAAAGCGACTTTACCTTCTAACATAGCCATAATATCTTCTTCTTTAACGATTTTACCGCTAGTAGCCCATAAAACAACTTCACGCATAACAGCATCAATAGTAGCGTTTTTCTGGAGAGCTAAATGTTCTTCTCGTTTTCGAACGATTTCTAAAAGTCCTGGATCTACTTGTGGGTCTGGAGACAAATAAAATGCTTCATTTGCCATTTCATCGGCGTATTGCATATTATTTTTTTTACGGTAAATCCAAATAGGTCCAAGAGGTTCTCCTTGCCTAAAAACTACTTCATCCGTTTTTATCATTTCCATTAAAGCCATGAAAGTAACAGTTGCTAAAATAGGATGTGGGTCATTACCGAGTAATTCTTCAAACAAAGCTCTGCCATGTAATGCTAAATGGTTGCTTATCACTTGTTGCCTATCTTCAATAGTTACGTAGTCAAGTTCAATGTGGTGTATGTGTTCAACAGTCCCTGTTTTTAAACTTTTTTGATAAGCTCTAAAAAGTTGCCAAATATTTGCATCGGCTAAAGTATCATCTTCAGAAAACATTTTCTCGGGACGCCCTCTATAAAAAGCGCCAAAGTTTTCTCGTTCTTTGTCTTGTAATTCTTTTGCAACTTGTTTGTAACGCTGGTATTCTTGTATTTGTAAAAGAAATGCTTCTCTATCTTCGTAAAATTCTAATAATTCATCTGGCGATTGTTCGTCTTTAGGGAGCAATTCCCTGACTTTCAATTCCATAAGGCGACTTGCCATAAGCAAAAAATCACCGGCAGCAGAAAGATCCGTTTTAGAAAGGTCTTTAATCCATTCAAGGTATTGATTGGTAATTTCAGCAATAGAAATAGCTTCAGGTTTTACTTCATTTTTTTGAACGAGATATAAAAGCAAATCCATCGGTCCTTCAAAGGCACCGATACGCACTTCATAATCGTTCTGGAGTAAAGCACTCATTTATTCTACCGTAACGCTTTTTGCCAGGTTTCTTGGTTGGTCAACATTGTTTCCGCGTAAAACAGCTATATGATAAGCCAATAATTGTAGTGGAATGCACGTGATAATTGGGGCTAGCATAGAAATGGTGTTTGGGATGCGAACAATATCATCGGCAATATCATCTAGAGGATTTTTTTCTTCAGATGTTATAGCGATAACTTTCCCACCGCGAGCCTTTATTTCTCTAACATTTGAAAGGATTTTATCAAAAAGAGCATCTTTTGGAGCGATGACAACAACAGGCATGTTTTCATCGATAAGAGCAATAGGGCCGTGTTTCATTTCTGCAGCTGGATAGCCTTCAGCGTGGATGTAGCTAATTTCTTTTAGTTTTAAAGCTCCTTCCATTGCAACAGGATAATTATAATGGCGACCTAAATAAAGGAAGTTTTTAGCGTCTTTATATTTTTTAGCGATTTCAAGAATAGCATCATTTAATTTCAAAGTTTCTTCTACAAGTTCTGGTATTTTTGAAATAGCTGTAGCAATCTCCATACCTTGTTCAAAAGAAACTCGCCTCTGGCGACCAAGCAGAAGAGCTATCATAGAAAGAACTAGAACTTGCCCAGAGAAAGCTTTTGTAGAAGCAACGCCAATTTCTGGACCGGCGTGTAAGTAAACACCACCATCAGAGACTCTTGCAATAGATGACCCAACAGCATTACAAATGCCAAGAACAGTTGCGCCTTTATGGTGAGCTTCTTTCATTGCGGCTAAAGTATCAGCAGTTTCTCCTGATTGAGAAATACAAAGAACAAGGGTTCCGGGCTTTATAATAGGGTTACGATATCTGAACTCTGAAGCGTATTCAACTTCAACAGGAACACCTGCGAGTTCTTCAATCATATATTCTCCGACCATACCAGCATAATAGCTTGTCCCGCAAGCAGTAATGATTATTCGGTTAATACTACGAAGTTCTCTGATGTTTGCGTCAAGTCCGGATAATTTTGCTGTACCTTCGTTAATAAGAAGTCTTCCACGCATTGTATTGCGCAAGGCTTCTGGTTGTTCAAAAATTTCTTTGAGCATAAAATGTTCAAAGCCACCTTTAGCAACCGATTCTATATCAAAGTCAACATTTTGAACTTCTCGTTGGACAATTTGGCTGTGTAAATTTTGGAGTTCATAGCCATTGCGTTTAGCAACTACAATATCATTATCATCGAGGTATATAACTTTTTGAGTGTAATTTATAATGGCAGAAACATCACTGGCCAGATAATATTCACCACCATCTCCAATTCCAAAAATTAATGGAGACCCTCTTCTAGCTCCAATTAAGACATCTGGTTGGTCTTTACAAATAACACCTAAACCAAAAGCGCCTTCAAGTTTAGCGAGAGCTTGCAACACTGCTTTTTTTAAATCACCTTGGTAAAAACGGGCAATAAGATGGGCTACAACTTCTGTATCGGTATCTGATTTGAATTCGATTCCTTCTTCTTGGAGTTTTGCTTTGAGAATGGCATAATTTTCTATGATACCATTGTGAACAACAGCAATTTTTCCATCGAAACTAGTATGAGGGTGTGCGTTATTTTCAGTTGGGGCTCCATGAGTTGCCCAACGGGTGTGCCCAATACCTAAAAAACCATCTAGTGGTGTATTTTTGATTTTTTCTTCTAAAGCGGCAATTTTGCCAGTAGCTTTAATTGTTTCAAGAGATTTTCCTGAAAGTAAAGAAATACCCGCACTATCATAGCCACGGTATTCTAGTTTTTTTAAACCTTCAAGCAAAATGGGTAAGGCTTCTCTATACCCGATATAGCAAACAATTCCGCACATACATTTGTTTTAGTTAAGGGTGAAAAAATCTATAAGTGAAAAATAGAAAAAAGGAATTGCTTGAATGAATCTTAAGTGCAAATTCATGTGATAGTATATACTCTAGTGATTGTGTGTACAAATGTAACCAAAAAAAAGTAAAGAAATTTGGTTCAATAGGTAGAAAAATAACTAAATTAAATGATACCCAAACACTCCCTGACGCATCTAAGTTTTTCCTCCTTTACTTAGGTGCGTCTTTTTTTTCTTTAAAGCAAATTGTTCCAACTTGGAATACTCTAATTTGGATTTCTTTTTGAAATAAAAATAAAATTTGTTTTTCTTACAAAAACAAAATTTAAAAAAAAAACAAATATTTTTATAAGGTTCTATTTTTTATGGTTTTGGGCTAAATGAAATTATTTGATGAACATTGTTTGTTACGAATCTTGCTTATAGTAGTAGGCTCTCTTTTTTCTGTGTTCATGGATGAGTTGATTGCTTTTGAAGAACACCCTTATTGGATTATCCCTTATTGCGCAAGTATTTCTTTCTTGTTTTTTACTGCACTCTTTTATCGTTTCCCGCCTTCTATTAGTTTGAACCGAATGAGAAAAGATTTAGAAGTTCCAATGCCTTCTATGGGAGGAGATGATTTTTCCAAAGTTGACGATTTACGTCGTTCATTAGAAGAAAAAGAAACTCTTCTTAAGATGTTCTTTACAAGTTCTTCTGATGGCTTTTGGATTTTGGATCTTCCTACTGGTAAAGTCCAATGGTCGGCTAGAGTTGCAGAATTGTTTGGAATTTCATTAGATAAATTAGGTAGTTCTTTTGATGCTTTAAAAACTTTAGTTTTTGAAAGCGATTGGGCAAAATTCACGAAAATGCTTAAAATAGCATTAGAATCAAAACAAAAATTTTCTTTAGAAATTAGGCCAGTCCTTGGGAAAAATATAATTGTGGTCACTGGAACTCCGCAAATGAATGAAGAAGGGCGACCTATTAGAATGTTTGGTTCATTTGTCCCTAAAGCAGATATTTTATCATTTAAAAATCCATTCTTTTTAGATGAATTGACTGGCTTGAAAAACAGGCGTTATTTTTTAGAGCATTTAAAGGAAAAAGTGAATTATGCACAATTGCATCAGGATTATTCCTTTGCTTTAATTTTAATAGACATTGATCATTTTGGTCGTATTAATGATGTTTATTCTCCGCAATTTGGTGATTGTGTTTTAAAATTAATCGCAGAAAGGATTGTATCTTCTTGCCAACAACAAGATTGTGTTGCAAGAATTAGTGGTGATATTTTTGCCATTCTCCTTCATGATGTCAATGGAAAAGATAAAGGGAAAATGGTTGAATTTGCTCAAAATTTGCATTCAAAAATAAGACAACCTTTGCAACTAGAAGGTAAGGAATTACTTATAGGTGCTTCTATGTCAGTTATTCTGAATAATGATTTGGATGCAAGTGATGATTTAATGTCTCATGCAACAACACTTTTAAGAAATTTGAAATCAGGTGATTGTAGAGGAAATATTCAATTCTTTTCTGGTGGCTTGCGAGAAAAGGCTATGCAGGTTTACCAGTTGGAATATGAATTACGGAAAGCAATTCAAGCTAAAGTATTTACATTAGTTTATCAACCTGTTATAGATGTTTCAAAGGATAATAAAGTGGTTTCATTTGAAGCTCTTGTCCGTTGGAATAATTCAGAACGAGGGATGATTCCTCCATCAGAATTTATTCCTATTGCTGAAGAAACGGGTTTGATTGTTCCTTTAGGAGAACTTATTTTACGCGGTGCTTGTAGACAAGCAAAAGAATGGGTTGATTTGGGGTATGCCGATTTAAAAATTGCTGTTAATTTCTCTGCAAAACAATTCTCTCAAGGTGATTTAGTTCATACATTACAATCGATCCTTCAAGAAACCGGATTAAACCCTAAGAACTTGAAAATGGAAATAACTGAATATACTGTTATGAATGATACGAAAAAAACAGTAGAAATGATGCGACAATTGACTGCGATGGGTGTTGAAATTTCAATAGATGATTTTGGAACGGGATTTTCTTCTTTATCTTATTTGAAAAATTTCCCAGTTCATACTTTAAAAATTGATAAGTCTTTTGTGGATTCTTTATTGGAAAAAGAAGAAGATGCTGTGTTTATTCGAACGATTATCGGCATTGCTAAATCTTTGAATTTAGAATTGATTGCAGAAGGTGTTGAAACAAAAGAACAATTAGAATTCTTGAGGAATGAAGGTTGTTTTATGATTCAGGGATACTATTTCAGTAAACCTTTACCACCTACAGAAGTTTTAGACTTTTTACAGAAAAAAATAAATACATCATTTCTCAAACAATTAGCTTAAATACCATAAACGTATCGCGTATTTTCTCTAATCGTAAAGTAAACATTCTCTATATCGGTATTTTTTAATTCGGCTATTTTGTCTGCGATGTGTGGAATCATTCCGCTGTGTGCAGGCGTTCCTCTATGTGGAACCGGCGCTAAATAAGGAGCATCCGTTTCTAATAAGAGACGATTTAATGGAACAATTTCTACAGCTTTCCTAACGTTTTCTGCATTTTTAAAAGTAATTATGCCTGTAAAGCCAATGTAAATATTATTTGAAATTTTTAATAAATCTTCAGCAAACGAAGCATTAGATGTAAAACAATGAACATGGATTTTGGCGTTTTGGAGAGGAGCGTTTTTTAATATAGAAAGACTGTCTTCTTCTGCTTCTCGCAAATGTAATACAATGGCTTTTTGTGTATTCAAGGCCATTTCTAATTGGTCTTCAAATACGGTGCGTTGTAATTCTTTATTTTCTTTCCCATAATGGTAATCTAACCCAAATTCACCACAACCCACACAACGAGGGTGATCCCAATAATCTGGCAAAAGGTATTTGTGTTGTTCGTAAGTATGCGCATATTCAGGATGAATGCCGTAAGTTGCAAAAACATCAAAATAAGTTTCACTGCGAATTCTGGCATCTTCAAAGGCTTCTGGGTCGCAAGCGACATGAATATAAGCTTCTGGAGCTGTTTCTATCCTTTCGCGTAGGCTTTCAAATGATTCAGCGGAATGTTCTTCGTAAGTATCTAAATGACAATGGGTATCTATAAAATTCATTTGTAAGAGACCTCAATAATTTGATATTCTAAAATTCCTTTAGGGACAGAAACTTGCACTGTGTCCCCTTGCTTTTTTCCAATGAGCACTTTCCCGACAGGAGAAGAAATGCTGATTTTCCCTTGTAAAGGATCAATTTCTTGTGGGCCTACGAGAGTATAATTCTTTATTTTTTTTGTTTTTATTTCTTGCAATGACACTTTTGCTCCAAAGCGAATGGAGCCATCATTAGAAGAAATATTTTCGACTATTTTGGCATTGTCTAAAATTTTATCAAGAAAACGTAGACGTTTGTCAATTTCTCTAAGACGCATGCGGCCATAAGTGTATTCAGCATTTTCAGAGCGATCACCTTCTGCAGCAGCATCAGAAACCCGTTGTTGGACAGAGGGACGTTCTGTATATTTTAAATGTTCCCATTCGGCTTTTAATTTTTCAAAGCCATCTTTAGATATCAAATTAGACATGTGTAATAATTTAGAAAGTTTTTTCTTTCCTCAAAAGGAATGTTTCTAGAAGTTTCTCTGTAAAATTCTAGAATAAATAGCTACATTGTAAACACTATGAAAAATAAGGTAGAACGTAAGCCGAATCCTAATTCAAGGTATGTTAGGATATGGCGAGTAAATGTGAATAGAATGTTTCCTGTAAGACAAGATGCTTTAAAAGTAGCGCTTTCTGTTTTTGCCGGAGTTTTTATTGGTATTTGGCCAACTATTGGGATAGCAATTATTTTAACTATAGCTTTTTGTGCTCTTTTTCGGTTGCCTAAAATTCCAGGAACCGTGGCATCATTTGTAGCTAATCCAGTTACGCAGTTTGGATTTTTTTATCCAGCGGGGTATTTTATTGGATGTGCAATAATAGAGCCTCCACCGATAAATTTTGATTTTTTAGAAAAAATAAAAACACTCTCTTTTAGTAATGTCGTCAGTGTCGTTCAAGAACTTTGGAGTAATGCAGCTGGGCATTTTATTGCCTTTTTGATAGGAATCACGATTGTTGCTGCAGTCTTTGGAGTTTTGTTTTTCTGGATAGCTTATTTTGTTGTTTTATATCGTAAAAAACGGCATCTAAAAATGAAAAGCAAATTTATGCAGAGTCTTGTTAAAGAAGACGTTGAACTATTAAAGCAAATTCGTAGAGATGAAAAAATTAAACAAGTACAAAACAAGGAAAAATTGACTATGATGCAAATTTACCCTTTTAAAGCGCTTCGCCCGGTAAACCCAGAAGAAGCAGGTGAAATTTCAGCTTTGCCTTATGATGTAATGAATAGGGCTGAAGCAAAAGAAATGGCGGCAGGACTTCCGCATTCTTATTTACGTGTAACGCGTGCAGAATTAGAGTTACCAGATTCTGTCGATGCTTATGACCCACAAGTTTATCAGCATGCAAAAAACAACTTGGACAAAATGATTGCCGAAGGTGTTATTGCTCATGAAAAGAAAGATTGCCTTTATGTTTATCGCCAAACAATGGATGGTAGAGAACAATATGGTCTTGTTTGCTGTGTCCGAGCAGAAGATTATTTTAACGGAACCATTAAAAAACATGAATTGACGCGTGCTGATAAAGAAGAAGACCGTTTGCGCCATGTGCTTACTACCAATGCAAATACAGGTCCTGTATTTTTAACTTATCGTGATTCTGGACAATTTGATTTATTTGGAAAAGTAAGAGAACGTGCACCTCTTTATGATTTTGTTTCTGAAAAAGATGGATTTGGACACACGGTTTGGATTATCGAAGATGATGCAGAAATTGCTGCTATTAGAAAATCTTTTGAAGCAATTCCTGTTTCTTATATTGCTGATGGGCATCATCGTAGTGCAGCGGGGGCAAGAGCAGCTCTTGCTCGTAAAGAACTAGACGAAAATCATAAAGGTGATGAAGAATATACCCGTTATTTGGCAATATTATTCCCTTCCACTCATTTGAAAATATTGGATTATAACCGCGTTTTAAAATCTTTAAATGGTAGAACCGCTGAACAGTTACTTAAAGATTTGGAAAATATTTTTGTGATTGAAAAACTTGATTCTATGCAGAGTCCTTCGAAACAAAATCAAGTCAATCTCTATTTAGAAAAAACTTGGTACGCCTGTTCATTCCGCGAAGAATTGCTTGATAATTTAGGGCCAGTAGATAGCCTTGATGTAGCTCTTTTACAAAAGCATGTTCTTTCACCAATGTTTGGTATTGAAGATCCTCGAACATCTTCTCAAATAGATTTTGTTGGTGGAATTCGTGGATTAGGAGAACTTGTGCGTCGAGTAGATTCTGGAGAATGTGCTTGTGCATTTGCTATGTATCCAACAACATTAGACCAGTTAATGGCAATAGCTGATGCTGGTGAAATTATGCCTCCTAAAAGTACTTGGTTTGAACCAAAACTTAGAGATGGCTTGTTGGTACACACATTAGATTAAATTTGAAAATGAATATAAAAAGTCCCGGTTGCCCGGGACTTTTTATATTCATTTTCGCCAAAGATTCCAAAGGGTTTTATTGGGGCGTAGTAATAACCAGAAATTAGGAACAAGTAAGATTAAGTCGCGTATAAGAGAAGTCCAGGTTTCATTTTTATCTTGAGCCCCTTCAATATTAAAGCAACCACAAGTAATACCCAAGTCATGAAATATCGCCCAAGATAAAGCAATAATAAAAGAAATAAACATAAGGAATATGACTAAAGCCGCTTCTTTGGTAAATGGCGAAACAATTAAAGCTAGTCCGAACCAGAATTCAAGTTGCGGGTACATAAGAGCAAAAATATTATTGAGAAATTCTAAACCAAGTGCTGGGAAAAATTGATACTGAGCCATTAAAACAGCGAATTCTTTTGGAGACTCTATTTTAAACAAACTAGAGGCGATAAAGAATCCACCAATTCCTACACGGAAAAGAGTTTCAAGAGCTTTTATCGTGAACTCTTTTGATAATTTCCAAGCAGGGATAATAAGAATCGTCGCTAACAGAAAAGCGCCAACTCCGATTTGTATGTTGTATTTCCAGCCATTTGGGAAAAATTCAAGGAACCAATCTTTGTCAGAAACAGTTAGAAATGTTTCAGGGAAAGAAATCTCTGCAACACAGAACGCAGTTAATAACGTTGATAAAAGCAGAAGAATACTAGCAAATACTGTTTCTTTTTTCATAGAACGTCTTCCGGCTTTTGGAGGATTTCTTGAGAACCAATCCATTCAATAGATTTGTCGTCAGAAACTCTTAAGTTATTGGCGATAGCACAAAGCAAGCAAAAAATTCCAAAACCAATAAGGAATTTCCAATTTAAAGTTTTAATGTATTTGATAATATGTTGCATAGGGACAAATTATAAAAAAAGCAAGGTTTTGAAAACCTTGCTGCTTATTTTTGACAGGTTAATTCTTTACACAACGGACACTAAAGCCTTTGTCTTTAGAATCTTTTTGGAATAAGAATTCGCCTTCACCGTAGTCAGGAGATTTTTTCACAAAAATCATAGCACAATTGTCACCGGAGCAATTTTCCACATCGCCATCAACAAACTTTTCAGACGTGGCTAGCCAGTAAAAGCCCATGTTTCCTTGGTAAGCGTAAGAATAGTTTTTCATTCGCCCACCAAAAGACCAAGGGAAATCTGGGTCCTGGCTTGCAGCGTCAAATTCATCGCGGCTAGGAAGTCTCCAACCAGAAGGGCAAACTTCACTTAATGCTGAAAAGTCATAGAGTGCACCTTTTGAACAATCTGTGACATCGTAGCAAGAAGAACCGTTAGAAGTTTCGTAATTAATGTTTGTTGCCATCCACATTGTTGAACCAACCATTGTTAGCTTGTAGACGTTACCATCACGAGTATCAATGAGAGAATCCCCTTGGATAACAGGAGGTTCTACTTTAGGAGGGTCCACTTTTACACTTGACGAAGAAGGTTCTTTTTTGACAGAAGAAGAACTAGGTGTGCTAGAAGAGCTAGATTGAGGTTTTTGTGTTTCAACAGAAGAACTAGATGGCTCATCATTAGAAATGAGTTCGTCCCAACTGAATTCTGAAGAATCGTTTGTATAGTAAGGTGTTTCAATAGGATTTACTATCACAAGCGTATCTGCAATGACTAATGTGTCATAAACAGTTCCTGGTTTGAATGAAGAAGAAGACTTTTTTTGTTCTCCTTTACTCGATGAAGATTTTGCCCCAGACTCATCAGTGACGGAATCGTCAATAACAGGAGCTGTAGAAGAAGAGTCATCGCTACAAGCAATAAATGACCCAAAAATGAAAGAAAAAAGTAAAAAAACAGAAATTTTATACGACATACCCTATAAATTATACCTTTTTTCTCAAGAAAAAACATATTTGCTTTTTTTTACATTCAAGAAACATAATAAAAGGGTGCCGAAAATAGAGTTTTTTATTATGTTTGGGGATATGAGTAATGTTGAAATTTTCGATACAACCTTTGCGGTAACCATTTTAGCAGTTATTGCTTTTTGTGTTCCATTGTTACTTTTGTTTGCTAACTGGATTTTACATCCAGGTAAAATTAAACGTGCTGAAATTAAAGGCTCGTCTTATGAATGCGGTTTGGCTCACGTTTCGGGTACCGCTAATGAACGTTATCCGGTAAAGTATTATATGGTAGCAATGCTTTTTCTTGTTTTTGATTTGGAAGTAGCATTTCTTTATCCTTGGGCCGTTCAATACCTTAAGATAGATTCTTGGTCTCCATTGCTTATTTTAATTGGCTTTTTAGTGATTCTTGAAGCCGGTTATATGTACATATACCGTAAAGGTGTTTTGCAGTGGTCTAAAATTAAAGATTAATTCCAGTCTTTTTTTAAATAAAGTTTAAAATGCCCGGAAGGGCATTTTTTTTTGTGTATACCAAGTGATTATTTGCATAGAAATAAAAAAGTCTTAGGAAAATACGTTTTTAGAATTTGTAAAAAAAACAAAATAATATAGATATAGCTTATGGATATATTCGGAAATTTGTCTGAAAAAATAGAACGGCTTAAACAAGCTTATTTTTCTGCACCAGAAAAACGGATCTTTTTAAAAAAAGGCGAATGTTTATTGCGGGAAGGAGAATGCAATAATCGTTTGTTTTTGGTTGTTTCTGGAGCATTAAATGGGAAACAAATCGTCCATAATACAGCTTGGCAAGAAGAGCGTAGTATTAATGTTCTTTTTGCTCAAAGAGGCGATTTTATAGGAGTATATAGCTTCTTTTCTGGCTCAGTTAGTTTAATGACTGTAGAAGCAAGTGAAAATTCTGAAATTGCCTACATAGAAGCAGGAACTTTACCGATAGAACCAGAAAAATACGGAACTTTTGTAGAGCAGTTTATGCCTATTATGATTCATGAAATGGCTTTGCGTTACCAACGTTTGGTGGATCAAGGGCAAGAAAAAGAAACCGCTCTTTATCGATTAAATAAAATTGAAACGGCTGCAACACTTGGACAATTAGCTGCAGGCCTTTCTCATGAATTGAATAATGCAGTAGGGGTTCTAGCTCGGAAAACAGAGTACATTACCACATTTGTTGAACAAGCGATTCTCTCAATAAAACCGAAAGAACATAAATTGTTTAAGTTAGGACAAGAATGTGATAGAATTCTTTCTAGTGGAGAAATGCGTCAAAAAGCAAGAGATTATGAAGAACGTTTTAATTTGCCCGCTTCACAGGCGAAAACATTGGCTAAAATGGCACCAACAGAAGAATTACTTTCAGAATTAGGGAAAAATTTTTCAAAAGAAATAGATAAACGTTCGATGTATTGGGTTCTAGGGCATGATTTACGAGACATGAAAATGGCCGCAGAACATGCTTCTGGTATTGTTCGTTCTGTAAGAGTTTTAGGCGGTTCGCATTTTAAAAGAGAAGCTGGAATAAAAGTGTACCAATCTTTTGAAGGATCGATAGCTTTATTAAAACAAAATTTAAAAGGCATTACGCTTTATACAGATTTTAAAGAAGAATTTAAAGATTTAGAGATGTTTGCCGATAGAACTGAATTAGCTCAGATTTGGGTGAACTTGATAAAAAATGCTACCGATGCTTTAAAAGAAGCTAAAACAGAAAATCCAGAAATTCGGGTTTCTTATTATTCTGACGGAACATTTTTATTTGCCGAAATACAAGATAACGGACCTGGAATACCACAAGAATTACAAGAAAAAATATTTCAACCAGATTTTACGACAAAAAAGAATGGTTTGTCGTTTGGGTTAGGCTTAGGCTTGACAATTGTGAAGCGTTTAGTAGATAGTTATGAAGGTGAAATAACTATTGACTCTGATAAGAAAAAAACTATTTTCAAAGTAAAACTTCTTCTAGGAGATGAATATGGAAAAAATTAACATTCTTTGTGTCGATGACCAACCTGAAGTTTTAGAAACTATTACTCGGGATCTCCAACCACTTGAAAAATTTTTCCGAATAGAAACAGCTGATTCTGTTCAAGATGCAAAAGCATTGCTTTTGGAATTAGACGGAAAAAGTGAAAAAGTTGGGCTTGTCATTTCTGATCATGTTATGCCAGGTGATGAAGTCGGAGTCGATTTATTGCGCTATGTAGATACTGATGTGCGTTTTTCAAAAACACGAAAGATTCTTTTGACAGGGCAAGCTGGGCATGCAGATACAATTCGTGCGATTAATGAAGCTCATATAGACAATTATTTTGACAAACCTTGGAAAGCTGATGAACTACTCCTAGCGGCCAAAAAATTGTTGACTCAATTCATTTTGGATTGTGGCTTAGAATATGAAGATTATATGCCAGTTTTAGATCAAGAAGTCCTTTTAAAGCATTTAAAGCGTGGTTAAAAAGCAGATTCTTACAAAAAAGAGATTACATGTTAGGCATTTAATCTCTTTTTTGTAATTGTATTTTTTTATAAGCAATAAAATAGCAGATTATTTTAAATAAAAATCATATATTTAAGGTACTATGATTTGCCCTTATTGTAAAAATGATGAAGATAAAGTAGTTGATAGTCGCATGAGCGGAATGTCGATTAGGCGGCGTAGAGAATGTCTTGCTTGCTCTCGTCGTTTTACGACCTATGAATATGTTGAAACAGTAGCGTTAACGGTTATAAAAAGAGATAATCGTCGTGAACCATTTCAACGGGATAAATTATTAAATGGCATATTGACTTCTTGTAAAAAACGTCCTGTCAGTATGGATACAATTAATGAAATTGTAGATAGCGTTGAAAATGAACTTTTTGCATTAGAGTCTCAAGAAGTTTCTTATGATCAGATTGGAAATTTAGTAATGCGTAAGATTCAAAAAGTAGACCCTGTGGCTTACGTTCGTTTTGCTTCTGTTTATCGTAAATTTGAAGAAGTAGGTGAATTTGTAGAACAAGTTTTACAAATGAAAAAGCCTTAAACTTTTTCAGGTTTATCTGCCAGAGCATAAAAAGCATAAATTTCTGTATTGTAATGCCCGTCATCATTTAATTGTGTTATTCTTTTAATCCCTTGGTCACGTAATTGACGGATACGTTCTCTTGAAAGTCCCATAGTTTCACTGATTTCTCGGATGTTTTGAGAAACATCTTTTGATTGAGATGAACCATAGAGGCGTCTTAATACATCGTTTTCTCTGGGAGGGAGTTTTCGGAAAAGCTTATTTAAGAATAAGTGAAGATTCTCTTTTTCGTGCATGGCTTGAGGAGTTTCTTCTGTTGGGTCGGAAAGAATTTCATTGAGTTGTACAGAATCTTCGTTAAGCAAATTTTTATCCAGTGATATATTTCCATCAGCAATTTGCTGTAACATTCTGATTTCTTCAGTTAAAGTTTCACCTGATTTGTTTTTTCGTAAACTTTGTCTGAGTTTTAGTTGTTGGTTTGCAGGAAGTCGGACAAGAGAACCTTGTTCGTTTACTGCTCGTGTGATAAAAGCCCTTATCCACCAAACGGCATAGGTTATAAATTTTAATCCTCGTGTGTAATCAAAACTTTGAATGGCTCGTATAAGCCCGATTGTACCTTCTGCAACAAGGTCTGAAGTAGATAGATTAGCATAGCTATATTCTTTAGCAACGCTAATAACAAACTTCATGTTGGCTTCAACGAGTTTATCCCGCGCTTTTTTATTTCCTTGAGAAATTAAATGAAATAATTCTTTCTCCTCGTTGATGGAGAGCGGCTCAATGTGCTGTACTTTGTTCTTGAGCCAAGAAATATCTTCGTTAGGTATTTGATGCATAAGCATACCCATTTTTTTTCTATTATTCTTTGCGTTAGTAGTGATATAGCAAACCAAAAAACCATCAACAATAGTGAAAACAATAAAAAAATAAAAGATTTTTAGAGGCTTGGAACAAAATGACCGAAATTTTGTCTCTATTGAGAAAAAGTATTGCCAAACGAGCTGTTTTTTCTGCTAAAACAGAGGCCATTCGCTTAGTAAATGGTGCTTCTGATGGCTTTCCAGGGTTTACTTTAGATAGGTTTGGAAAGCATTATCAAGCCCAATTTTTCTCTACGGATTTACTTTCAAAAGAATCTTTAATTTCTCAAGCTGTTTTAGAGCTATTGCAACCAGAATATTTTGTTGTAAAATATCGTTTATCGCCTTCAGGAAAAGCTCTGGAAAATCCAGAAATGCATGTTGTGTGGGGAAATAATCCTATTACCATAGTTCGGGAAGGAAATTGTTTTTTTCAAGTGAATCTTGAAGATACGGTGAATCCAGGGCTTTTTTTAGACATGCGTGAAATTCGGGAAGATATAGAACAAAGAGCTTTAAATAAGAATATTTTGAATCTCTTTAGCTATACATGTAGCTTTGGCGTCCATGCAAGGGTAGGGGGTGCAAAAATGGCTGTGAATGTTGATATCAGTGGGAAAATTCTTGAAAAGGGGCGTTTCAATTACGCGTTAAATGCTTTAGAATGTCTGCCGGGAGAATTTTTTAAAGGAAATGCTTTTGAATATTTAGCCTGGGCAAAAAAAAGAGAAAAATTGTTTGATATAATAGTTCTGGATCCGCCTAGTTTTGCTCGGTTTAAGGGGTTTTCATTTAATGTGCAGCGAGACTTGGATTCTTTGGTTGAGGCTTCTGCAGCTGTTCTTGCTCCTGCTGGATTTTTAATGGTAAGTTCTAATTACAGTGCTTTTCGGTTAGAAAATTTTGCACAAAAAGCTTTGAATAATGTCAAAAAAATATGTGGGAACGCCCAAATAATCTGGAAACGTTCCCAAAGCGCAGATTTCACAGGAACAGGCTTGACTAAAGATTCTAGTCTTTGTGCCGTGTTAATACAAAATCTTTAAAACCAACATAGTTAATACGTAACGTAACAATAAACATTCATTGATGCTGTTACCGTTATTTTAGACCCAGCAGCAGCCCCATCTTTACAAGATTCAGGCGTGATGTTTAATGAATAATCAATGGTATGTGCAACGCCATCAACTTCAAGTATGACACCATTTCCTTGGGCTCCGCACACCATTTGACAATTTACGGCATTAGAAGGGTATTGCGCTACAATGGTTTGACCACCTGGGAATACTTGCTTTGTAGAATCAGAAATGCCAGAATGAGCGATAGTTACATCTACCATATTAGGGTCAATAACTGTGACTGGTTTGCAAGCATAGGATTCTGTGGTTTTGTCTTCGTTTGTTACATTGACAGTTACAAAAACATTCTTTTTATGCATAGAACTTTCAGTAGTTAAAGAGGCTTCGGCACCATTGGCATTAACTGTTCCAAAGTCAGAGGACCATGAATAGCTTTTAATAGGTGAATCAGATTTTGAAACTACTTTCCAAGAAATAATATCGCCGGCGATAGCACTAGCAGGAGTTGGTTCACAAGATTCTATTACAATAGGAACTCCTTGTACTTGCAGAGTATCACATAAAACGGAATTACCATCCACTAAAAGTGATGCCGTGTAAGTCCCGGAATTGTCATAGCGGATGTTGACTTGGTTTAAACCATTTCCTTGAATTGATTTAGATGCAGTTCCTTCAAAAGTCCAGACAAACGGAGCTAAAATCTGATCCCAGACTTCGCCTTCATCCCGGAAAAATTGCCAAGTAGCTATATCTCCTTTATTTATTTTGTTTGAAGATGGGCCACAAGAACCATTGATCTTATTTTGAGGTTCATTAAGAGCTTCTTGCCCACTAACAGTTTCTTGCATTACAGAAGAACTACTTTTTTCAGAAACAGCAGGTTCATCTTTAGCAGTAGAGCTAGAACTTTTTTCATTAGAATCTTTATCGGATTCACTAGAAGAAGATTCGCCTTTAGTTGAGGAATATTCTGTTTCAGGAGAATCTTCAGAACTCGATGACGAAGATTCAGAAGAACAAGCGAAAAAAACAAAAGATAGCCCCAAAAGAGCCATCGGAATAGCTTTTAAATGACCAAACATTCTCATGGGCGAAAATATAAACAAAAATATAGGGCTAATGATTGTAATATTTTGTTTAACATTCTCCAAGATAGCAGAAAAAGTTTTAACTTTCCTATCGTCAATGGGTGTTTGAAATTGGGTTTTTTGAAAAAAGGAGACACATAGTGCCGTTTCTTTGTTATGTTGCTTTTTTGTTTTTATTCGTAGCGAATACTTTTGCTGTTGAACAAGAACAACCCACCCCTTATGACTTGATTAGACCTATTTGGCCTATGGTTTGGGATACTGCTTCTGTCGAAGAAGGCGGAACAGTTGAAAGTTTCAGTAAATTTGTCCCAAGCCCTTATAAGAGAAATCCAGTTCCTAAAGTAGGTGCTATTCCTCAGGATTTTAAACCTAATGCTCTGGTTCCTGATACACTAAACCAAGCATTTCTTGATGCAAGAAACTTGCGGATAGGTAGAATTCGTATAAATCAAGCTGGATATTTACCAGATGACCCTGAAAAGCAATTCTATTATGTTTCTGCTGGAGATTGTTCTGAAAAATTTTCTGTTGTTGATTTGGAAGGAAATGAAATCGCAACAGGAGGTGAATTTATTTCCACAGGTTTACCAACACAGTCTTCTTGGAAAATTGTTGCAGGTACAAATGCTGCGACAAACAAGAAAGAACGTTATTCTGCTGAAACTGTAGGCCCAGAAGGCACAGTCTGCGTTGCTAATTTGGCTTCTTTTTCCTTGCCTGAAAATGAACGCATGCGCATAAAAGTTGGGAAAGAATATTCTGCCTCTTTTATCGTGAGTGATAGAGTTTATTCTATGGTTCGAGATGCGACGATTAAATTTTATGGGATTAATCGTAGCGGTAATTCAGAATCTTGGTTCCATGAGCCTTCTCATACAAAAGATGGAGCTGGTTCTTTTGTTCAAGGAATTGGTGGTGTTGCTGGTTTTACAAGTAAGGAAGGTGCACTTGCCGGTGGCTGGTATGATTGTGGCGACCATTTAAAAGAATCACAAACACAAGCGTATGCTTTTATGGTCCTTTCTGTTATGGCTGCAGCAAATCCTGATAGAGATGAAGACAATTATGCATATAATCATGGGGAAACGGTCAATACAGATGGTATTCCGGATATTCTTCGTGAAGCAAAACATGGTGCTGACTTTTTCCTGAATTCCTATCGTTTTGCTGAAGGCGTTGTTGATAATATGGTCGTTTCTGTCGGCAATTTTGGTGCAGACCATGGTTGGTGGGGGCGCCCTGAAAATCAAGATGCTTTACCTTTGACTTTAACTGGTCGTGGCGGCCCTCATGAAAGAGATTTGCGTCTCGGTGAATTAGGTTCAAATATTTCTGGACAGATAGCTGCAGGCCTTGCTTTGCTTTCAAAAGAATATGCAATGTATGATAAAGATTTTGCGGATTCTTGTTTAATGGTGGCAAAAGATTTGTATGATTTTGCTAAAAATTTAAAATTAGGTAACTCAACTTATGGGAATGGGCGCCCATTTGTTTATAATACCATTCCAGATGGTTGGTCAAGTCCTGCTTATAACGGAAACAATGAATCCCATGATGATTTGGGATTAGCTGCCATTGCCCTCCATTATGCGGCTTATGACCCTGCAAATCCTGACATGAGTTATTTGAATGATGCTGTAGAAGAACAGTCTTATGCAAGTCCTCAGGAACCAGGTCCTGGATTTTTCCGCGGAGGTTGGTTTGCTTTAACACGTGATGGTATGCGCAAAAGTATGAAAAATACGAGTTGGGCAAATGCTTATACTTACACTCTTTATGCTTTCTATAAACTTTTATTAAAAGACGATGAGACTTCTGTAAAATATGGGATTAGTCCTTCCGATCGTTTGTGGTATGCAGAAAATGTTATTTACATCCTTGCAGAAAACTTGAGTAACGTTGCTTCTACTGGTGGGTCTTCTATTTCAATTCCTGGACGTAACAATCCTTTTAATATTTCTTTTGGTACGCTTTGGTATAATATGCAAACTGACCAAACATGGATTTACAACCGCTATCAAGCAGGAAATATTTTCGAAGTTTTTGCGTATGCTGATGTAGCTAAAGATTTAGAAGGCGTTCGTTTGCCACAAAAGGGGCAACAAAACTGGAAATCGGCTGAAATGCGCCAATTGGGTATCAATCAGATGAACTATATGCTTGGTGTGAACCCATGGGATGTTTCTTTTATGCTTGGTGTCGGAGACAAAAATGATGCTCACCCTCACCATCGTGCTTCAAACCCAGAAGGAAAAAATATGCCAGGGGCTGCTTATGTATATAATCCGCCGGTTGGCGCTCTTTTTGGTGGTGTAACTCCAGGGGATATAAATGCTTGGGCACCATCAACGATGAGTTGGGAAGATTATCATCTTTCTGAAACTTGTATTGACGGCACTGCTATGTTCCTTGCTGCTGGCGCGATGGCTACACGGGCAGAAGATTTGGGACGAGCTCCGAAAGATGTTAATGTTGAAATCCGTTATGTAGGTTATGACTCTGCGATTGTCAATATAATTCAAGATGTTCGTGGTCAGTCTATGATCCTTTATAGTGAAAGTGAAACGGGACCTTTTAATCAAATGGCTTTGGATTCTGTTCCTGGAGTCAAGCATACTATTCATTTGAAAGGTTTAAAGAACGGAACTACTTATTATTTTAAGGTGGTGGCTATTAATTCAAGAAGCGAAAAATACGCCACAAAGTGGTTGGTGGATAGCACAAGTACACCTTTCTATTTTACAACACTTGCAAGCGAACCTCCGTCAGCAGATATTCAGAATGTTAAAGTTTGTAACTTGTCGGCAGATAGTGCTGAAATAATGTGGTTTACGCCGAATGGTCAGTACGAGTCTAAAATTTATTGGGATACCGTTTTAACGACTTATGATAAAATGGCTTGGAATACAGGAGATGCGAACGCTGATGTTTCTGGTATTCCGACTAATTTCCATTATGTAAAAATTGGCGGTTTAAAAGAAAAGACAACTTACTACTATGTTGTAGAAAGTAATGGCGTTCGCCGTAGTGTTGACGAAAAAGGGAATCCATTAAAATTCACCACTCCTGTGATGCAATACGATTTTGAAGTTCGTACCTATCAATATGAATTTACTGGTCTTGATTTTATTAACATGAACATTTATAACAATGAAGACAGAGCTTTTGATAGTTTGACTTTGCGTCTTTATTTAACGGCTCGAGAAGATCAAGTGGCAGAATGTGCTTTAATGATAGATTTAGATATTTGTCAAGCTTACGATGAAGCTGGTTTCAATAAACCATGTGAAACAGATAGTGAAATCCGGGGGCTTTTGCGTGGAGCTATGCCTGTTAAATTAGAAGATACTTATGATGCGGCTACAGGGATGTATTCTTGGTATTATCCAATTCCTTTAGGTTCTACAACTATCAAATCATCGTCTCGTATGCGTATGGATTTAGGTTTTTCAGTAGGGCTTTATCAAAATGGAAAATGTGATCCTTTGAGATCTACGCCACAAAAACGGATGTCTGCAACAACAGGTGATTGGAGTTGGGCTCCACATACTCGTGAAGAAGATGGTGCTGATTATGAAGGGATGCTAGATGCAGACAAAGATTTTGGAGATAGCGATTTAGCTCCTGTTAACCCCTATATCGTTGTCTATCGTAAAGATGAATTTGTTTCTGGTTTTAGCCCATCTTATCAAGAAATGACTACGAAACGAGCTAATTACGAAATGACTGTTTCATTGGACGCTCCGTTTAATGTTTCAAATGGTTCTTATATACAAATTGATTCTACAACAAGTACAATGCGTATTAAAGGAAATGCTTTTATTACTGAAAGTGGTTTTGTGACTTCTATTTGGGTTAATGGCGTTGCTTTAAGTAAAGAACAATTGAAAACAGCTGCTATTTATAACAAGGCAACAGGCAAATTTGATTTAGATATTCCTGTTAAATTATCTATCGGAACAAATAAAGTAGATGTGACTATTTTTGCTGGTCCTGATCTGGAATGTGAAGCTTGTATTGAAAATGGCGGCTGCGCATTTGTCAACCGCAGTTATTACATCCAATATAGCAAGGGCGATAGAACAGCTGGTATTTTGACGCTTTTGCAAGAAAATGGCTCTTCGGTTTCAAGTCCTGCTTTGACAGATGGCTCTGCTAAATTCTTTATTGTTGTAAAGGATAAAGACAATAAACAAAATGAATCAATTGAAGCTAAAGTTGTAAATTCAAGAACTGGTGATACGATTAGTGTATCTTTAAAACGTACAAATGAAACAACCGGAGAATTTAAAAGTGATTTGTTGACACCTGTTGATTCTAAAGATGCAAAATACCCGGAATTTTCGTTCTTTGGTGGCGATACTTTGACTGTTATCTATATGGATGCAGAAGACCCAGAAGATATTGTAACACAATCTTTCTTTGCAAATCCAACGCACCCTGTTCCGCAAATTGCAGCAATTTATGACGAAAATTGTAATGCTCTTGGAGATGTTGTTATGGCAACATTTGGCGGAAGTACTTTTGGTGATGGAATTTCTTTAGACAGTGCAGAATTTGCTTTTGATTCTACTGCAACATCTTCTGCAATTACATTTATGACAAAACCAAGTTCTATAGATGGAATGACCGCAACCTTTGCTTTGAATGAAGATATGGTTCCTCAAACAGGTTCACCATCTGGAACGGTTGTTTTCTATATGACAGAAAAGGGAACAGCCACAACAGAAAAAATAGTCTTAACGGATAAAATTTCTCCACAACTTTTAAGTATTACAATGCTTGAAAATGAAGAACCCCGTAGCATTCAGGATACATTGAAAGTGGCATTTACAGAACCAGTTGTTTTACCATCAAAAACGGCATGGCCATTACGCGTAACAGATGGAACTTCTGAAATTGACCAAATGGGAATATCGGTCAAAAATGTATCCACGACTGATAACGGAAAAAGTTGGTTGTATGTAATTGAAGGTAATACTAATGGTACTGTTGTTAAAAAAGGATTCTTGGCAGAAGTCGCAGAAACATTTGTTATTTCTGATATTGCCATGAATACTTTGACAAATTGTGCCGGGCCAAGAACAATTGCTGAATCTGTACGTCCGGTTCCAGTGACATTTGCTCAGATAAGTGATGAAACAGGAGATGGTAAGCCTGATGAAATTTATCTGGAATTTGAAAAGGTTTTACGCGATAAGGATATGCTTGATAGTTTTGATGTTTATTGGGGAAATCCTGCTGTATATGTAGCATTTAAACAACCTTCTGGTGGTTGGAATGTGGATACAGTATATGGCGAAAAGTACGCAAAACCTATTACGGCAGTAGTTGATTCTTCAATGGAAGAAAAGAAAACCATTTATAAAGAAGTGGTTGGACAAAAGACGATTTGGTGCGATCAGTTTGAAGTTGTTTTTGATTCTGCATTAAATGTTTGGGATTCTGTAAAAGTCCAGGATTCTCTAGGCAATACTCTTCAGTATGCTTGCGGGCTTCAAGATTCTACAATAAATGTTACGAAAATAGATACGATTTGGAGTTATGTGGTGGATACTACAGGATTTGATACGATTCAAAATGTTGCGTCTGCAATTCGTATTGATGTCCCAAGGGGTGTTTATGAAAAGATGACTTATGGAGCAAAAGATGGTAAAGGTTCTGTTATGCCTCGTAAAGGAGAAGAAGGTGGTTTCTTTGATAAAACATATTCATTGAATGATAATTGTCCTCCAATTATCTTGTCTGCTTCGTGGAGTGCTCGGGAAACCAATAGCGGACAAATGGATTTGTTAGAAGTAAACATGTCAGAACCATTGGATTCTGTTTCAGGTAATAGTTATTACATAGAACGTCGTCGCGCAGGTGTTGGTGGAGTGTTCTTGCAACCATATTCTATTATGAATGGTGATGGTTTGAAAAAGGTTACATTCCTTTATAAAGATGATGCCGAAGATGCGGTTTGGTTTGGTGACTCTATTCGTTTAATTTCAGACGCTAATAAGAGTTTCTATAAAGATAAAACAGGACTTTTCCCTGGAGAAGAAAATCCGTGGACTCCTGTAAGTGGTGCTATTGATAAAGTGAAATTCAAAGTAAAAATGGAATCTTCTGTGACAAAGAAAGATCCTGCTATTGTTCCTTATTCAGGGCAAGAACTTTCAGAAGATGAACATTTCCGTTTGACGGTAGCAAATGAAGCTGGAGAAAAATTGATTGCTTCTGGAAAAGAAACTCTTGAAAAAGTGAACGCTTCTATAGCAAAAGATTATAAGCATGCTGGCCCTGTATTTAGACTAGATATAACTTTACCAGAAGTTCATGATAAAACAGAGTTAGGAGAATATAAACGGCTTTATCGTATGGAAATAGCGTTAATGCTTTACAATAACCAGGGTAGTTTTGTAAATAAAATGAGCTACCAATTCAACTTAGATGAGTTAAGAGAGTTTGTGACAGCGAACAATGTTTTGACTCTCTACTTAGAGTGGTGTTCACAAGAAGAAGCGCCTGTTTCATTAGAAGGCCGAAAAATAGGAAGTGGAGCCTTTATTGGTAAATTTGACTTTGAAGCCAAGGCTGTGTATGTAGCAGAGTATCCAGATGAAGGTGATAATAAAAAGCCTATTTATAGCGATAAATCTTCTATGGTTACTTTTGGGTTTAAACGTTAAAATGAAATAAGGTTTTAAAGTCCGGGTTCTTGTAAAGAATCCGGACTTTTTTGTTAGCGGTTTTGAAAATTTCACTAACAAAGAAAAATATTTTATGATTTTTCAAAAAAAAAAGGTTTTATTGCCTTTTGAAAACTTAAATTAGAAAATATGAATGGTGAATTTTTAATAAAAGCAAATTTAAGTTTTGCGTATATGGTTTTGGTTTGCCTTTTTGTGTTGTGTGTAATCTTTTTTCACAACAAGATGTTTTCGGCACAAAAAACTAGAATGCGATTATTCAGAACGCTTTTAGTATTAGGAATAGGTTGGAATTTTTGTTCGCTTATAACAGTATTACCCAATCCAATTAACCTTAATACGCATCTTTTTGATATGCCTATTATTGTAAATACTGTTTTTATGATTCAAACTTTTTTTTGGTTGCCATTTGGTTATTTTGTCTATAGAACATTTGTTATAGCATTTGACCGTAAGCCATCAAAATTTTTAACCATATATACTTTCGCTGGGATTTTAATCTATTGGATTTTATTTTTCATTTGTTTATTTGCTGAGCCTTTTGATGTATTAGGAGATTACCTAATTGTAATGATAACGATATCAGGTTATTTTCTGTTAGTTGTACCTTCGCTTATTATCAGTGGTATTAACGCACTCTTGTGGGGGATAGAGTCGTGGGAAGTGCAAGAAAAATTTTATTATATGCGGATAGCCGCGATATTATTCTTATTTGGTTTTTTAGCTCTTGGTCAGGATATATTTCTCCCTTATGTTTTTTATGGTGGAGCAGACCACATGTCATTTCTAAAAAACACACAAGTTTGGGCTTCTATTTTTCTTTTGGCTTTTTATCAAAATTTGATTCCTAAAATTGAATACACACAGCAGCAAAAAATTTCATTTCATGTAGACCATATTATAAATGATGGTGTTATTGTTTATAATGAAAAAGGTTGGATTAGTTTTGCTAACACGGCAGCTCCTTTTTTATTGCATTTGTCTGAAGAACGATTAAAAAAAATGAACATACAAAATATTTTCCCGCAGATAAATGTATTTGAATCTAGTTTTAGACAATCCATCTTGTTGGTTATGCGTAATATTTCTCGTTCGTTTTTGGTCTCTGTTATTCAAGATGCTTTCTGGTATGGCTCAAAACATTATATGTTGATTTTCTCTGATGTAACTGCCGAAAATTCCATTTTGCGTAAGTATGAAGCGTTTAAAGCTAGAGCCATGCAAAGAGAATTGCAGTCACAGCAACAAATGCTGAAAGTTTATGAAGAAGGCCGCAGTAAAGAAAGATTGTTGCAAACCTTAATAGATAATCTTCCATTTAGAGTTGCTGTAAAAAATCAAAGTGGAACCTATATTTTACAAAATGTTCCCGATAAAAAATATGCGGGAGACTTGTATGGTTTGTCGTCTGTTGAACCAGAACTTCGTGAATCTGAAAAAGATGCTTTGCAAGGGAAAGTAGGGCATTACGATAAAATAGAATACAAAGAAGGTGAAAGTGGTGATATTGCAATAGCAGAACATATTACTTATTTACCGGTTCCTATGGAAAATGATGAATACTTTGTGATTCGATTAGTACAAGATTTAACAGAATCCATGAAAATAGAAGAAGAGCGAAAACATTTTAGAGCAAGAGAAGAACAAAGAACACGATTAGAAGAATTAGGTTCTCTTGCAGGTGGTATCGCTCATGATTTTAATAATATTTTAGGAGCCCAACAAGGTTTTTGTGAATTAGCAATGGCAACAGTAGAAGAAACAAGCCGGACAAACAAATATTTACAAGAAATAGAAAAAGCTTGTCATAGAGCGAAAATTATTATAAGTCAGATGCTTACAGGAGTGCGGCAACTCAAGCAAACAAAAGAAACTAAAAAGGCTTTTAGATTGACTATTTTATTACAAGATCTTATAACGCAAGTTCGTTTGACTTTACCGCCTAATATTGTGATAGTTTCCGGTTCTTCTGAATCAGATATATTTTTACAAGGTGTAGAAATGGATTTATTCCGTGTGTTGCAAAACCTAATCAATAATGCTGTTTTTGCAATGAAAGAATCTGGAGGAGAACTTCGACTTTTTGTAGAAAGAGTCTATTTAAAAGAACCTCACCAAGAAGGTTTTTCTCAAACTATTCCATCAGGAGTTTATGTTAGAATTGATATTTCAGATACGGGTTCAGGAATCAAAGGAAATGAACTTCAGAAAATTTTTAGCCCGTTTTTTACCACGAAACCACCAGGAGAAGGTTTTGGTTTAGGCCTTTCTTCGGCAATTTCTTTGGTTAGACAGGCTCAAGGAGAAATAATTGTTCAATCAATTCTTGGAAAAGGTACTACATTTAGTGTATATTGGCCGTTGATGGAAAATAACGAAGGAGATGATTATGGCAAAAGTGCTTATAATTGACGACGATGAGCAAATCAATTTTTTGCTCAGAGAAACCTTTGAATTAGAAGGATATTCTGTTGATACAGCAAAGAATGGGCAGGAAGCTCAGGTGCTTTATACAAAAAATCCTTATGATGTAATCATTACAGATATCATCATGCCAGAACAAGATGGATTTGAAGTAATTCTGGATTTAAGACGTCTTGGAATGTTGGACCGCGTTATTGCCATCAGTGGTGGTGGACGGATGAGTGCAGATGACTATCTAGTAACTGCCGATCACTTTGATGTAGCAGCATCATTTGCTAAGCCTTTAGACCGTAAAGCTATTTTAGCGAAAGCAAAAGAAATAGTAGAAACTGTCGGAAAGAAATAAATGCAAATTTTGTTGGCTGATCCGGATGCACAATTTGTGCACTCCGTTTTTGATTCGTGGCATTTGCCCGAATCGGTTTTGTTGCCTGTTCTTACTGAAAGGGATTTAATTGCAACTATTGAACAAAAGTCAATAGATTTGGCTTTTATCAATGTACAGTTGTTATTGCATGATGGCTTGGATATAGTTTCTTTTTTAAAAGAACGACACCCTGTAGCAGAAATAATAGTTTTGGCCGATCATACTTCTGGAATTTCTATAGCAGAAAATGCTTTGACTAGAGGAGCCTCCCGTTATTTAAAGAAACCTATAAAGATTTCTGCATTAGAAGAAATAGCTCAAAAGTGTAAACAGCAACAAAGAGAAACTTCAGCAAACCGTTTAATGGAAGATCACGTTTTGGATTCCCTTTTGGGAGATACTCCAGAAATGCGTAAGATATTGAAAACGGTTTATAAAATAGCGCCGACAACTAGTACGGTCTTGATTACCGGGGAGTCTGGTTCGGGTAAAGAATTTCTGGCGAATGTGGTGCACCGCTTAAGTAAGCGTTCTTCAGAACCTTTTATTGCTGTAAACTGTGGTGCCATTCCAGAAAATATTGTTGAAAGTGAATTGTTCGGTAGCCGAAAAGGAGCTTTTACTGGAGCAATAGCAGATAAGAAAGGTTTATTTGAAGCGGCTTCAGGAGGCACTTTATTTTTAGATGAAGTCGGTGAACTTTCTTTAGCTACTCAAGTTAAATTACTTCGTTTTTTACAGAATAAAGAAATTCGTCGGGTTGGGGATTCTGAAAATCGTTACTTAGATGTTCGGATTATTGCAGCAACAAATAAAAATTTAAAACAAGCAATGCTCGAAGGTAAATTTCGTGAAGACCTTTATTACCGGTTGAATACATTTCATTTGCATTTACCTCCTTTACGCGAACGTCAGATAGTGATTCCTCGGCTTGTTTCTTACTTCATTTTAAAGTATAAGCAAGAACATGGAAAAGAAGTTAATGGCTTAGATCCTGCTGCCCAAATGGCTTTAGCCGCTTACCGCTATCCTGGAAATATCCGAGAATTGGAAAACATTATTGAACATGCAATTGTTCTTTCTGAAGGTGGAATTATTCGTTTAGAAGATTTGCCTGAAACTGTTTTGCAAGAGAATTTGCCTTCGGCTCGGATGCTGTTATCTTTACAGGAACAACAACCTGAAGAACCTTTGCCTTTGTTGCCAGAACTTTCTGGGAAAGAAAAAATATTGACATTAGGCGAATTAGAACGACAGTATATAATACATACTCTTACACAACTTAAAGGTGAAAAATTAGACGAAATAGCTAAAATATTAGGTATCAGTAGAACAACATTGTGGCGGAAAATAAAAGAGAACAATATTGAGTTTTCTGAATAATTTAAATGCCTGTAACTAAGCGTTTAAAGTTTATTTAATTCTATCAAGACAAAAGTCTTTGCGACCACATTTGGCACAATGAGTTCCCATCCAAAGAGAATCAAATTGTTCTATTGCAGCTTCTACGATTTTAGGTTCGTTCGTTAAAATTCCAGATTCAAAATTTCTACGATTTGGACTTTTCATTCCTATACCGGCACCAGTTAAATTTGCAGAGCCGATATAAACAGTTTCTAAATCAAAAATCATCATTTTAAAATGAACGCGAGGGCATAAAACTCGTTCTAATTCTGTTATTAAAACAGGAAACTTATCAAAATCTTCTTGAAAATTAGAGCCAGGTTCTTTAGCGTGAACCAAACGCACTCCCACACCGCGTTTAAGCAAATCTGCTAATTGACCAAGTAAAGGAATAGCAGAAGAATTTGGCTTTACATATACATCTTTAATATCAGCAGTCCCTATCCATAGCGTTTTACGGACAGAAGTGATACGTGAAAGAACTTCGGAATAATGTTCCTCATTTTGGATGTATTTTATAAAAGCAGGCATAAACGAAATATATAATTATTGTTAGCTCTTATAATTCAATCTACTTTTATTTGAATTCGGTCTTTTTTATAAAATTCTGCCATATTTTCATTTTTTCTTTTATATAGCAGTATTTCTAGATATCGGAAAAAGAGCTCTAGCACAGTTTTAGTAAACCAAAATTTTACTTATAACTTGGCTCGTAAATAAAATATTTATTGATAAAAATCAAAAATGAGTTTATATTGCAACTTGGAACTAATAATTCCAATTCTCCGAAAGAGCTTTGCTCTTTGACTAAATTCTGGAATATAAGGCTGTATTGTAGTAAGGCGTTAAAACCCAAATTTATCTCAGGAGATTTTATGAAGAGAAATTTTTCATCTTTCCTTATCGGATTCCCTTTAGTTTTAGGGCTGTCTAGTGCAGCAGTTGCTCAAGATGTTGACCCTTGTAAAACAGATATGGGGCATCCTGGCAATGGTACTACCGTTACTCATAACCAAACAGGTTCCATCAGTGGAACGCCGTGGGGCTATGAAATTTGGTTTGACGGTGGCAATAACTCTATGACTTATTATAGCAATGGAACATTCAAAGCTTCATGGAGCGGCAGTAATGACTTCCTTGCACGTGTAGGTTATCGTTATGGAGATAACGGACCAGGTATTGACCACAATGATTATCAATTCACAGTAGATTACAGTTATAAAAAACAAAGTCAATCTGCTGGCTATGGTTATATTGGTGTTTATGGCTGGACAGTTAACCCTCAGGTTGAATACTACATTGTTGATGACTGGTATAGCCAACCAAATGAACAATATATCGGTAATAAGTTTGGCGAAATTACGGTTGATGGTGCAAAATACACAATCCATGCTTTCCTTCGCCAAGAAGAACCATCTAAAACAGGTACTTCTACATTCTTGCAGATTTTCAGTGTTCGCCAGACTCCTCGCCAGTGTGGTCATATTGATATTTCGGCACACTTTAAAAAGTGGGACGAAGTCTTTACCGGTCAAACAGCACAACTTAGAGGTTCAAAAGGTGGTGGCTCAGCTACACTTAAATTTGGTAAAGTAACTGAAGTGATGCTTATGAACGAAGCAGGTGGTAATGCCTCTGGTTCTGTAGATTACACATATTTTAATATGAGTGATAATGGTAAACCTTCTGAAATTGTTCCTCCAAAAGATATTCCTCGCCAACCATATAAAGGCGTAAAAGCAAAAATTCCGGGAACAATTGAAGCTGAAAACTTCGATGAAGGAAACGAAGGAGTTACTTACGCTGGTGCAACAGGTTCTTCTGGTAGTGATGGACTTGATTACCGCGGAGAAGATTACTTTATTGATATTGTAGGCTGTGGAAATGGGGCATGTCTTGGCTATACAGCAGCAGACGAATGGCTTGAATACACAGTAGACGTTCTTGAATCAGGTGAATATGACATCGAAGCCTATGTTTCTAACGGCTCTGGTTCTGGTACTGTAGAACTTGCTTTAGACGGCAAAGCACTTGTTTCCTTACCATTTACTGGAACAACTGATGATTGGAATACTTATGAATCAGCAACTGGTAAAGCTTCTTTGACTGCTGGCGAACATGTTCTTCGTGTGACTATCGCTACAGCAAATACAAACTTAGACTATGTTAAATTCACTTTGCCAGGTTATACACCTCCAGCAGAAGATCCTTCTGCAATTGCCGCAACACTTCGTTTGAATGCTGTTGGTAAAACATATCAAGTATTTGATATGCAAGGTCGTACACTTGGCCAAGTAGATGTTGTAAAGGGTTCTTCGATTTCAGAAGCTCTCTTCAGCAAGTTCCAAAAGACGGGTCTTTATATCGTTAAACAAGGTTCTTTTATTCAAAAAGTAAAAGTATCTCGTTAATTAAAAATTAACGATAATTTAAAACAATAAGCGCGCCATAGGCGCGCTTATTGTTTTAAATAAAAATATTCCTAGAATTTTATTCTAGGAATATTCATTATACTTTTAAAAGAATTTAAAAGGCATGAAACTTAAAGAAGTTCTTTAAAGAAATCATTTCCTTTATCATCAACCAGAATAAAGGCAGGGAAATCTTTAATCGAAATTTTACGAATAGCTTCCATACCTAGTTCTGGGAATGCAACAATATCGTTAGAGAGAATGTTTTGTTCTGCAAGAATTGCTGCTGGGCCACCAATGGAACCTAGGTAGAAACCACCATATTTATGGCAGGCATCTGTTACATCTTGACTACGGTTTCCTTTAGCAACCATAATCATAGAAGCTCCTTTGCTTTGGAATCCCATAACATACGGATCCATACGACCCGCAGTTGTAGGGCCAAAACTACCTGTAGGCATTCCTTCAGGTGTTTTTGCTGGGCCCGCATAATAAATCGGGTGATTACGAACGACCTCTAAAACTGTATTTTCTTCAGCAGTAAGTTCTTCACCTTTTTCTTGCTTTTCAAAAATTTCAGCAATTTTTGCATGAGCCATATCGCGGGCTACAATCATGGTACCCTTCAAGTTCAAACGAGTTTTTACCGGGTACTTGGAAAGTTCTGCTAAAACTTCTTTCATTGGTTTATCCAAATCAATTTCTATAGCAGGAGCCATGTTTACAGCATTACCTTCTGGCAAATATTGTTCTGGATTGTGTTCCATTTTTTCAAGCCAAAGGCCATTTTCATCGATTTTTGCTTTGATGTTTCTATCAGCAGAACAACTGACACCAATAGAAACCGGACAACTAGCGGCGTGGCGAGGTGCGCGAATCACGCGGACATCATGGACAAAATATTTACCGCCGAATTGAGCGCCAATTCCTGTATTCTGGCAAATATGCAAAACTTTTTCTTCCATTTCTAAATCGCGGAACATACGGCCACCTTCAGAACCGGTGGTTGGTAAATCATCATAGTAACCGCAGCTAGCAAGTTTTACTGTGTGTGTATTCATTTCTGCACTTGTTCCGCCAATAACAATTGCCAAATGGTATGGAGGGCATGCTGCCGTGCCCAAAGTTTTGACTTTTTCAGTAATAAACTTTTCTAAAGACTTTGGATTCAATAAAGCCTTTGTCATAGGCCAATAATAGGTTTTGTTTGCAGAGCCCCCACCTTTAGCGACAAACAAGAATTTCATTTCATCGCCTTCTTCTACATGCACATCAATCTGAGCAGGTAAATTACAAGCCGTATTTTTTTCTTCGTACATGGTTAAAGGAGCAATTTGACTGTAGCGTAAATTTTTTGAAGTGTAAGCATTATAAATGCCTTCAGAAATAGCTTTAAAATCATCACATCCTGTCCAGACTTGTTGTCCTTTATGGCAGACGCAAATAGCTGTTCCTGTGTCTTGGCAGAAAGGAAGAATTCCCTTAGCAGCTACGCAAGCGTTTTTCAAGAGAGTCAAAGCCACAAATTTATCATTATCGCTAGCTTCTGGATCTTGCAATATTTTTGCCACTTTCTTTGTATGTGCAGGGCGTAAACAAAAGCTAACTTCTTCAAATGCAGCTTGTGCAATTTTTGTTAAAGCTTCTGGAGCAACTTTAAGAATCTTTTTTCCTTCAAATTCTGCTACAGAAATGCCTTCTTTACCAAGATTTACGTATTCTGTTGTATCTTTACCGTGTTGAACGGTTGCTTCGTATTGAAATGCCATAAAATAACCTCTTAATGGATGATAACCGAAAATTACTCTTTTTTTTGTACTTTTGGAATACTTTTTAGTTATTGCAACTCTTTTTTTTCACTTTTCCATAAAAAAAAGGATATCCTTTTCATTTTAAAAAAGGTATTTTTCAAGCGTACAATTTTGAAAAATAAGGAGTCTTATGAATTTAACAAAAATGCTTTGCGCTATCGCTTTCGTTTCTGTTGCAGCTTTTGCACAAAATGCTACACCTGCTAAAGCAGATGTTAAAGCAGCCCCGGCGAAGGAAGTTGTAAAACCAGCTGAACAACCAGCCGCAGCTCCAGCACAAGAAGTAGCAAAGCCAGCTGAACAACCAGCCGCAGCTCCAGCACAAGAAGCGGCAAAGCCAGCCGAACAACCAGCCGCAGCTCCAGCACAAGAAGCGGCAAAGCCAGCCGAACAACCAGCCGCTGCTCCTGCACAAGAAGCGGCAAAGCCAGCCGAACAACCAGCCGCTGCTCCTGCACAAGAAGTAGCAAAGCCAGCTGAACAACCAGCCGCTGCTCCTGCACAAGAAGCTGCAAAACCAGCTGAACAACCTGCTGCAGATTCTGCTAAAGTCGTTGAAGCGGCTCCAGCAACTCCTGCTGATTCTACCGCTGCTCCAGTTGCTGCTGCAACAGATTCTGCACAAGCAGCTCCAGTTGCTGACTCTGCTAAGGTAGCAGAAGCCGCTCCTGCTGACTCTGCAAAAGAAGTTTTAGAACCAACAGCTCCAGTCGCTGCAGCAACGGATTCTGCACAAGCAACCCCAGTTGCTGACTCTGCTAAAGTAGCAGAAGCCGCTCCAGTTGAACAGCCGACTGAAACAGAAGAACAAGCTGCTCCTCGTGAATCAACAGTAACAGCAGGGAAAACCATTATGGAAAATCCATGGGAATTCTTGGTTGTTTCTGTTTTGTTTATTGCAACAACAATTGCAATTATTTTCACAGGTAAAGACTAAATTTGATTATAGCCTTTTAGGTTATTGAATTTAAGGTCTCCTCATTGTTGAGGAGACTTTTTTTAAGGTATTTCCATGTTTGGTTATAAAAAACAGAGTTTAATTATCTTTAAAATTTTTGGGCGAAAAGACCCAAAATCGGAAAAGAAAATAAGACACTGATACGTATGCGATATTAGCAAAAAGGTTAGCTATATAACCTGGTTTTATCCAGGTTAATATAGATGTAGGTAATGTTTTCATAAAATAATCGCTTAATAAATTGTCGCACAATTTTAATACCAAAAGATTCACTAAATAAGCGATAAGAAAAACAATAACAAAACGGATAACTTCGGTCCTTTTTTTGTTTTGACTTTTAAAGTTCCAAATACGATTGCATAAGTATGAATTTATAGCTCCCGCAACAAAACCTAAAAAATTGGATAAAATTAAATTAAGAGAAAAAATTTGATATAAAATCCAAACCACTAATAGCGATATAAGTGTATTTAAAATACCGATGAGATTATATTTCAGAAAATGCACCAGAATTCTCCTAAATACTCAAATCATTAACAATTTGATCCATAAAAAGCCAACCATCACCAATAAGAAAAATTTTATTCTTATTAAAACCTAGAAAACCTTTTTCATACCAGTGTGTTAAATTTTTATTTGGAATTTCATAATCATATTTTCTTTGAAGGCTTTCTATATCTAAACCTTCTGCCTGGCGTAAAGAAAGCCAAATTTCTTCTAATATTTCTGCCTTTCTATCTAAAATATCTTTTTCATATAAAGAATCTTTGCAACCATTCTTTATCCAAGATTTCCAATGACTATAACGCATAGGAGCATTGAATCTGATTTTATTTATAAAGGAATGTGCTCCAGGACCTATTCCTAAATATTCTCCGCGGTTCCAGTAATTTTTATTATGCAAACTTTCTTTGCCTGAAAGAGCAAAATTAGACACTTCGTAACGATGAAAACCATGATTTTCTAATAATTCTACTCCTGCTTTATACATTGGGGCATATAGCGATTCATCAACAAAAAGTTTACCCCGGCGGATTTTAGATTCAAGCATTGTTTTAGGTGAGATTTGTAATCCATAAAAGCTAATATGCGAAGGAGAATATTCTAATAGTATTTTTAAATCCTGCTTAAAATCTTCTAAGGTCTGGTCAGGCAACATAAACATTAAATCAGCACTAAATTGAGTTTCCTCTTTTTGAATAGAATTCAATATTTTTAATGCGTTATAAGCCATTTGCGGAGAATGTGAACGGCCAATAGTTTTTAAAAGTTCTTGTTTAAATGTTTGAATCCCTAAACTAAAACGTTTTACACCAAAATCTCTTGCGGCATATACTTTTTCCATAGAACAAGATTCTGGATTAAATTCCATTGAAACTTCTTGTAATTTATTTATTCTTACCCCATTTTTTTTAAAAGCATTGAAAATTTTTTCTAATAAAGGAATCGGTAATTGAGACGGAGTGCCTCCACCAATATAAAGAGTTTCTGCTTTTTCAAAAAAGTCCGGAAATTGCAAATGCAAATATTCCATTTCATGTTCTAACAAATCAACATATTCTGTATATAACCGTTCTGGAGCAGCTAATACAGAAAAATCACAATAATCACAAACTTTATTGCAAAAGGGAACATGTAAGTACAAACTACGCATAATCAAGATTATTTTAATTTAAAGATAAAAAACACCATTCCAAATTAGAACATAAAAACAATATCCAGACAAACATTTATGGATGTATTTCGTAATAAAGTTAGAAATACTTTATAAAACAGTTTTTTTAATATTTATGCTAAAGTCGTAAACAAAATAAAAAATGATTCATTATGGACGAAATATCAATAGAATAAATATTTTTTTTAAATCCTTTTTAGTTGAAGAGAGTTTATATTCTCAATATGCAAAAAAAGCCTTTTCAAAAACTGAAGAAAAAAATTGCCGACAAATATTCTTTGCCGATTCTTGCATTATTGGCAGTTCTTACTCTTCTTTTTGTGGCAACGCTTTTATTTGGAGAATCTTATAAAGATATTTTTTTAATTCTTATGATTTGGTCACTCCCTTTGTTTTTTCATTAAAGGTATGTTTAAATGCTATCTAGGCTAACAAAACGCAAATTTAAAGCAATGTGCTTTTATATGTCGAGCTGGCTTTTAGGTTGCTTTGCTTTTATTTTGTTATACTATTTCGGGACACCAAATGTTTTTAGTTTTTCTTTTTACCTTTATATTATCCAGTTTTCAATATTTACAGGGCTTTCACAAGGCATTTATGATATTTTGATTCTTCAAGATGATAAAGACCATCGTTCAGTGATTCCTTCTCTTTTAATCCGCTCTCTTTACCTTTCTTTAACCATAGTTATAAATATATCCCTTTGTGTATTTATTGAACATTTGTATTCAACAGGCTCTCTTATTTCTGAAAATAGTTTGACTGCTTTATGCCAACATTGGTCTGAAAATTCAACAAGAGCTTTTGCGATTTATTCTTTTTTATTGGGTTATCTCATTACTTTTATTCGCTCGGTTCATAAGAAATTTGGAACACGTGTTTTGATAAATACCATTCTTGGAAAATACCAAGAACCGACAGAGGAAGAACGCGTTTTTATGTTTGTTGATTTGCGGCAATCGACAGCTTTAGCCGAAGAATTGGGAAATTTTAAGTATAGTAGTTTTTTAAGGGATTATTACCATTACCTTTCAAACTGTTGTGAAGAAAACCATGGAGAAATTTATCAGATTGTGGGGGATGGAGTTGTACTTTCTTGGGCAATGAAAAAATGTATCAAGAAACCAAGACCGATTTTTTGTTTTGAAGATTTAAAACTCTGTTTTCAACGTTTAGCTCCGTATTTTCAAAAAAAATATGGTAGAATTCCTTCTTTTCGGGCGGCGGCGCATTGTGGAAAAGTGATTGTAAGTGAAGTAGGAAATTTTGGTAGTGAAATGGCTTATCACGGAGATGCTGTCAATACTACAGCTCGTTTACAAACACTTTGTTCTCAAAATAATTATGAATTCTTAATTAGCGAAGAATTGCTCTTAAAACTAAAAAAAATGGAAAAATACCACCCAGAGAATAAAGGGATTATGGAACTTAAGGGTAAAAAAAGAAATATTTTTGCATATACTCTTGATTTTTCCCTTGACAACCTAAAAAATATTTCCTAACTTGTGGCTACTCTCGCGGGAATAGCTCAGTTGGTAGAGCATAACCTTGCCAAGGTTAGGGTCGGGGGTTCGAGTCTCCTTTCCCGCTCTAAAGAAAAAACGATGTAAGAGCATCGTTTTTTTTGTTTTTATAAGAAAAATATGCACAAAACATTTGTTTTACTTAAAATTTAAAGTTCTGAATAAAAATATACTAGCGAGTTTTTGCTTTTTATTATAAATTATATTCTGTAATTTTGTACTTACCCCTACGGAGGCTTAAAATGAAAAAGATTATTATGGCTTTTGCTGTTGCTGCTTTTTTTGTCGGTTGTGCTGGTACTCCTCAGGAAAAATCTGCTGACATTCTTGTAGAGATGCAAATGAAAAAAGTGAATCTCATTAAAAAGGAACATATTCCTGCTGGTTTGGGGATAGGGGTTTCTAAAGATGAGCAAATTGCAATGGAAAAAGCAGACCAGAATGCTCGTGTTGATTTAGCTAAAGAAATTGATGCTCAAATGAAAGCGCTCACAAAAAATTTTAAAGAAGAAGTGGGTGGTGATATTGTAGAACATTTTCAAACAGCTTCTAAAACAGTTGTTGATACACGTATGAACGGAGCCACATTAACAGATGTTAAAGTGGAAACAACAGAAGATGGTCAATTTAAAATTTATGGTATTATGACTCTTGAAGTTGATTTAGTTTCTGAATATTTAAAATCTCTTCAGGATACTGATGCTGCGAATGAAGAAATGAAAAATAAAATTCGTGCCGCTGCTGATAAAGCTTATGCCGAACTTGATGCGCAAACGAAATAATTTTTCCAGATTTAAATTACTTACGTTAAATGCACTACCTTTTTAGGCAGTGTATTTTTTATTTTCAAAAAGATTCTAAATTTGTGTGTATGCAAAATCGCCCTAATTCATTAGATTTGCCGGTTTTTAAAAGTTTTGAAGGCACTCTTCGTGTTCCTGGTTCTAAAAGTATTTCAAATAGAGCTCTTTTGCTTTCTGCTTTAGCTAAAGGAGAAACCAGGCTCCATTATCTTTTACAAAGTGATGATACCATACATATGGGCAACGCTTTAAAGCAGCTTGGTGTTGATATTTCTTTTTTTGAAAATGGTACTGAAGCTGTTATTAAAGGACTTGGTTCTTCTTTTGTAGCGAAAGAAGGCAAATTTTTCCTTGGTAATGCCGGAACAGCAATGCGTTCTTTAACGGCAGCATTGTGTCTAGGAAATGGTAAATTTACGCTCCATGGCGAACCAAGAATGCATGAACGCCCTATTGGCGATTTGATTTTAGCTTTGCGTTCTTTAGGGGCTGATATCCGTTGTTTGGAAAATGAATCTTATCCTCCGCTTGAAATACATGCAAATGGCTTAAAAGGTTCTTCTGTTTCTGTTCGTGGAAACATTTCTAGCCAGTATTTAACAGCTCTTTTGCTTTGTGCTCCTTATACAGAAAATGGTTTAACCATTACTGTAGAAGGCGAACTCATTTCAAAGCCTTACATTGCGTTAACGCTTTCTATGATGAAGGATTTTGGGATTACAGTAAAAAACAATAATTTTGAATCTTTTGAAATACCAAAAGGTATTTATATTGCTCCTGGTGATTACGAAATAGAAGGCGATGCTTCTTCGGCGAGTTACCCATTAGCAGCGGCTGCGATTTCTCGTGGCAAAGTTCGAGTAGAAGGCGTTGGAGAAAATAGTATTCAAGGTGATATTCGCTTTGCCAGTGTTTTAGAACAAATGGGGGCTCAGATTACCTATGGTAAAAATTGGGTAGAATGCAAAGGATATGAGTTGAATGCTATTGATATGGATTTAAACCATATTCCAGATGCGGCGATGACTGTTGCGGTACTTGCGTTATTTGCAAAAGGAACAACAAAAATCAGAGGTATTGCTAGTTGGAAAGTTAAAGAAACCGATAGACTTTTTGCATTAAAAACAGAGCTACAAAAACTTGGTGCATTTGTTGAAACGGATGATGATTCTATAACTATTACGCCACCAGCAAAATTAAAACCAGCAAGTATAGATACTTATAATGACCATCGTATGGCAATGTGTTTTAGTTTAGTTTCTCTCGGAGGAACTCCTATTACTATAATGGATCCAGCTTGTGTAAATAAAACCTACCCAAATTATTTTGATGATTTTATGCGGTTAGCGAAATGAGCCGGATTTTATTTGTTTTTCTTTTCTGTTTTTTTTCAATATCTTTTGCGGAGACGGTATTCCCTTTAGAAAGTTATCAAACTTTAGTGGATTCAATGGTCCCAGAATCAAAATTAGGACTTTCTATTCGTTCTTTAAAAACAGGGAAAGAATTAGCAAATATTCGCGCCAGTGAACCTTTTACTCCAGCAAGTACTTTAAAAACTTTAACTACAGCAGCCGCACTTTATCACTTACCTTTAAATTATGAACCACAAACGCACTTTTTTTTAGATGGGAGTGTTTCGCAAGGCGTTTTTAAAGGGGTTCTTCGCATTCGTGGCGAAGGGGACCCGAATATTTCTGCTCGCTTTTACCCAGAACCTCTTTATTTGTTACACGCAATGGCTGATTCTTTAAAAGAATTGGGTATAGATTCTCTTGTTGGTAAAATAGAACTCGATACTTCTTTTTATTCTGGGCCAAGAAAACCTCTTTATTGGGCTCCACATTTTTATAATGCGTGGTATGGTGCCGAAGTTTCCCCTTTACAATTTAACGATAATTGCACATTAATACGCATGAAACCAGGCAAAAAAATTGGAGATACGGCAACTATTTCAATTCACCCTGATGTAGGTTATGTACAAGTAAAAAATGAATTAGTTACGGGAAAAAAGAAACGCCGTCGTTGGACTTGGTCACTAAACGATACTTTGCCAATCATTACTATTGGCGGAAACATTGGCGAAAAAATAGATTCAGCGAGTTTAGTTTTACCTGTCAGGAATCCTTCTTTATATTTTAAACAGGCTCTTTTATTTGCATTAAAAGACAAGGGAATTGGATTTCAAGAAACAGAAAATATTTCACGCGGGATAGAAATTAAATCTTTTTCTTTTTCGGCAGCGCCTTTTCTTAGCATTTTAGATGAAATCAACCAAAGGAGCCAAAATTTACATGCTGAAACACTATTACGTAATATGGGAAAAATTGTAGCCGATAAAGGCAATGTGGAAGGTGGAAAATTGGCTATCCATAAATATTTAAATCATATTGGTTTATCTCCAGAGGATTTTTACTTTGTGGATGGAAGTGGACTTTCTCAAAAAAACAAAGTAAAACCTTCTGCAGAAAGTGCGTTACTTTTTAAAGTGGCTCATTCATCTTTTGCAGATACATATATTAGAAGTCTTGCTTCTCCTGATATTGGTACTGGTTCAAAACGCATGAAAGGAATTCAACACCCTTGGCGTACTCGGTTTAAAACAGGTTTTATTGGCGGTGTTCATGCTCTTGCCGGTTATATATTTACGACAGAAGATACGCTAGCAGTAGCCCTTTATTTAAATGAAACAGGTAAAAATCCTGATGCTATCTGTAAAGATGCTTTAGATTCTATTTGGTTACGCCTTGTGAATTTTACAGATGCAGAATACGCTCATATTTTAAAAGCAAAAGAATTGTGGCTTAACGCTATTTCTAAAAAAGGTTTGAATGAAAGAATACGCTATTTTTCAGAAGCCCTTAAAGAGACTCCTTATAACTTAGGCCCTACAGGAGAAGGGTTTAAAGGTAAAATTGATTCAAAGCCTGTTTTCCGTTTAGATTCTGTTGATTGCGTCACTTACATGGAAAGTGTTTTAGCGCTTGCACTATCACCACACGAAGATTCTTTGTTATCTACATTAAAACAGATTCGTTACTTGAATGGCGAAGTAAGTTACTTAAATCGCAAACATTATTTTGTCGCCGATTGGATTCAAAAAGGAAGTGTAGCAAAAGTTATTGAAAATAAAAATACTCAAACAATGAAACGCACACTCCCTAAAAAGAAATTTTTCAAAAATAAAGGGATAGATTTTCCAAACGATGAAAAAATTGAATTTGCTTATTTAACTTTAGATAAAGCCAAAGAATTTGCTAGTAAAAATTGGAGTGGTGTTTCTGAAATTCGAGGAATAGGATTTGTTTTTGCTGGCGATGTAGTTGACGTATTCCATGTTGGATTTTTGCTTTTAAACCCTGGCGAAAAACCAATCTTTAGGCATGCTTCTCAAATTTCAGGAAAAGTTATTGACCAGACTTTAGAAAGCTACTTGGCAAATTCCAAAAAGAAAATTCCAGGAATCGTTCAGTTTGAGTTTTTAGGGAAAATTTAAATCTGCGGCATATAAAGTAAACGGTTCATGCACTTTGGCCATTCTCTATAATGCGAAACAAACAAAATCGATGTTTTGTCTGAAAGGAAGTTCAATAAATCAAACAAGCGTTCGCGTGATTTTTCATCCATTCCTTGCGTGGGTTCATCTAACACAAGAACTTTTGGTGGGCGAATGGCAGCTCTTGCAACTAGAGCAAGGCGTTTTTCCATTGTGGAAAGAGCAGCGAAAGGAATTTCTGGGTTTGTAAAGCCAAGTTCTTTAAGCCAATGTAAAGCCTTGGTGCGTTCTTCATAATTAATTTCTTGAAAAAGACCTAAATTGCTTGAAAAACCTGTGTAAAGGACTTCATAAAGTTTCAGCTTTTCTTTATAATGCAAAGCAAGTTCGGGTGAGAAAAAACCTATTTGAGCTTTGTGTTCCCAAACATCTAAACCCTGCCCAGGACGCATTCCAAGCAAAACAACATCGTTATTATACATTTGCGGATGGTCGCCAGATAAAAGGGCTAAAAGCGTGCTTTTCCCAGCGCCATTGGGCCCCATAATAACCCAATGTTCTCCTTTTCGCATTTGCCAGTTTAAACCATGAATGATTTCATTTTCGCCAAATCGAATTGTGACATTTTTTAAATCAAAAAGAATTTCTCCATTTAAAGGTGCTTCTGAAAGAATTTCTGTTGAATATTGCTTTAGAACGCTATTCTTTTTTATGATGTTTTCTTCAGTTTCTGTTTTAACTTCAATGGGTTCAAGTTTTCCATTCAAAAAAACAAACGCCGGTATGCCAGCTAATAATTCATCTTCTCTTTGCATTCTAAAAACAGAACGAATATTAGTTTTTGTCAAATTTTTTAGAACATCAGTTAAATGTTTACGGTATTCTGGGTCAAGACCGCCAAAAGGGTCGTTAAAATAAGCCCATTCTGGATTTTCCATCCAAAGGCGGGCAAGTAAAACGCGTCGCAATTCTCCATTTGAAAGGCTTATCAATTTTTTTTCCAAGACATTGGGTTTTAAAGAAGCTATTTCTAAAGCGCTTTCCAAAAGTTCTGGATTGGTTTTAGGGAAAGGTTCAGAATCGACAAAGAATTCTGTTTGCAAAAAGAATTTGGGTGAAAGTAATAAATCTCTGACTAAAAGGGCTTCTTCGCCAGCAATACTTATATAGCGTTCTTGCCAAAATGGTGTAACGGCCCGTCGGATTTTTTGTTGAATGGTTTCAGAAAAAACAGAAACCTTATTTTGTTTTTCTAAAAAGTCTGTAATATATTTTTCAGCATTCGATAACGGGTCCAAAATCTGAACCTGCGCGTGTTTTATAAACAAATTATGTAAACATTCAGTTATATTAGTTTGATTCATTTTATAAAAGGCCTTTAATTTTAAAGCAAAAATAGAAAAATCTCTTTGTTTTATAATTTTTAATAAAATTTCACACTTGTTTAGAATAAAAAACTTGACATAATTTTGTGAATATTTTTAATTTTTATAAAAAGGAGTTTGTTTATGGGTACATTCAAAATCAGAGCATTATTGCTCTTGTCTTTTTCTTTGTCTTTTGCAGTAACTTCAAAAGATTTACCAATGACTGGGTGGGCAACTGTCAACAATACTACAGGGGGACTTGGTTATGATACCGTTATCGTTGATAATGTTTCTGATTTAAAGTCATACGCAGAAGATGGTAATAAAGTCATTTTTGTAAAGCCAGGGAATTATCTTGGGCCAATTAACGTTGGCTCTAATGTTACGATTTATGGCTATCAAGGTGCAGTCATTCAACAGCCTTCAACAGGAAGCGCAATGAAACTCAGCGAATCAAAAAACGTTATTATCCGCAATTTAGAGTTTCAAGGCGTGGGCGCTCTTGATGAAGATGACGAAGATTGTTTACAGATAAATAAAAATTCTACTAATGTTTGGATTGATCATGTTTATATTTATGATGGTCATGATGGAAATTTAGATATTACAAATGGTTCGAATTACATCACTATTTCATGGACAAAATTTGCTTATACAAATGCTTCTTCAAATCACCAGTTTAGTAACCTTATCGGAAACAGCGATTCTAAAACTAGTGACGAAGGAAAACTTAAAGTGACTTTTCATCACACTTGGTGGAGTGATGGTGTAAAAGAACGCATGCCTCGCGTTCGTTATGGTCAAGTTCATCTTTACAATAATCTTTTTGATAGCAAAAATTCAAGCACTTGTATTCGTGCTGGAATAAAAGCTGATTTAAGAGTAGAGAACAATGTTTTTATTGGGGTAAATAAACCGATTGATTTATATGAAAATGATTTTACCGCTGTTAGCGCGAGCGGAAATTATTTTGAAAATACTTCAGGCAATACAAGTGGAAGCGGTAATGCTTTTACACCAGGTTATACAGTTTCGCCTACTGATGTAAGTACACAAGCTAAAGCTTACGCACTGCGTGATTCTATACAACTTTATGCTGGTGCGACTTTACCTAATCCAGGCTCTACAGCTACACAAAATCCAATAGTTTCTTCTTCGTCAACAATATCTTCTTCATCTGTTGCAATTCTTTCTTCTAGCAGTCAAGAAAAAAGCAGTTCTTCTGTAGCTTCTGGTAATGCAGCAAGCCTCATCAAACATGGTGCCGGTTCTTCTTCACAGACAGTAAAACAAGGCGATTCTATTCAAACCTTTTACTACACTTTTGAAAATGCCACAAGTGCTAGTGTTTCTGGTTTACCCGAAGGCCTCCTTTCTAGCATTAAAGGCAACAACATTTACATTTCTGGAATAGCTTCTTTTTCTGCTGAAGCAAAAGAATACCCTTATGTTATAACAACTGTAGGAGGCTCCCCTGATGTCACAAAGAAAGGAACCATTACAGTAGTTGCTGTAGAACAAGATTCTTCTGAAATAAATCCAACACCAAATGATTCTTCAACAAACTCGATTGTTCAAAATAAACAAAACCTTTTTGTAATTCCGCAATCTTTTGCAGAACAAGGGAAAATTGAATTTTATTCTACCAAATCAGGAATTTCAAAAATTTTCTTGTTTGATGTGAATGGTGTTATGCTAAGATCAAAAACTATTAACACGCAATCTGGTTTTAACGCCATTACCATTGAGCGAAAAGGAATTTCTTCAGGAGCGGTATATTTGGTGTTACAAACTCCAGAATATTCCTTAAAAAGACGAATTGTTATTGAATAAAATAAAACGTTAAAAGTAACTCGCCGGCTTTAGCCGGCGCACTTATTATGACATAGTCCATTTTAAATAAACATTCAACAAACCAGTCCCAAAAATTGAAAGTTGACACAGATTATAAAAAAATTATTTTTTTTGTAAAATTTGTTCTGTAGAAGCATGGAAGATAAAAACTAAATATGGCGGTATCCTAACTATTCATAAGGAGTTGTAATGTCTTTTATGCGTTATATTTTTTTGATTTTTTTCGGAATACACTTGTTTAGTTCTGTTGTATTAGCAAGCGATTTAAATTCGTTTGATACACAAATAGCAAAAGATATACAACTAACAGAAATAGATAGTGCTGAAATTTACCAGAACTTAATTGCAGAGGAAAACTTAGATGCTAATTATACACCAAATGTGGTAGGTATTGTTATTGGGAGTGTTTTTACGGGAATTGGAACTCTTTGGTTTTTTAATGGTTTGCAATGTTATTTTGATAAATATTCTAATCCTGAAACATCTGGCGATATGGATGATGTGCTAGGGTTTATTAGTATCTATTTATCCATCCCCCCTTTTTCTATAGGAATACCTCTTCTTGTTCATAATATCAATAAATATTCAAATCGTAAAAATCATGCCGAAAAACGCAATGAATACATAAGAGCTTACAAACGTTATAAAAAACAAAAAGAAGAAACATCATTACAAATTATGCTTTTACCTTCTATAAATTTTGCACATAACGCTGCAGGTTTAAGTGCTGTTGTTGCATTTTAGTTTGTTTTCATAAAAACAAATTTGAACTAGTTGAAATAGAAAAAATTACACACTGAAGCAAACAACGGGACTGATAGAGTCCAATTTTCATTGAAAAAAATCCCACTTCTTTTGAAGTGAGATTTTTGAATTTAAACTACGCTTTTTATCAAATTTTCTTTAGAATAAATAAATGACCAGGTGCTTTTGAAGGTTCTAAACGAACAAAATTTTTAGAACCACGCCAAACAAATGATTCATCAGTAATGACATCTTTCAAGAAATAGAAAGCGTCTTCTTCTAAACCAAGTTTTGACATATCTAATTCAACAAGTCCTTCTTGTGTATTATCCATATCTAAGTTTGCAATGCAAAGGATTCTATCTTCACCAAGAACTTTTGAATACACCATCAACTGATCATTTGCAGCGTAATGGAATTCTAGGTTGTCGTATTCTTGTAAAGCAGCATGAGCTAAACGAGCTTCGTTTACTCTACGGATAAAATCTTTAATGCCAGGAGAATTCCAATCGTGAACTTTGTATTGATACTTTTCACTGTCTTGCAATTCTTCTTTAATTGGCGAAGGAATATTTTCGCAGAGTTCATAACCATTGTAGAGTCCCGTAAGACTAGAAAGTGTTGCTGCTAAGAAATAACGCAACTGGAAGGCATTAGCGCCTTTATAAGCCAAATACTTCGGGAAAATATCCGGAGTCGTCGGGAAGAAAATCCCACGCATATATTCTTTAGCATTTGATTGAGTGAGCTCTTTCAAGTATTGTTCAAATTCCCATTTTTCACTACGCCAAGTAAAATAAGTGTAGCTCATGTCAAAGCCAGCTTTTGCTAAGCGATGCATCATTTTAGGGCGAGTGAAGGCTTCTGCTAAGAAAACTAATTCAGGACGTTTTTCCTTAACATCAGAAATCAGCCATTCCCAGAATGGGAACGGTTTGGTATGTGGGTTATCAATACGGAAAATTTCTATTCCTTTATCAGCCCAGAATAAAATGATATTTTCAATTTCTTGCCAAAGTGCTTTATAATTTTCGTTGTAATAATCAAACGGATAAATGTCCTCGTATTTTTTTGGAGGATTTTCGGCAAATTTAATAGAACCATCTGGTTCATGGTAGAACCATTCCGGATGATCTTTTACATAAGGGTGGTCAGGGCTACAATTCAAAGCAATATCTAATGCAAGGCGTAAGCCCTTTGCACGAGCTGCTTTGGCAAACTTTTCAAAATCCTTCATAGAACCAAGCTCTGGATCCACAGCAAAATGCCCACCGTGCTTATTTCCTACCGCGTATGGGCAACCAGGTTCTAACGGTTTTCCCTTTTTATCTGTCTTTGCATGAAGCGCATTGTTAGCACCTTTTCGGTTCGTAATTCCAATAGGGTGAATAGGAACTAAGTAAACCGTATCAAACCCCATTTCAGCAATGTAATCTAATTGCTTTTCACAATCTTTCCATGTAGCACTTTTAGAAGCGTCGTTTCCCTGACTTTTGGGCCACATTTCATACCATGTACCGACACGAGCGTAAAGCGGATCTACGCGCAATTTCATTACAGGACTTTCTGTCGGGGTGTCTTTAGGTTCAAGCGTCCAGGCGACAACTTTATATTCATAATAACCAATGTTTTGCACGATAAAAGTGCCTTCCCAAAGGTCATTATCAACAAAATACATAGGAGCTTTTTCCCATTTCTTTTTGGAAATGTGGCGATACATAATCGCAGCACTATATTTTTCATGACTATGTCTGAAAATATCGGCCTGGATAGTTACAGAATCGCCAGGTTCACGTTTAAGCATAAAACGCCCACCTTCAATTTGCGGGCGAATGTTTTCTATTACAAGATTATCTTTTAAAGAAGGTATAGTAGCCATAGCTTAAATATAAATTATCTGTTTTAAAAAAAATCAAATTTTAGAACAAGGATTCCATTTTTGGACTTCCTTTGAAGATTAGATAGATTTTATATTTGTCGTATGTCAAAATGGCGAGCATTCTTTTTAAGTTTTCTGCTCTTTTTTTCTGTAAGTCAGGCAAGTGACAGAATTCCTTTATGGGAAAACCTTTTTTATCGTATTGGGCAAAATTCTCTTGGAACTTTCACGTATGCTTATGGTTCGCATTTGGCACTTGGAATCGGTTCTACTTATGCGATGGTTGAAAGCGGTATAGATTGGAAATGGAATCGTTTTTGTGTCCGACATGAAACCCTTTCTCTATGGGCTTCTCTCCCCGGGGGACTTGTTGGTACATTTGCGCCGGTAGCACTTCCGCTAGCACTTTATCTTGGCTCTGATGATAAAGAAATTCAGTTAGCTGGAATAGCTATGGGACAAGCCGCTCTCTTAGCTTTTGGAACGACAACTGTTATAAAGGCATTTACAGGAAGAACACCTCCTCATGTTTTAGACGCCATAGACAAGGACCCAAAATACCAGAAAGATTACAGCGATAAATTCCGATTTGGCTTTGTGCGCGGAAGCCTAATTGATGGTTGGCCTTCTGGGCATACAGCGACAGCCGTTGCCATGGCAACTACTTTAATCACTCTTTACCCAGACAATTCTTGGATTCTCGCCGGTGGTATTCTTTATTCAGCAACCATTGGAATCAGTATGTCTTTTATCGCGCATTGGGCAAGTGATATTTTTGCTGGAATGTTAACGGGTATTGCAATTGGGCGAACTGTTGGAAAAAGTTTTGCTGCATTACAAAATAAACAAGCGCAAAGTAAAGTATCTTTTTTAATAACACCTTCATTTGCTGGAATCAATGTAAAATTCTGATTCTAGTCCGCTTGATTTCCAAAAATCTGCTTAAAATATTATAGCCTTTAATGAATTATTTGTATACATTTAAGTAATCTTGGGAAATTAGAGTTTTTAGATGAGGCTTTATGCGTTTTTCGCTTTTGATTTTCATTATACTATTACAAGTTAGTTCCATAATGGCTATGGATACGCTTTCTGTATGGATAATGCCAAACGGAGCTTCACCTAAAGAAAAATTAGAAGCCCAATTAGAAAATTATACAAAGCAAACAGGTATAGCTACTAAAATTGTTGTCTTAGATTGGGGCGAAGCCTGGAATCGCATTAGTACAGCTCTTGAACGCAATAAAGATCTTCCGGCGGTTCTTCAGGTGGGAACAACTTGGATTCCTTTTTTTGCCGCGCAAGGTTACCTTCTTGAATTAAATCCCTGGCTTGAGAAAATACAACAAGAACGTTTTATTCCGGTTAGTTTTAATACAACGCATATAGAAGGCGATTCTTCTATTTATTCTGTTCCTTGGTTTGTTGATGCAAGAGCTTTACTTGCCAACAAAAAATTACTTGAAGCAAATGGCATTGAAATAGCAGATGTTAAAACGTATCAAAGTTTTAGAAATGCTCTTAAAAAAATAAATGAAGCCAAAATGCAACTTCCTGACGGCACGCCTATTGAAGCTTTTGCCTTCCCGGGAAAAAGTGACTGGAATATCCCTCATAATTTTGCTCCTTGGATTTGGTCAGAAGGTGGTGATTTTATTAAAAAACAAGATTCTGTTTATCGCTCAGCTCTTATGGACAAAGAAACATTGCAAGGAATTGCAAAATATTTAAGTCTTGTTGTTGATTCTCTTGTATATAGAACCAATTTAACGCAAAATACAGCACAAATAATCCAGCGCTTTAATAATGGAGAATTGGCTTTTATTTTAAACACGGCAGAAATCGCAATGCTTACAAGAATTCCTTCTGTAAATGGAGGCTTGCAAGGTTCAAGAATAAGCAACGATGGCATTGTTGTATTACCGGTACCTCAAGGTTCAAATGGCAGTATTAGTTTTATTGGTGGCAGTAATTTAAGTATTCCGGCCAATTATCCTAATAAAAAAGAAGCTGTTGAATTGCTTATGTTTTTAACAAGTGATTTTTCTATTGATGCTTACACTAAAACGATAGGTTTCTTGCCACCAATTCAATCGGCTTTAAAGTCCTGGGAAACAGATTCTGTTTATAAATCTCTTGTTGATTGTCTGAATAATGGAAAAACATACACAAGTATTCCTAGATGGTGGGAAGTTGAAAATATTTTAGCGTCTTTATTTTCAGACATTTGGTCTGTCTTAGAATTTGAGGATTTGTATTCTGAAAAAAGAATTTATAGTATTTTATTAAAATACCACATTGAAATAAATAAATTACTTGGTTACGAAGAAGACCCACCTAAATTCGATTACTTTTCTCAGATTTGGCGACATGCCCTTCCTGTCAAAAAACAAGTTGCAGAAAATACAGAAAATTCTTCTGACAATGCATTGCTATTTTCCAAAAAATTTTCTCTGGGTCTTTTCTTGACAATGATGCTTTTTGGCTTTGTTTTTACTTACAGGAAAAAAAGATAGGCTGATATGAAAATCAAAATGTTATTACATAGCCTTATTTTCAGGAGTTTAATTTTACTCGTTCTTTTTATTTGTCTTTTATTATGTGGGATTTCTATTTATTTTATCAATACGCAAAAAAAGTCATTAGGGGATTCTGTTTTTAAAAGGAATTATGAAGAAATTGTTCGTTTAGAAGAATCCATTGGTTTGAAAATGGACCAATTTTCAAGCCTTTTGTCGCTTTTAGCGAAAACATCTTCTATTATCGCTTTAGACCCGACAGAATCTTCTGGATTTCTTAAAAGTTTTGATGTGACATCGCTTTTTGTTTCTGGAGAAAGTGTTTTTCTTTATGACCGCAATCAGGAACTAATTTGCGATAATTCCATGCTTGGAACGGACTTAAAAGGAAAAAAACAATTTACGGATTTTGAAAAAGTAACTCCCATACGTGCTTATACAACGCCTTGGTTCTGGGAAAATGAATCACCTCAAAAAATGTTTGCTTATGCCGTTGGTTCAAAAGCAACCGCAAGTGGAACAATTGTTGCTTCGTTTTCATTCAGAAGAATATGGCAAACTTATGCCAATTACACAATAGGAGAAAAGGGCTTTTTAATAGCGACTGATTTAAAAGGCAAAATTTTAATGCATCCAGATTTACAATTAGCAACATCTGGAGAACATTATATTTCAGAATTAGGCATTTCTATGCCTCAAAAATTGTCCGAAAAACAAGTTCTTCCTTTGGTTATTCAAAATAAAAACAAGCAATATTTAGTGACTTACGCGTATAATTCAAATTATCAATTTGCTTTGTTTTCTCTTCAACCTATTGAAGAAATAGAATCCACTCTTTCAACATTCCGCTCGGGAATTCTCCTTGTTTTTGCAATTATTTTACCAACAACTATTTTAATCATTATCTTACTTTTTTTCCATTTTGCAACACCTCTTTATCGTTTGATTGCCTATATCGACCATGTGGGCAATGGTCATTTTAATGCAAGGCCTTTCCCTATTACTAAACGAAAAGATGAAGTAGGGTCTTTAGCAACAGCTTTTAACAGAATGTTGTTACTTATACAAGATCAGATGAAACAATTGAACGATCACCAGAAATATCTAGAAGAACAAGTTCAGAAGCGGACATTAGAATTAGAAAATGCAAAAAATCAACTTGAGATACTTTCTAGAACAGATGAACTTACGAAACTTCCGAACCGGCGTGACTTAATGGAAAAAATCCAACATGAATCGCATAGAGCGAATAGAATGCATCGTAACTTCTGTTTCATTTTTATTGACATTGATAAGTTTAAAAGCATTAATGACACTTATGGTCACCATTGTGGAGATGTTGTTTTGCAAACGGTTGCAAATACAATAAGACAATTGCTACGCAAATACGATTTTGTAGCTCGTTGGGGTGGTGAAGAATTTTTAGCTGTTCTTCCTGAAACTGAAATTGCAGGAGCAATTGTTGTAGCAGAACGTTTCCGTAAATCAATTGAGAATTTGCAGATTGACTATAAGGGAACGCGTATACCTGTTACAATTACTTTGGGAGTATCTCAATACGATTCTGAACTTGGCGTTGATAAAAGTATCCAACTTGCAGACCAAGCTTTGTACGATGGAAAAATGAATGGCAGAAACCAAGTCGTTATCAATAAAAAGCAAAATAATAAATCAGATTCAACAACTCTTTAGAAAAATTTTATGACGCGAATAGTTCCAAAAGACGAAGGCCCTGAAGTTCGACGTGTGACCTGGATTGGTTTATTTGTTAACATAATGCTTACAGCAATTAAGTTTCTGGCTGGTATTTTCGGGCATTCACAAGCTTTAATTGCTGATGCCATTCATAGTGCATCAGATTTAACAACAGATATAGCCATTTTAGTCGGTTCAAAATATTGGTATTCTCCTCCAGACGCCGATCATCCGAATGGGCATAGAAAATTCGAAACATTAATAACTATTTGTATCGGTTTTGCTATTGCTGCAGTTGGTGTTTTTATCATATTGGATTCTACAGATGCTTTAATACAAAAAAACTTTTCTCACCCAGAAATTATTACAGCAGTGGTTGCATTTCTTTCAGTAATTGTAAAAGAAATCCTTTTCCGGTACACTAAAAATGCCGGGAAAAGAATCAGAAGTCAGGCTTTAGAAGCTAATGCTTGGCATCACCGAAGCGATGCCTTGAGCTCGATTCCTGTACTTATTGCAATTTTAATAACGATTGTATTTCCTCAATTCAACTTCATAGATAGCATTGGCGCTTTAATAGTCTCAGTGTTTGTTATAAAAGCCGGCTTAAGTATTGTTTTGCCTGCGATACACCAAGTTGCAGACGGAGCTCCTAATAAAAAAATTTCAGATAAATTATATAATGTCGCTTCTCAAGTTCCTGGTGTTATAAGTATTCATAATTTTAGGATTCGTTATATCGGAAATGATTTGCAAGTTCTTTTACACATAGTGGTTAATTCCAATATGTCTTTATTAGAAGCGCATGAACTTTCTGAAAAAGTAGAACGAGCTTTAATTGATTGCGGAGAAAATGTGATTGATGCTATGGTTCATGTAGACCCTTATGATTCTCAAAAAACATAGAGCCAATTATTTCCCGCAATCCTTATTTGAGTATTGTTGTTGATTTCAATTTTCTCCGCGGTTTTTAGCAGCGATATTCTTGTAGTTATTGTGTTCTGCAAGCGTAGCGCTAAAGAAGTGCGTTCCAGAACCATCGTCTTTTGCAACAAAATAAAGTTTATTTGTTTTATCGGGATAAAGAGTCGCTTCAATAGCTTTTCGCCCTGGATTGGATATAGGACCAGGCATAAGACCTTTGAATTTTCGGGTGTTGTAAGGGTTGTCACTTTGTAATTGGCTTTTATAGATAGGACCGGTAAGGTTTTTAAAAATGAAACGAACGGTTGGGTCTGCTCCAAGAGGCATGCCGATGTCTAATCGATTGTGAAAAACTCCTGCAATCAAAGGCCGTTCGTCTGGTTTACCAGTTTCTTCTTCTACAACACTAGCTAGTGTGAGTATTTGATGCCAACCGCCTAACTTTTTCCACATAGGGCTATTTTTTTCTTCCATTTCTTTTTTGAGCCTGAGATTGGCTTGAACCATTTGCTTTAAAATATCTTCTTCATTGGCATTAACAGGAAACGGGTAAGTGTCAGGTAATAAATAACCTTCTAAATCCCCAATAGTAACGCCTAACTTGTTTGCAAAATTTTTATCATGCACAAGTGCATTCCATTTTGCTGAATCAATTTTGGGAAAAACTTTTTGCAAGTAATTCGGAATTTCCCAAGAGGCACGCCCTTCGGGGATGGTTACTTTACGCACGGCATTTTTCCCACTAGAAAGGAGAGCAACTAACTCTTCTAAAGAAATATTGGGTGGTATTTCATACCAACCTGCTTTTAAAGCACATTTTTTTAATCGGCAATGTAAATTGAATATGTCGGAATCATTCCAGACATTATTCTGGTGTAAAATTTTAGAAACATTCTTTGGCGAAGAACCTTTTGGAAGTTCAAGCAGAACAATTTCTTTGTTTTGAGAAACGGCTTCAAACCTTGATTTTATATGGAAAAAGCCAAAAAGTCCAAAAAGGACCAAGAAAAATGTTAAAAATGCAAAAAATTTCTTCATAAACAGAAATTTAATGAAAAAATTTGCCACAAGGGCAAAATAAAGAATATATTTGGGATACATATTGAAAAATGGAATTTTCTGTTTTTGAGGATTTGAATATGAAAAGAGTTTTATTCCTTCTTTTGGCGTCTATGGTAGCGGTTTCTTTTGCTGCTCCAAGTAAAGTTAAATCTAAACGTGGTGACGTAGATTTAACTAAAGAACAAGGTGGTGGTAGCGTTGTTTGTACTGCTGGCTTTAATGATGAAATGACGATTTTGAAGGATGGCGGTGAAGCCGTTTTGGTTAAAGCAAGTTGTGGTCAGGGCTGGGTACCTAAGTCCGCCGTTGAATATGTGGTTGCTGCTGCTGGTGATAAGTCTATGCAACTTGAAGGCGTGGACGTTATTGGTTGGTTGGATAACCCAAGTGCTGTGTTCGTGCTTGAAAACGACATTTCTGACTTTGATGGTGTGACTATTGATCGTGACTTTAAGGAATACTTACAGCACACAATGGACCGCGAATCTATGGAAATGCGTAACAACGAAAACTAAGTTGTATTGGTTTTAAACTAGCCCCGCTTCTTTGAAGCGGGGCTAGTTTTTGTTTTATGAATAAAAACAAAAAAGGTTGTGTCTTTAGACACAACCTTTTAAAACCAAAAGAGGTGGGGTTAACCATAAATCTTCAAGAAATCTGCCACATTGGATTTGAATTCTTGGAGATATTCTTTTGCGCTTTCAGCAACAGCTTCTGGAGTGTAGCCAAATTCTTTTTCAAGCACACCAGCAGGTGCAGATGCCCCAAAGCGTTCAAGACCAACTGTCTTACCAAAACCACCAACTACTTTTTCAAAAAGAAGAGGAAGACCGCTGGACTTAGCATAGACTGGCGTCCAAGGAACGATTATGCTTTGGCGGAATTCTTTTGGCTGAGAAAGGAATAATGCTGGGCTGATCATAGAAACAACTCGGACTGCAAGTCCTTCGTCTCTTAAAATTTCAGCGGCATCATGGGTTAAAAGAACATCTGAACCATTAGCAATGAAAGTCAAATCAGGACGCTTGTCTGCGCTTGTATTGTCGCTTACAATGTAAGCGCCCTGACGGCACTTAGCGGCTGTTTCATAAGCAATTCCATTGTAAGGAAGAGATTTGACCACTTGTCTTGTAAGAATCAATGCAGTCGGGCTTGTTGTGTTTTCAAAAGCCATTTCCCAAGCGGCAATGGTTTCATAAGCATCGGCAGGGCGTAATACAAGCATTTCTGATACGCCGGAATCTTTTTTAAGACCTTCCAATAAACGAATCTGTGTTTCGTGTTCAATTGGTTGGTGAGTCGGGCCATCTTCACCGACGCGGAAACTATCGTGAGTATAAACAAACTTTACAGGAAGCCCCATTAAAGCAGCCATACGAAGTGCCGGTTTCATAAAGTCACTAAAGACAAAGAAGGTGGCACAAATTGGATAAAGTCCGCCATGTAAAGCAATACCGCAACAAATAGCTCCCATTGTCAGTTCGGCAACACCAACTTGAACAAAGGCACCGGAAAAATCGCCTGGACGGAAAATGCCGGTTTTATCAAGGAATGCTTGGGTATTATCACTATTAGAAAGGTCTGCAGAACTACAAATGCAATTCTTGACATTTTCAGCAAGATGGGCAAGCACTGTTCCTGAAGTAACACGAGTAGCGACACCTTCTTTAACCTGGAGAGAAGAAAGATCTACCATAGGAGCTTTTCCAGAAAGCCATTCAGCAAGAGTTGCTGATTTTTCTGGGTTAGCTTTATCCCATTCAGCTTTTTTCTGTTTCCAAGAAGCGGCTTCAAGGCGAAGTTCTTCAAGGCGAGTTTCAAAAGCTTGTTTTACATCATCAAAAATTTCAAAAGGAGATTCCGGATTTCCACCGAGATTTTTGATAGTAGCGTCAGTAGAAGCTCCGGCAGCATTCAATGGTTGACCATGAGTAGAAACTGCACCTTCAAAAGAAGTTCCGTCTTCAGCAATAGCTCCCTTTGCCATTGTGGTATGCCCGATAACAAGGACAGGCTTTTCAGTTTCAGCCCAAGCGGCTTTAAAAGCATTACGCAATTCGTCAATATCGCTTCCGTTTGCTTCTAAAACGCGGAATCCCCAAGATTCATATTGCTTAATGAAATCTTGGCTCATAACGTCTTTAGTTTTGCAAGAAAGCTGGACTTCGTTGGCGTCGTAGAAGAAAATCAAATTGGAAAGCTTTAAATGGCCGGCAATGCGCCCTACACCATAAGCAATTTCTTCTTGAATACCGCCGTCAGAAACAAGAACTACAGTTTTATGAGAAAGAATTTCTCCGAAACGTTCTACCATAAAACGTTCCGCGATTGCTGTACCAAGAGCCATTCCATGGCCGATTCCAAGCGGGCCAGAGGAATTTTCAATCCCTAAATTCACATCTAATTCAGGGTGGCCAGGAGTTCTAGAAAAGCGTTGGCGGAAGTTTTTCAAATCTTCCATAGAGAGTTTGTCTAGAAGCGCTAGTTCTGAATAAAGAAGCGGAGACATGTGACCAGGATCCATAAAGAAACGGTCTCTGGCCATCCAATGTGGATCTTCTGGGTCAAAACGTAAAAATTCGGCAAAAAGTAAAGTAATAGCATCGGCTGCTCCCATGGCTCCACCTGGGTGTCCAGATTTAGCTTTTTGCACCATGGCGGCAGAAAGAATCCTAACGTTGTCTGCGGCTTTTGTAACCAAAGCGTTTTGCACTATAAACCTCGCTTCCATTTTATGAACCTAAACAAAGGCTCGTTTTCTAGGGCAGCCCAAATATAGGATTTCTTACAGAACTCTAAAGGGTGAAAGAAAAAAAACTATATTCTTATTGAGTTACTTTATCATTCCTTTTAGTCTCTTATGGGAAAATTTTTCTTTTTTCTTAAAAATTTATGTCATCCTTTAGGAATTGTCGCAGTTCTACTGGCTTGTGCTGTTCCCTTGACTATTTATTTATTGCCGAAAAATATTTTACGCGAACTTGATTTATCACTACCATTGCCATTGTTTCTTGTTCAAACGATTTTGGTTTTAGGGTTTGTGGGGTTTTTATTTAAAGATTTCCGCTCATTCTTTGTGAAATTGTTGCCCTCAAAAATTTATAGCGTAATTCTTGTTGTATTTGTTTTAGCATTAGCTGTTTTTGCCGGGACACAAATTGAAGCTAAACACAGAGTCCAAAGTGATGAAAGTGTTTTCCTTTCTATGGCTCAGAATATGTATCATAATCATATTTCTGGGACTTGTAACCAAGGGGAATTTGAATATGGGAAACTTCAGTGCCATGTCAATAGTAATAGTTTTAAAACGAAAGGGCTTTCGTTTCTTTACTTTTTAGGAATGCCTCTTTTAGGCAGTGATTTGCATTGGGCTTTTAACGTACAGATTTTTGCTTATGCCATTACCATTTTGCTTTTCTTTTTTGCTTTACTGGCTTGGACAAGAGAGCCTTCTTTTTCTTTGGTTGCAACAATAATTCTTGCAGTTCAGCCAACGTTACTTTTTCAGTTCCGGGCACTTTCTGTTGAACCTCTTTATATACTTTTATTTTCTCTTTCTTTGTTGCTTGTTCGTTTTGCAATAGAATACAACACTTGGAAACATTGGGTTTTACTGGCTTTGGTTTTGGCATTTTTTGCGCAAACTAGACAAGAAACGGTGTTCTGTATTCCGGCTTTTGTTGCTCTTGCTTTGCCTACACTTCTCAAGGAAAGAAATAATAAAGCTCCGTTATTTATATTGTTTTTAGCACTGTTTTCTGTTCCGGTTTTAATCACCATTAGTTATTACCAGAATTTTAATTTTCAAGGTGGAGAATTTGCGGCTCACGGGCATTTCTTGGAGCATTTGAAACAGAATTGGATTGTGATGACGCAAATAAGAGAATATGGCAATTTACCAGAAAATCCATTTTTGCCGTATTTTAATTATTTAACCTTAGTTGGAATTCTTTTCTTAATAGCATCAGTTGCATTTGAGGTTTATAAAAAATCTTTTGGAAAAGCTACCGTATTCTTAATTTTCCTTTTATTGTTCCATGTACAAACGTATGTGATTCTTGAAAATGTATCGGGTGATTTTACTATACAGATTAATCAGCGTTATAGTTTAGTGCTGTTCCCGACTATGGCTATGCTTTCGGCGTATCCGTTGTGGCTTTTGTTGAAATGGCTTAAAAAGAAAGAAATGCCAGAACATTTTGCCTTGACTTTAGGGGTGGTTCTTTCTCTTGCTTTTGCTTTGTATACCTTTTCTTATAAAGATGCTTTTAATGCAAATATCATGTATAACAGAAATCACTTGACAACAGAAGAAAGTGAAATTTGGAAATGGTTAAAGCAACAAGATGATTTAGAGAATAAACTTTTTATTTATGCAAGGCCTTATCACTTTGTGGGTTACGGACTTTCTGCTATTCACTACGATAAAATCAGACAATTGAGTAATTCTGAAATACAAAAATTATTAGAAAAGTACCCTAATGAAATTTATTATATCAGAGGATTAGATTGCTGGGATAGTAAAACTTATCATAAAAAAGCGGTAGAACACAGAATCCCTACAACATGTGATCATTTTGAACGCGATATGGCGATAGAACCTGTTTATAATGTTCTTATAACTAATAGCTATTTTGTAGAAATTTCAAAATTCAATGGGAAAAAAGAGTTTGTGCAGAATCATGTTTTGAGTCATACAAAAACTGAAGAAAAACCAGATGGTTATGAAGTGACTCTAAAATTAGGCGCTAAACAAAAACTCCCTTGGCAAATAAAAGTATCTGTTTCAGAAACAGAAATTTATACTGCTCCTTACACTTATAATGACTCCTTTAAAGTGAATGTTCCTGTTCAGGAAAAAGGTTATCACCTTTTGAATGTGGTAGTAGAAGACCCTGTAGGAAAAGAAATAGCTTCTTATAAAGAGCATTTGTTGTTTGGTAAAGATTCTCTTGAACTTTTAGAAAATTTGGAGCCAGCGTTTCATGAACAAGGCTGGGGAAGTCGGCAGCTAAACCAGAGTATAGATAATAATTTACTAACCATAAATGGAAATGCTTTTAAGGCAGGGCTAGGCACACATGCTCCATCTAGAACAGTTTTTAAATTGAACGGCCTTTATGATTCACTATCTATGTCTGTCGGACTAGATGAAGAAAAATTGTGTAGTGATGGAGCAAAAATTAAAATAGCTGTTGATGGACAATGGATATTTGAAAGTTATCTGAATTATAAAAATATAGTACCGATTTCTATTCCTTTACAAAAAGTCAAACAATTAGAAATAACTACAGAGCCTTTACAATCAATGGATTGTGACCATGTAGATATTGTTTTGCCGATTTTGTACAAGAGTTTTTAAAAGGGGTTTCTGATGTTACTTTCTGTTATAGTTCCCTTATATAACGAAGAAGAAATTGTTGAAAAAACATTTCGGGTTCTTGAAGATGAGTTAAAAGAAATCGAGCATGAAATCATTTTTATAAATGATGGTTCAAAAGATAAAACGCGCGAAATTTTAGAACGCTTGTTGCTAGAAACTCCTAATAATAAACTCGTTAATTTTAGTAGAAATTTTGGTCATCAGGCTGCGTTTAGTGCAGGGCTTGATAAAGCAAATGGCGATGCAGTTGTTATTATTGATGGAGATTTACAAGACCCGCCTTCACTTATTCATGAAATGCTAAAAAAATGGCGTGAAGGTTATCAGGTTGTTTATGCCCAACGCAAAAAAAGAAAAGGTGAAACGATATTTAAAAAACTCTCTGCTTTTGCTTTTTATCGTTTCTTTGCCAAGTTGACAAATATTGAAATCCCGCCAGATACGGGGGATTTTCGCCTGATGGATAGAGTTGTTGTCGACCATTTGAAAAGTTTACCTGAAAGAAGTCGTTTTTTACGCGGCCTTGTTTGTTGGGTTGGTTTTAAAAAAACAGGAGTTTTGTACGAGCGCGCAGAACGTACTGCAGGAAAATCAAAATACCCTTTGCGTAAAATGTTCCGTTTGGCATTTGATGGAATAACGGGCTTTTCTTCTGCGCCATTAAAAATCAGTTTTACAATGGGGTGTCTTGCAACCATAGTGGCGTTTGTTTTGTTTGCCTGGAGTATTCTTGAAAAAATTCTTGCACCTGAAACAACTGTCCCAGGCTGGGCATCTATTATGACAGCGATAGTATTTTTTGGCGGAGTACAATTGATTTCTATTGGTATTTTAGGCGAATATATTGGCCGGATTTACGAAGAAGTGAAACAGCGTCCTCTTTATATTGAAGACAAAAAGGAAGAGAAAAAGTAATTATGAAAAATCGTTTATTTGTAATGAGTGCTGCAAGTGGGGCAGGTAAAACTACTTTAAAAGATAAAGTAATTCAAAAATTTCCAGACATCCGTTATTCTATTTCGGCAACGACAAGAGCTCCACGAGCTGGAGAGGTTGATGGCGTGCATTATTTTTTCAAGACAAAAGAAGAATTCTTGAAAATGATAGAAGATGACGCTTTAGTTGAATGGAATGAAGTTCATGGAAACTTTTATGGGACGCCTAAAAGTTTTGTTGAAGAAACACTTGCAAAAGGTGAACGGGTTATATTTGATATTGATGTTTTTGGAAAAGTGAATTTTGATAAAGTGTATCCGGATGCAACAGGGATTTTAATTTTACCGCCTTCTTCAGAAGAACTAGAAAGACGCCTTCGTTCTCGTGCAAGCGATTCTGAAGAAGTTATAAAATTGCGTTTGGAAAATGCAGAAAAAGAAATTGATTTTGCTAAAAATAATGGCAAATATGAATATGTCATTATAAATGATGATTTAGAAAAGGCTGCCAAAGAGTTAGAAAATATTTTGACTTTAAAATGATTATTCTAATTCTACTTTGAAATCTACTTTGGGAAATTTTATTTCAAGTTTTTCTAGTAAAGGTAAAAGAGAATTCCTTAAATAAGGAAGCTTGAATGTTTTGAACGAAATTTTCATCCAATAAGTGTTTTGTATAAAAGGTATGGGAGCTTCCATTGGACCGAGAATTTTTAAGGAAGGTTCTTTTTTAAAGTGATTTTCAATAATATGTAATGCCTCTTGGACTTGTTCGATTTTTTTTGAACCGCAGGACAGAGTGACTAGTTTACAATAAGGTGGGTAAAGAGCTAGTTCTCTATTTTTGAGTTCTTCTTGAACAAAACTATGGTAATCGTGGTTTATAGCGTATTGAATGACAGAAGTTTCAGGTCTAAGTGTTTGAATAAAAACATGGCCTTGAGGCCCGCTTCGCCCCGCACGGCCTGCCGTTTGGCTGAGTAGTTGAAAAAGCCTTTCGCCAGAACGAAAGTCGGGTAAACATAGTGTATCATCTGCATTGATAATGCCAACTAATTGCACTCCTGGAAAATCGTGCCCTTTAGATACCATTTGAGTTCCAATCAAAACATTGTATTCTCTTTCTCGGAATGCGTTGAGAATTTTATCGGTTGCTCCAATATTTTGTGTGGTATCTCTATCCATGCGGATAACTTTTGCGTTAAGAATCCATTCAATGATTTCTTCTTCAAGTTTTTCAATAGCCCCGCCTGAAAATTCAAATGTTTCTGCTCCACAAGAAAAACAAGGTGAATTAGTGGGGTAAAGTTGGTGGCAATAATGGCAAAGTAAAGCATTGTATTGTTTGTGAAAAACAAGCGGTATTTTACATTGTTTGCAAAAAAGAGATTCGCCGCAAGATTGACAGATTCTGACTTTTGAATAGCCACGTCTATTCATTAAAATGATTGCTTGTTCGCCTGCTTGTAATGTGTCAATTAAAGCTTCGCGTAATTCATAAGATAAAAGCATACCTTTTTGTTGCTTGTTTTCACGCATGTTTATCAAATGAACTTTAGGCATCAGGGCGTTTGTCGCTCGTTTTGAAAGAGAGATGTAGTCTAATTTTTTTGAATGCGCATAGAAGAAAGTTTCTATAGAAGGTGTTGCACTCCCTAAAAGAATTAAACCGCCATAGTGGTGTATAATATGGAGTGCTAAATCTCGTGTGTGATAACGAGGGGAAGAATCTTGTTGCTTGAAAGAAGAGTCCTGTTCTTCGTCAATAATGACAACATCAAATTCAAAAGGCGTTAAAATAGCGCTTCTTGTGCCAAGGACAATTTGGGCAGTGCCGTTTAAAATGGAAACATAGCTGGCTCTTTTTTTAGGAACTGAAAGAGCTGAATGCAATATGGCAATAGGAACTTGTAAAAAATCTTCAAAGCGTTTTGCAGTCTGGGGCGTTAAACCGATTTCAGGCACCAGAATAAGAACTTTTTTCCCTTGTTTTAACGCTTTTTTAGCGAGTTCTTGATAAACACGTGTTTTTCCAGAGCCGGTTACTCCGTGCAATAAAACGCCTTGAAAACCATTGTCATTTAATTTTTGTTCAAGATTATTTAGAGCTTTCTTTTGTTCTTCTGTTAGTTCTGGCCATGAAATGTCAGTTTTTGAAGGGGTTGGTAAATTTTGCTCTATTCCAGAAGCGAGAGTGTCAAGGTAATTTTCTAAATCAGCCGTCCAAAAAGTATGAAGTGTTCTTGGTAGGGTAGAAAAAAAGTATTTAGCTGTCCATTCAAGAATTTCAATGTAACGTTCCGTAAAGCAATAGTGAGACGCATGGGTGATAGCTTCTTTTAAGGGAAATGCCGGAGGAGTTTTTGAAACTTTAAGTACAAGGGCTAATTCAGGCGTTTTTCTTTTCGCAAGACAAATCCATACAACGCTTCCTCTTTTGATGTTTAAATCTTTGGAACCATACGTAAAAATTTGAGGTGTTCCAGGGATACAAACATCAACAAAAAAAAGAAAAGAACTCGCATTTGATGTTCTGGTCAACCCTTCTTTTGGTTTTGTTTTTGGAATGCGTTTTGCCATGATTTTTACAAGATAATTTTATTTTTTGCATTTTGGTGTGAGGAAAATACCATAAAACCCCTTTCAGCCTTTGTTTTAGGGGATTTTTTATGAAAAATTCTTTTTTTTCGAAAACCGCAAATGAATCTTTTTATTTAGATTATAGGAGGTTTCTAAAAAGCGTTTATTTTGAAAATGGTTTGCCCCTAGAAAAATAAAAGCTTGTTTCTAGTGGCTGTTAATCGTTTCTTTTGAATTTTGAATACAAATTCTTATTAAACGGCATGCCTTTTCAGGACGTGTTTTTGGAACGTACACTTTCTTACCTTTGGAGTTTGGTTATGAGTATTTTTGATTTGTTTAAACGCGACTGGAAACATTCCGACCCGGAAAAGCGTTCTAAGGCATTGCAACATTTAGATGACACCCATCAAGATGTTTTTGCAGATAAGGCCACGACGGACCCGGATAAAGCGGTTCGTTTAGAAGCGTTAAAAAAATTATCGTCAATAGATGTTATCCGTCGTATAGCCGATTCTGATTCAGAAGAAAGTATTCGTAAGTTAGCTATTACACGTCTTTATGAAGAAATTGCAAAGCATTTGAAATCTTTCCGTGGAGAACCAACCGCAAGAGAATTTGCATTGGTTGAAGAAATTGCTCCGCATGCTCTTGCAGAAGAAGTTTATCATGTTTTATCGCACCCAAAATTACGTTTGGCTTTGGTGAAAAAATCTAAAAGACAACCATTGCTTGCTTTAGCAGCAACACGTGATATGCACGAAGAAACAGCTCTTGCTGCATTAGAAAATGTGCAATCGGTTCCGGCTTTACAAGAAATCAGTGAAAAGTCTCGTCACAATTCTGTTCGTCAAGAGGCTTTAGCAAAGTGGAAAGCAAAGCGTGAACAAGAAACAATTGCTCCAAACGTTGAAGATGTTCTCTTGTTACAATGTAAAGCTTTGATTAGCCAGGCAGAACGTTTGGCAGAAGCTAAACCCGTTTTAGCTCAGGAAGAAGCCTTTGCACTTTTAATGCAGGAAGCGTCTAAAATGGATTTGGGCGAATCAAAAGCAAAATTGGATTCTTTGTATAACGCTTTCTTAGAAAAAGTGGCGCTTGAAAAAGAAAAGGAAGCTCTTGCAGAAAAAGAAAGACAAGCGTTGGCTGAAAAGCAAGCTATTCGTGCTAAAGTGTTAGAAGACTGGAACACTTTATTGCAAGCTCAACAAACAGATGAAAACGTTGCTTTGATGCAGGAATTAAAGCAAAAAGCAGAAAGCATGGTGGCTGATGCTGACAAAGCATGGGTTGAAAAGCTCCAAGATCTTTCTAGACGTCATGTTAAAATTTTACAGAATCGTGTTCAGGTTCAGGAAACGCCAAAAGAAGTCGCTGATAATCTTGGTCTAAAAGAATTGCTTTTAGAACTTTCCAATTTGAACGATTCTCCTTTGAATCATTACACAGAAAAAAATCTTGTAAAAATAAAATCAAATTGGGAAAATTTGGTTAATGAAGATGTTTCTGCTGATGATGTTTCTGCTTTTGATTCATTGGTAAAATCTTTAAATGAAAAGATTTCTGCTTGGAAAGAAGCTCTTGAAAAAGAATTTGCTGAAAAATCTTCTGTTCTGAAAGGTTTGATTGATAGTGTCCGGGCAATTGAAGAATCTGAAGACTTCAGAGAAATTTCTCAAAAGTTGAAAACCATCAAATACCAATGGAAAGAAACTGTTGGTGAAGATAAATTCCGCTACCAAGAATTGTGGAAAGAATTTTTAGACGCAACATCAAGATTCCAGGAAATGCGTGAATGGGAATCTTGGAAAAATGAAAAAGATAAAGATGTTCTTTTAACAGAATTGGAAAAACTTTCTGAAGATACTCCTAGTGAAGAACTTCTTGAAAAAGCTAAAAAGGTAATAGCCCAGTGGAAAGAAATTGGCCCTGTAAGTGTTGCCCGTGGTTTAGAATACCGAGATCGTTATAAACTTTTAGTAGATAAAATCTTTACGAATTGTGCTTCTATTTTAGAAGCAAAACAAGAAGAACGCGAAGCAAATTTGAAACTTAAAACAGAACTGACTGAAAGAGTTGAAGTTTTGTTGAAAGATGAATCGGTTTCTGGAAAAGACAAATATCTGGAAATTAAAGAAATTCAAGAAAAGTGGAAAGCAATTGGACAAGTGCCAAAAGATTTGGTTCAATCTACTTGGGAACGTTTCCGTGCTGCTATTGACGCATTCTACGCTTTGCATAAAGAAAATCTGAAAGTAGAAGATGACCGTCGTCAAGTGAATTACGAAAAGAAAGTTCAGTTGTGCGAAGAAATTGAAGCATTGAAAGATTCTGAAGATTTCTCTTCTGCAACAATGACTGTAAAGAAGCTTCAAGAAGAATGGAAATCTATTGGACCAGTTCCAAAAACACTTTCTGATGAAATTTGGAATCGTTTCCGCACAGCATGCGATCATTTCTTTAATCGTCGTCGTGAACATTTTGAAGCTTTAGATGTTCAGAAACAAGAACATTTAAAGCAAAAAATTCAGTTGTGCGAAAAAATGGAAACCCTTTCTCCAGAAGCAGCAGATGACGCTCTTTTAGCAAGTATTACTGAAGAATGGAAACAAATTGGAATGGTGCCCAAAGAAGAAGTTGAAAACTTGATGCTTCGCTATATGAAAGCATATAGTGGTTTGCTTGCTGCTCGTGCATTGAATGATTCTTCTTTAGCAGAAAAATTACAAGCTGTTCTTACTCGTAAAAAAGAAATTATTGAAAATATCAATAACCTTTCATTGACTGCTGGTCTTGCTGCTTCTGCTGAAGCTGTGAAGGCTTTGCAAGTAGAATGGAAAGCACTTGGTTTCTGTGGCGCAGAAGAAGAAAATCTTTATAAAGAATACCATGCAAGTTGCGATGAATTCTTTGCAAGACGCAGAGACCAATTAGAAATTCAAGAAGAAGCTCGTAAAAATAATTTGCAAAAGAAACAAATGCTTTGTGAACAAGCAGAACGTTTACTTGCAAGTGAAGACGAAACTCCGTATAATTTGATTGGTCAAGTTAAACAGTTGAGAAAACTTTGGAAAGAAATTGGACCTGTTCCTCGTGAGCATTCCGATAAGATCTGGAAACATTTTAACCAGACTTGTGATAAGGTTTTTGCAAAGGCTCGACCACAGCAAAAGACTTCTGAAGAGCAAGACGCTGAAAGCACTTCAACTGCGGAATAATTGTTCAAATGAAAAATATCTGGATAAAACCAGGTGACGCCGCACGCATCTTGCGTGCGGGCGGCGTTGTTGCTATTCCTACAGAAACAGTTTATGGACTTGCAGGAGTAGCGTTCAACGAAACGGCGTTAGCAAAAATATTTGAAGCCAAAAAAAGACCGACATTTGACCCTTTGATTCTTCATATAGCATCTTTAGAAGATGTTGAAAAAATTGCTGCAGTTTTTCCAGAAAAGGCTCAAAAACTTGCGGAAAAATATTGGCCAGGGCCATTAACTCTTGTTTTGCCAAAGAAAGAATGTGTTCCAGATTTAGCGACAAGTTCTTTACCTTCTGTAGCGATTCGTTTTCCGGTTCACCCGATAGCTCAAGAAATTATTCGTTTGACAGGTGCTCCTTTAGCGGCTCCAAGTGCCAATCTTTTTAAGCATATTAGCCCAACGACAGCAGAACATGTTTACGAACAATTAGCTGATAGAATTGATGGTGTAGTTGATGGTGGTTCGTGTGCTGTTGGCGTAGAAAGCACAATAGTCAGCTTTACAGAAGAAATTCCTGTGCTTTTACGACCAGGAGCAATTACGTTAGAAATGTTGCGGGAATGTATTGGCAATATAAACGTAAAAAAGCCTACTTCTGCGCCTGGAAAAGCAATGCAGGCTCCTGGAATGATGGATTCGCATTACCAACCTAAAACACCTTTGATTTATAATCCGCCAAAGGAAATGGCGTTTCCGCCTAGAACAGCTCGGTTAGCATTTGGTAAAACGGAAAGTCTTTTGCCAATTACATTGAATCTTTCAGAAAGTGGAAATTTTGTAGAGGCGACTGCAAATCTTTATGCTTACATGCACCAATTAGATGACGCGTGTTATGATTTGATTGTTGTTGACCCTATTCCATTAGAAGGACTTGGTGTTGCATTAAATGATAGACTTCGCCGTGCTTCTATAAAAGGCAATTTCTAAGAATTGTAAATAACATCTTCTAAAACTAAACCTTGCGGCGGGGCCCATGTTCTTTCACCAGAAAAGTCATTGTTGAAAATTTTTTGAACAGTTCCTTCTGGGTAACGCCCTCTACCCACATCAAATAAAGTGCCTACCATAGCACGAACCTGTCTGTGTAAAAAGCGATTTCCTTTTATATGAAAGCAAATACTGTATTCGTTTACGCGTTCTAAACGGAATTCTGTCAACTGACAAAGAGTGGGTTTTCCGTCGTTTCGTGGAATGCAAAAATGAATGAAGTCGTGTTCACCTAAAAAAGATTTAGCTTCGCGTTCCATAGCTTCAATGTTCAGATTGAGCGAACCGCATTCCCAGCCAAAATCACGCATAAGTGCTACTGGTCGTGTGAAAATAGTGTATTGGTAATAGCGAGAAATGGCATCAAAGCGAGAATGGAAAGAATCATCACAAAGTTCTAAATTTCTAATGCGGATTAAGCGTTTGGTTAAGCCATTAATAGAATGTTCTATTCTTTTGGTTTCTAATAGTTCTCCGTCCCAATCAAAATGCACGCAAAGGCCTCTTGCATGAACACCAGTGTCTGTTCTACCGGCTCCCACTAAACGAATTGGTTTGCGAAGAGCAATAGAAAAGGCTTCTTGTAATGCGGATTGAACGGTAATAAATTTTGTTTTTCCTGCTTCGTTTTGTTCTTGCCAACCAAAAAAGGCGCTGCCTAAATATTCACAACGAAAACGATAGCGCATGAAATTTACTCATCGTCACGGATTTTTTGAATAAGAGTATCAACATCTTGTTGAGAAATATTCATTTTTTTGGCAATCATGCCTGGAGTACAGCCTTGACTTTTTAAACGTTTGACCATTGTTTTGTCGATTTGTTCTTTGTCAAAACGAGTCATGTCTAAAGCTTCTTTATCAATGGCTGGAGTATAAAGAGTGTTTCGGCTTTGTGTCCTGAGATGCATTGTCTGGTCGCGAGGAATGCCACGTGGTCGGGTCAATGCACTTGAAAGAGATTGTAATGCTGTTGTTATACGTTCTTTTGTTGTTGGGCGTAAAGAAGTTTTTTTTGCGTTTGGATCTGTAGAAAGGATTCTGTTTTCTGGAATACCTTCAGAATCTTCAAAAGCAAAAGAAGCTCCTGTCTGCGGATTGGATTGTTCTTCTTTTTCTTTGAGTTTTTCTTTTTCGCGTTCGGCTTCAGCATAGGCATTGGCTTCGTCAATAATAGAAGGCCTTTTAGAACTGCGAGTGCGCGTGAAAGTCAGGTCATCTCCAGAAAAACCGCCTTTAGGATTGCGGAAACGTTCTTCAATAACAAGTGGTTCGCTTGAATCTTCAGAAGCAGAAAGAGCTGCTTTTTGTGCTTCTAAATCATCAATAGAATTTTTAGCAAAAACTTTGCGCAATAGAAGAATAATTAAAATGCAGAGAATAACGCAAATAATTCCGCCGATAATCAAGAACGTTTGTGAAGAAAGTTCTTTTTTGGTAGCTGGTTTTTCTTCAGCAACAACTGGTTTTTCTTTAACGATTTCTTTTGTTTCGGTTTCAGGAAATTTAATTTGTTCTAATTTTTTCCAAGATTGTTCAAGTTCAGAAAGAACAGTGATTCGTTGGTCAGCTGAAATCTGAGAGTCCCAGAGTTCTCTTTGTAAAGAATCTATTTTGGTTCTTGTTGTAATGTAAGCGCCTCCGTCTACAGAAGATCTTGAAAAATCATCCCAGCGGAGATAGGTAACTAGTGCAGTAGCCGCAAGAAGCAAAATAACAGGAACAATCCATTTTTTCATACTACAAAATGTAAAAAAATCTTTGGTTTAAATTTTGAAATTTGCCAATTTTAGCCGATTTATGCAGCATTTTCTCTGAGTAAAGTCTGTGGACAACGCAAAGTGAAAAAAAAATAAGTTTTTTGTTTTTTTAAGTTATATTTCTAGCGTGTTTATAAAATACTCAAAGGAATGGGTTTTGTCGTTGTCGGGAATCTTAACGATTTCCGTCCTTTCCTTTTTGTTATATGCTTGCTCTTCAACAGAAACCGCAGGAAACAGTGCTGAAATCGGTAATCCAGAAATCGCAGGGGTAGTTTCTTATCCAAATGGTGAACCTGCTAGCCGGGTTTCTGTCCGTTGTGTGCCAGAATGGTTCAGTGCCGGCGAAGATTCTTTACCTGAATCTTGGGTTACAGAAACGGATTCTCTTGGGCATTATCGCATAGATTCCCTTCCTGATTCTCATTTTGCAATAGAAGCATCACATGAAAATTATTCTCTTCTCAAGCGGAATTTATCTGTAGAAGATTCTTCTTATTCTGGTAAACTTTCAGAAGTGGGGGCCTTGCGCTTGTCAGCCGGAAAGTTCAAGAATGGAGATTCAGTTCTTGTAAGGATTCCAGGTTCAACATTCTTGCGTTACGCTCACGTAGAAAACGATGAATTGTTCTTGGATTCTTTGCCGGCAACTTTATTGGACGCAATTGTTGTTGAAGAAGATTCTCTAGTTTTTGATTCTCCGGTTGAAATTTTACCGGGTAAAATCATCAAAGAAAATGTTAAACCGTTGTCTTTTACAGTAAGTTACCCTTTAAATGGTCAAGAATTTTCAAGTTATCAAAAATTTTTGCCGCTGGCTTTACGTTTAAATAAAAATCAAGTGAACTGGAAATTGTTAGAATCACTTACAGGGCGTTGGGAAGCTTGTTTAAAATCTGGAGCTACACAAAATCTTTCTTATGTTCCGGATGAATCTTCTAAAGAAGCGGTTTTCTGGGTTTTGTTAGATTCACTTCCAGCAGTGCCTACTGATACCATTCTTTTAACATTTACAGAAGGCGAAACAAGAACTTATGATAATGTTTTTTCTCCAGAGCGTTATATTGCTGTATGGCATTTTGACGAAGGAATTTCTACAGCAGAAGACGCAACGGGTAATAACTTACATGGTTTGCCTGAAAAAGTGGTAGAATCAAAAGGTGTTTTAGGAAAATCTTTTTATTACGATGGCTCGCATTCTTATGTGACAATTCCTAATTCTGCCAAGAGCGATTTAGACTTTGCTTATTCAGATTCTATGAGTATTTCTGTTTGGGTAAATATTGATTCTTTGAATACAAGTCGTTTTGTTTATGGAAAAGGCTCAACGCAATATCATTTAAAATATTATTATCCAAACAATTGGTTGTTTGAACGTTATCGTGAAAAAAGTAGTGAAGAGTCTGTGCGTTATTGGTATTATTCTGAAGATACTTTGTCTTCTTATAATGAATGGAGTATGATTACGGTTACTCAACAAGATTCTTCAATTTCTCTTTATGTAGATGGTGATTTGGTTACTTCAGAATCAGCATGTGGGTCTTTTGAAACGCCTTATTATTCTGAAAGTGATTTTGAAATTGGACGATTGGTTTACGAATTAGATTCTAAAGACAGTGTCGGGCAGCATTTTCTTGGATCAATCGATGAGTTGCATGTAATGCGTCAGGCTATTTCTGCGGATAGGGTTAAAGTTTTATACTTGAATCAGAAACCTGTTGATTATTGGCCTAAAGCATTGTTTAAAGAAAAATTTTAGGATAAACAATAAAGCGTCGCTACGCGACGCTTTATTGTTTACTTTTTACCACCAACTTTGAAAAAACAAATTTCTAATTGATAAGCACTATCGGCTTCTTGGTCTTCTTCGGCTAAAAAAGCTATCTCCTTGCGAAAAGCGTTTATACGTTCCACTATTCTTTCATAACCATCTTTTGAAATGCCAAGAGTTAAACCAGAAATGTTTCTTTCTGAAGGTTGGTCTCTATCTATAGAATCAGCACCAAGTTTCAAGCATTTTTGATGAAACCCACGAAGAGCTGTTTTTGACGTGCGATTACCTGTTGTAATAGCGCTTTGTGACAACTCGTAAGAACCATCTTCTTTTTTTGAAATAAGTCCACAACTTTCTAAAAGTTTGACAGATTCTTTTGCTTGTTCTGGAGTGATTTTTGGATGCACTCTATTACCGAGTTCTTTAAAATCTCCAGAAAAACCGAACATTCCTATTAAGGAACGCACGACAAGATGACGCCAATCAGAATAGACCTGGTATTGGTAATGAGCCATTAAATGCTGAGATTCGCTAAACCGAACGATTTTTAGAATCTCTTGCATCTTGGCGTAGTGTGAATTGCGTTCTTCGGCAGTTTCGGCTTGGTTGAATAAAACCAAAGCAGCAAAGAATTCAGACTCTCTTTTACCCAAACGCAGCCCTGACGCCACCTTCTGAATACTTTGCTCAGAAAGATTTTTTTCACCTTGCATAACGCGAGAGATAAAATCTTTTGCTTTAAAACCGATTTTGTCGGAAAACGCACGCAACGAAAACGACGAATTAGCTTCTTTGCGAATTCGATAGTAATCTTGCAAAAATTCCCTGTAGTCCAGGTATTCGAATATTTTGCGTTGTTCTTTGTTTCCGTTCACGATAAGAATATAGTAAAGTCAAGGAGAATATCTCATTTTAAATGATAAATAGCGTTGTCTTGAAACAACACTATTTTGTAAATGGAATTGTATTTTGTAAAACTGATTTTTATTTTATAGCCATTCCTTAATAAGGGATTTTACTACTATCCAAAAAACACCCAAAAACAGCCCTAGGGGTAATACCCTGGGGTTATTTTTTAGATTACATTTCTTCTAATGCTTTTTGTTTTGTCTCTTTTACAAATTTCCAGACAAAGAATATGCTTGAGAATGCAAAGAATGTGTAAAGAGCGTAAGTTAAGCCAGGTCCTGCTGTACCTGAAAGAATCGGGAATGTAAAGGTGACAAGGAAATTAGCTAACCACTGAGCTAATCCACAAACTGCAATAGCTACAGCTCGAATTCTATTATTAAACATTTCTCCAAGCATTACCCACATGACAGGGCCCCAAGTCATTGCAAAAAACACAATAAACATATTTGCTCCAACGACGGAAAGTGGAGCAGAAATTCCAAGGAGAACTAAATTTCCATTCAGATCCACCCCCGCCGTTAGGAAACAATAGGCCAAAAGTGCAAGAGATAAAGTCATTCCTAAGCTTCCAATTATCAACAAGGGTTTTCTACCGATTTTATCAATAAGAAGAATGGCAACAATTGTCATAGAAATATTAACGATACTAGAAAGTACATTTAAAAGCATTGAGTCGTTTTCTGTGAAACCAACACTTTGCCATAGCATATTTCCGTAATAGAAAATAACATTGATTCCGACTAATTGTTGGAAAATGGCAATGCCAAGCCCAGCCCAGATTATTGGAGCAATACGGCGTTTTCCATTAGTTAAAGTTTCAAAGAGGTCGGAAAGTTTTGTTGGTGTTGAATTTTTAAATGTGCTTGCAATAGAGTCGATTTCATCATCGACATCGTCTGGTGAAATTTTTGCAAGAACTTCTTTCGCTTCGCTTAAACGGCCCTGAGAAACAAGGAATCTTGGAGATTCTGGTAGGCGTAAGGCAAAAAATCCATATAGCAACGCAGGGATTATTTCTAGCCAAAACATCCATTGCCAAGCTTTTGTACTCCCTAAAATGTAAGCGTTAGCAAAGCCTCCGTTTTGTTGTAAAATGAAATCAGGTAAAGTGTATAGAATGGCATTAGTTTCAAGAGCCATAGCAAAGCGAACTACAAGCCAGTTTGAAAGTAGTGCAGCAAAAATTCCTATTACAATGGCGAATTGTTGCATGGAACCTAAACGGCCGCGCAAATGAGCTGGCGCTGTTTCTGCGATGTATATAGGTGCTATAATGCTTGCAATACCAATGGCCGCGCCGCCTACGGCGCGCCAGAAAATAAAATCCGGAATGCCAAAAGGCATTCCGGAGCCAAGAGCACTTATTAAGAAAAGGAAACTAGCGGCTAACATACAACGGACGCGGCCGAATTTATCGGCTAGGCGCCCAGCGAAGTAGGCGCCTGCCGCGGCGCTGAGTAATGCAACAGAAACCGCGGCGCCGAGGCTTGCGTCCGATGCATCAAAAGTAGCCTTGAGTGCAAGAGTCGTGCCGTTTATCACAGCCGAATCAAAGCCAAATAAAAATCCGCCAATAGCAGCGGCGCAAGTAATTTTTATTACCTGCCAAAGAGTATTTTGTTGAGTTTGTGTCATAAAAAATCTCCTTCATTTTTTTACGAACATAGAAGATTCGTATTTGCAAGCAAAGAGCAAAATTTTTCAAAATTTTAAAATGAAGAAAAAAAGAGACTTTATAAAAAAACAAGATTGTTTTGAATATTTTGACAAGCACCTCACAAAATATTACATTTTTCTTGCATTTAAGCATTCAACTTTTTAAGGCATCAAGAATGAAAATCAGAGTTGTTAGTTTACTTGCTTTTTTGCTGATAACCATTTTAGGGTGTTCTGAACAAAAAGAAGAGCAAAAAGAGAATGTGCAAAACGTGGAGTTTGTTAAGCAAGAACCACGCAAATCTCGCCTATTAATACCAGACACATCACGGATAGTAAGGTTAA
>JAZQSE010000022.1:0-12596 GCA_045629945.1 Fibrobacteraceae bacterium
GTTGTCATCGCGAACGTAGTGTGGCGATCACTGACAAGGAGATTGCCGCACCGTGCATTCTGCACGGCTCGCAATGACAAGAACCGTGAGCAAGTCGTGGACGAGTTTCTTCGCAATGACAAGAACCGTGAGCAAGAAGCGCGGCAAGGTTCAGTATTGTCATGGCGAGAGGCCTTGTGACTCGCGGCCATCTTGGCTTTTGTCATTACGAGCGTAGCGAAGTAATCCAAAAACAAATGTTGCTTAAAAGCAGATTGCTTCCACCACGCCACAAATGTGGCTCGTGGCAGGCTCACATTTAGGCTTCGCGGAAAAATCTTTTCACTCCATCGCAATGACAAGAGGCGTGTGGCAACTTTAGTGTTGTCATCGCGAACGTAGTGTGGCGATCACTGACAAGGAGATTGCCGCACCGTGCATTCTGCACGGCTCGCAATGACAAGAACCGTGAGCAAGTCGTGGACGAGTTTCTTCGCAATGACAAGAACCGCGGACATTTTATGGCGCAATGACAAGAACTGCGGGCAGGAGACATGCGGCAAGTGCAAAAAGGATTATCATTACTAGCTCGTTTTTATCGCAAAACCTAAGTTTATTAGATTTTACAAGAAATCTTAAACTTATTTGAAAATACCTGTTTATTTTTACAGAGAAAATTTTCAATTCCTAGGAGAAAAAAATGGCTCGCCAAATCCTAAACCTTTTTTTCACAGCGTCTTTTTTAACATGCCTTTTAGCATGCGATGATTCTTCTTCATCTACATCTCCAGAAGTTCCTAGTTCATCAGAAACTGTTGAAACTATTTCTAGCAGTTCCGTTGAAAATAGCGACATTCCGCTTTCTTCTGAAACTATTGAAACAGAAGAACAATCTTCATCCGCAAATTCTGACGCTATAGCTCTAACTCCTGATGCCGACGGATTTTATACAATTCAAGATGTCTATAAAAACTTAAAGCCAACCGATAAAGTCGCATTCGTTTTAAGACATGCCGAACGTATTGATGATTTAGGTCAAGAAGCCACTTTAACAGAAAATGGCGAATTGCAAGCGATTCAAGTTGGTGAAAACTTAGCCTTTGGCGATACTAAATTTCACTACGCTTCTTCTGGTTTTGTACGCACCACCGAAACTTGTAAAAAAATTGCTTTAGGGCGTGGCGAAGGTGATGTCGAAGTTCTTGCATGGGAAGGTCTCGACGGAAACTGGTTTGTTCTAGACACAGCTCTTTTCAACAAGTATTCCAAATTAAGAGGTGGTGCTTGGAAGGTAACTGCTAAATGGGCTTACACAGGTTCTACTCCAGACGCATTCTATGATTTAAAAACAAGAGGCGACCAATACATTTCTGAAGTGATTGTTCCAGACATGGCTTATTGGGATAACCGCGTAGGCATTTTAGTTTCTCACGATATGTTACTTATGCCTCTTACCGTTTATGCTACAAACGGAGCAATTGATTTTAAATTCCACGAAAATGGGCGTTGGGTTAATTACTTAACAGGTGTTGCCGTCATTTTGAGTGAATCAGGCGAAGTTTCTCTTTTACCAGTAAAAGCTCTTGATACTGGCATTATGGGAGCTAAAAAAGAATCCACTTAATGCTTTTTAAAGTAATGCCCTTTGGGTAAATCTTTTTGCAAAACAATTCCTTTATTCTGCCCTAACGCATTAAATGTTGGGGCATTTTTATTATAAAAGATTTTTTGCTTTTGCGTATTTACTAAAGAAGTTTCCCCTTCTACTTTAGCAGCTTCGCAACCCGTCCGGTAAACCCCACGCATATCAAAGGCAATCATATCAATATTTGGCCCTCCATCTGAAGTGGTTGAAGCTATTGTAACTTTAAAATCAAGAGCATCAACCCAAACATTTTCAATATAAGCCGTATCCCAAGTTGTCCAAGCGCCTGTTGGCGGGAAAGCCACATCGTAAGTTCCGTTATCAATTGTAATTTTCATATCTCGATTAGCAGTTCCATCAAAAGCATAACGAATCATTACGCGAGCATTTGAAGCCGATTGGTCAGAAGTAACATTATAAGTTGCTGTACTTGTATTTGCATTCGCTATATTAAAAAATCCTTTTCCAGTAAAACCTTCGTGATTGGAATCAGTTGTCCCATCGCCAAATTCCGGTTCAGACATATCAATAGGCGAAGGCCATAATGGACTAGCTTCTCCTGAAAAGCATAATGAATTATCGATTGCACTAGAAGAACTTTCTTCCATTGAACTAGAAGATTGAGGCAAATCTATATTGTCTTCTTTATCATGAGCTATTTTTTGGCAAGCAGCTCCACCTTTAAACATTGCAGTATATGTAATATTTCTTGCCGGCGTTTTAAAGCCATAATAAATCATATTTTTAGAAAGTTCATTACAATCATCATCAACCCATTTTTCAAAAGTTTCTCCATTAGGTGTTACTCGCAATGTCATTGGAGAACCTACTGGAAATTTCTGTGTCTGCGTAATTAAACCAGAATAATTGTTCAAATTAGTCTGCACTTTTATCGTATAACGCTTATTGATAGAAGAGACAAGAGTCGTTAAAGCTGTTTTAGATTCTTGAGATAAATTAGAATTGTTAAGGTTTGCTTCTAATTCTTCACAAATTAATTGAGCATGGCCCATTGAACCCATTTCTTGAAAATGCGTTGTTCCATCATTTACCCCATCAGGATAATTCGGGTATTCACCCGCTTGCAATGATTTATACAAATAACGCGTTACATAATCTGGGATATTTTTATAATCTACATTGTATAAGTTATATGCTTTCATATTCAAATCAACAAATGGAATTTTATTATTACTAGCAACAGTCTGCATCATACCGCGAGCATCATAATTTTTATCCCCTGTTGAAAAGACATTTCGGGAACCATTTAAATTCATTGGTGAAACTAAAACAACATGCATTCCTTTTTTCTTTCCGGCATCAATGTATTGCTGAATGTAACCAGGAAACTGTGCTGGTTCCACATAACGAGCTGGTTTACTGTAATCGCGATCATTATGCCCAAACTGCACAAAAAGGTAATCGCCTGCAGATGCCGCATTAATAACAGCATCTAAACGGCCTTCTTCTATAAATGTTCTTGAACTACGGCCTCCAATTGCCGCATTATTGATTCGAACTCTTGCGCCATCAAAAAAATACCCTATCACTTGTCCCCAACCAGTTTGAGGGTAAGCTTTTTCGTTATAATTACAAACCGTTGAATCGCCGACAATATGAATAGTAAAACTAATTGAATCGCTAACAGCAAGCCCGGCAAAAGCAATACTTATCAAAAAGAACTTTATAAAAGATTTCATAAACTACCTATTAAAAAGCCTTAACCCAAGTTGTCATAAATTTTTTACCTGCTGATTTCACCACTAAGCGATAAATGCCATTAGAAGAAACTAGTTTACTCAAATCCATTGATTTTGCATTAGATATTTTCTTTGCAATAAGACGACCTTGCATATCAAAAATTTTTATTTGAGAATTTAATTCACTAGAAAGTTCCAAAACATTGCCATTTAATTTTGCAAAAGTCATTGCTTTAGAAAATGGCAAAACCTGTGGTTCTTCTGGACAACCTTCAGATACTCGGCAAACACCATCTACACTAAACCCAAACATATCAATATTTGGTCCACCATCACTTGTTAATGACATAAAGCGCAATTCGGCTTCACCAAGAGGCGCATCCATTACAACATAAGCCGTATCCCATGTTGTCCAACTTCCTGTTGGTGGAGCACTTATGTAATAATCATGGTCTAAATAAGCATTTATCATGCGGTCTGTTGTTCCACCATTTGCATAAATAATGGCAAGTGTAACATAGCCAGCCCCCGGAAATTTCATTCGATAAGAGCCATAAGAATTTTTCTCATTTGCAAAATTCCAAAAACCTTCACCATGAAAACCAGCATTATTACTTTCTGAATAACCAATACCAGAATCAGGTATAAACGCATCAAAAAAATTCTTTATGTTTTTGTCAACTTTAACATCATTTTCACCACTTCCACCAATTGGTGTAAAAGGTTCAAATGTGACATCATCAAGACTCTTTGGTGTTCCTGTTGGGAATTCTGTTAAAGCTTTACCATCGCCTGTATATTTTTCTGCATTACCGCCTTCATAAACAGCTGTAAATTGCGTACTTGCATTTTTCATAACAAACGTATGAATATTAGGCGAACTAACCGACGAAACGGAATTTCCACTCACTTTATTCCCATTACCATCATACCAGCCTAAAAATTTCTTGCCATTTTTAGGAATTGTTTTAAGCATAACAGTCATGCCTTCTGGATAATACGCACTAATTGATGTGGCGCTATCAGAACCAGCCGGGCTCACTTTTACAGAAACCTGATACATTGGAGCCATATAATCACCTAGTTTTTTAACAATTGGGTCTTTATGAACGCGCATTTGTTCTGTGATAATCCGACCATACGCATTGGCTCCATTCATTTGCAAATGCACGTCGTCAGCCTGGTCGCTCCCTAAATTGCTGTATTCTGCTTTTGTTGCATGGTTAAATACAAATTGTGATGTGTATGTATAACCTAGCGAAAGCATATAGTTACGAGCAAGGGTATCCATATCAATCATCGGGACATCTAATGACTCAGAAAGTTCTCTTGCAAGCCAAGGGTATTCATGATAGCTTTCGTAAATAGAATCATTATTGAAGAAATAACAACGACGAATCGGACTCATGATAATTGGGTACGCCCCTTTTGCACGAGTTTCATTGAACATAGCCGTCATTGAAGAATTATATTTTTCATTGGTACTTTTGTTTCTATCATTTATACCAAATTGAATTATAACATAATCCCCTGCTTTAATTTTATCAGCAATACAATTTCCAGCAGAGCACCCTGATTTCCAGAACATGTCATAATAACCTTCGGCAGCCATACCACCCTGACCGCGGTTTACGACATCAGCAAGGCCTGAATCAAACCAATAATGAAAATCCTGACCTTGACCTTGTTTAGGGTAATAACCTTCTGCCCAATCTTGCATGGTAGAATCGCCACACAAGTAAATGGTAACTTTTGCCCATAAAAATGGTGTAAATAACAACGTCGCCACTACTGCCGACTGCCAAATTTTGCTGAAAATCTTCATATTTTTACTTTCTGAAAACGTTACTGTACAACAATTTTGAATTTACTTTTACTTTCACAATATACATGCCTTTAGGAAGTATCCCGTCTTCAAGAGAAACGGAATTTTCTCCAACAAAGACATTTTTAGAAAGTCCAAAACGCATTACACCATTCATATCATAGAAATAAATTTCCGCAAGCCCAGATTTTGGAGTAAATAAAATTCCTGAAACTGGATTATAGAAAATATTATGTTTCACTACTTTTGATGGAACGCTATTTAATTGATCGGCATAAATTTCAACACCTTCAATATCAAAATAGAACATATCAACATTTGCTCCGCCATCAGCAACAATTGATTTTAAAGTAAGCGTATTCAAACCTTTTTGCAAATCTATTTTCAATTCAGTAGTCTGCCATGTTGTCCAATTGGTTGTAGACGGCATTTCTAATTCGCCTATTTCTTTACCATTTACAACAAGAAGCATATTCCTTGCAGAGGTTCCGCCATTTGCATACCGCACAGTAATCGTTGTTGTTGCCGTGTGTTTAGAATATAAGTTCCATGTTCCATAACTCGCATCTGTATTTTCAAAGTTATAGTAGCCATTTTCTAAGAAACCCGTATTTGTATTTTCACTCCAACCAGCGCCAGCAACAGGAGTAGAAGCGTCTATTTTAGAAGCTTCTTCTTTAGTTTCTACATTTTCTTTAGTCGCATCAGGATTCACAACAGAAATCAAACCATTCATTGACGCCGCTTCACCATCACCACCTTCAGTTACAACAGTAAATTGGAATAAACCAACCTCTGTCGGAGTGCCAGAAATAGTAATCGTCTTTGCACTTTCATCAACTTTTGCAGAAACACCTTTTGGAAGCCCGTTTACTTTTGCACTTTCAGCAAACATAAAGTTATAAGTAATTGCGTCAATACTTGTATTCACCAAAACGCTCTGGTTATCAAGACCATTTCCGACTTTACTGAGGCTTGGAGGCGGGTAAACCACATCGCCATTAGCACCGACAGCATAAATATCTGGCTTTTTAAGATTTTTCACCATATCTGGCAAGTAATAACCTAAATGCGGTGGTTGGTTATAAGCCACATTTTGCCATGCAATTGCCGTACGATAAACAGCATCATGCATAAGCGTGTAAACTCTATAAGGGGAAACAACCGGAGTGCCTACAATATAAAGTACAGTAGGGTCTGTTGAAGAGCGGACCACTAATTCTTCTCGCCAATCGCCAAAAATATCAGCCACAAGGCTTGGCGTATTTTTAGTTCCATTACAACCTGTTGCGCTTAAAGCTGTAGGTCCATCAAAATAAGTTTCTGATTTCTTTTCTTTTGAATTAAATTTTGTTACAAAAGCTCCGTCCAAAAGTTCATCTTGCAAATCGCCATCGAAATAAATGCGGAAATTAGTAGAAACAGCAGGCGTTCCGATAAACTCTCCTTTTACCGTGTGCATGCCTCCACCTTTACTTGACCAGGTTTCAAAGCCTCGATAAGTTGAATCAATATCAGCAGCCATACCTCGGCCATTATCCACACCAGGATTGGGTTGTAAAGTTCCCCAAATAATAGAACCATCATGAGCGCGCAATTCATCTGTATATTGAGCGTCTTTATGTTCATGAACATCCCAATATTCAAGCCCTGGTCTATCTGGGTCCATATCAGAAAGATGGTGTGCATCTCCATGGCCTAAACGTGTTGAATAACGCAAAGTACCATCGTGATTTAAAGCCGCAGCACCAAAAACGATTTCATCATAGCCATCGCCATCAAGGTCTCCTATTGCTATTCCATGGTTCCCTTCACCATAAAGACCTTTACCCGGGTCTTCTGACTTATGAAGCCAACGCAATTTCAAATCTTTTCCATCAAAATCATAAGCGGCCACATAAGCAGAAGTATAATACCCTCTGGCAAAAATAGCGCTCGGGTGTACCCCATCTAAATAAGCGGTTGCAGACAGATAACGTTCACAACGGTTTCCATAAGCATCACCCCAAGAACCTTTGGCATCTACTTTTTCATGTTTATTAATATTACGACTTGGTTGGTATTCTACTGTAGTTATTGCACTACCATCACTTCCTCTGAAAACGGTTAAATATTCCGGACCATCTAAAATTATTCCCGCATCACTACGATAATCCTTAGACTTATCACCAATTACTTTGCCGGTTCCATCAATAGTTCCATCAGCTGTTTTTACAATCATTTCAGCTTTGCCGTCACCATCATAATCAAACGCCTGAAATTGGGTATAATGAGCACCAGCGCGAATATTTTTCCCTAAATCAATACGCCAAAGACGAGAACCATTCAATTTATAAGCATCAATAAATACAGTCCCGGTATAACCTGTTTGAGAATTATCATGAGCATTAGAAGGGTCCCACTTTAAAATCAATTCATATTCACCATCACCATCTAAATCTGCTGTACTCATGTCATTTGGAGTATAAGTACAAGTAGAGCCATCTGGCATTGTCTGTGTTGCAGGAACTTCAAGCTTTATCGTTTTATAGGGGAAAGAGTTTCCATTAGTAAGAACAGTTTTATCAAGAACAACAGCTACATTTTCTGCTTTACTTTCTTTTCCATTCACTATTGCTGTAACTGTATATTTAGAATCTATTGAGCCACTTTTATCTAAATAATTTGTACCAGCCGTTTTTGCAATAGAAGCTATTTTTACACCATCGCGATACAAATTGAATTCAGTATCCGGGCTTTCTGTTCCAAGCAAACGCCAAGAAACAAGCATTCCATTTCCGACATTGGAAATGGCTAAGCCTCGAGAAATTTTTTCCATCTGTTTTGTTGCTCCAAACGAAGGCTCAACCCCAAAAAGCACAGACGTTGCTAAAAAGGCACAAAACAGACCTTTTTTTGAGTTCTCTTTTAAGAAGATACCCATATACACTCCACAATTCAAACGTTTAACACAAATCTAAGCCTAAAAACTGCACAAAATGCACCGAAACAACATTTTATGTAGTCTTCAGACAATGATTTATTAAAACTTCCCCTCTCATTCTCCAAACATGTCACAAAATTTAGTTCATTTTGAATGTTTTTTCTTTTACTTTTGTCATTATTAAAAGGTTTTTACAAATATTTATCCATTTTTACAACAAACTGCTATTGAGATAATCTGAAAGCCATTCTGGTTATACGATTCCATGCCACAATCGGGTCAGCATAATTCCAGACAGAACCACAAACGCAGGCACCAGAAAAGCCATTTTGCAAAAGTTCTTTAAATTCGTCTTCTGAAACACCGCCACATGCAAAAACATTAAAAGCAAGTTCAGGAAGTTTTACTCCATCAGAAAAACCCGATTTTATGGCAGGCTCTGTCAAAGAATCAAAAATGGGGTACAAAAAAGCACCAGAAATTTCTTTGGGTAATTGTTCTAATGCTGCAATACTTTCACAAAAAGCATAATTTTTCAAATCAGAAACCACATTATTTTTTTCAAAAAAAGGAGCTTTTTCACAAAAGCCAGCCATAGAAAAAGACTTGGCTATTTCAGGATTTCCATGTAAAATCGCTGATTCTCGCACTTCAGGAGCAAGACTTAACAAAAACTTTTCCATCTTTGAATCAGTATAACCTGGCTTTCTTACCTGAAGCGAAAAAGGGAATTTTTCAAACATCTGTTCAATAAATTCCTGTTCGCCAGCAAAATCAACAGGACTTGTCATTAAAAAAATTTTCATTTAATCTCCAAAATGCTTGTTTTTTTTAAGAACATGAAAATAAATATGGCTATTTTCATAAGATTTATATAAATTTAGCCACGAATCGCCTAAAACGTTGATAAAAAATTAGTGTTTTAGACAACAAACTAATGATTTTTGCAGATTTGAACAAAAAAATGGAGATAAAATGGCAAAAAAGATGATTGCGGTAGACGGCAACGAAGCCACCGCCAATGTAGCCCATAAATTGAGCGAAGTTATAGCAATTTACCCTATCACCCCATCTAGCCCTATGGCTGAACACTCTGATAACTGGAGTGCCGCCGGAAAGAAAAACCTTTGGGGACAAGTTCCACGCGTTTTTGAAATGCAATCCGAAGGTGGTGCTGCCGGAACGGTTCATGGAGCTTTACAGGCTGGCGCATTAACAACTACCTTTACGGCATCTCAAGGCCTTTTGCTCATGATCCCAAACATGTACAAAATTGCTGGTGAACTTTCTCCTGCAGTTTTCCATGTGACGGCTCGTTCCCTTGCTATGCAAGGTCTTTCCATTTTTGGTGACCATTCTGACGTTATGGCTTGCCGTCAAACTGGTTTTGCAATGCTTGCTTCAAGCAATGTTCAAGAATGTCAAGATTTAGCTCTTGTAGCTCACGCTTCAACACTTGAAAGCCGTGTTCCTATGATGCACTTCTTTGATGGTTTCCGTACAAGCCACGAAGTGATGAAAATTGAAGCTTTTGAAGATAACGTTATTCGCGATGTGATTGATGATAAATACGTTAAAGCTTGCCGCGAACGTAGCCTTACTCCAGACCGCCCAACAATGCGCGGTACTGCACAAAACCCAGACGTTTATTTCCAAGGCCGCGAAACCGTAAACCCATTCTACGCCAAAGTTCCTGAAATCGTTCAGAAATATATGGACAAGGTGGCAAGTTTCACTGGTCGCCAATACCATTTGGTTGATTACGTAGGGGCTTCTGATGCTGAAAATGTTATTGTTGTAATGGGTTCTGCTTCTAGCACAATTGCAGACACTGTTGAATACCTCAACAAAAAAGGCGAAAAAGTGGGTATGCTCAATGTTCGCCTTTATCGCCCATTCCCAATGGAACAACTCGTAGCCGCTCTCCCTGCAAGCGTAAAGAAAATTGCTGTTCTTGACCGTTGTAAAGAACCAGGCTCTGCTGGCGAACCACTTTTCCAAGATACTTTAACAGCTATTTCTGAAGCCGTTATGGCTGGCAAAATGGCTATGCCAAAAATTATTGGCGGTCGCTATGGTCTTTCTTCTAAAGAATTTACCCCAGCCATGGTTAAAGCTATTTACGACGAACTTGCAAAAGACGCTCCTCGTGCAAGATTCACAGTAGGTATTATTGACGATGTTTGTGGCACATCTCTCGATGTTGATGCAGACTTCAAATTAGATAAAGATTTCTTCCAGGCTATGTTCTTTGGTCTTGGTTCCGATGGTACCGTTGGTGCAAACAAGAACTCCATCAAGATTATCGGAAACGAAACTGATAACTATGCTCAAGGTTATTTCGTTTATGACTCCAAGAAATCTGGTTCTATGACAACTTCTCACCTCCGTTTCGGTAAAGAAGTTATCAATGCTCCATATTTGATTGGTGAAAACGAAGCTGATTTTGTGGCTTGCCACCATACACCACACCTTGGCCTTATTGACATGCTTAAGTATGCAAAAAATGGGGCTACATTCCTTTTGAATACTCCTCATTCTGCAGAAACCGTTTGGAATACATTCCCACGTATCGTTCAAGAAGCCATTATTCAAAAAGGCATTAAAGTTTTCGTAATTGATGCTTATGCCGTTGCTGCAAAAACAGGTATGGGACGCCGTATCAATACCGTTATGCAAACCTGCTTCTTCAGCAAATTGGGTAACGTTCTTGATGCAGATACAGCTATCAAATACATTAAGAAATACGCTGAAAAAACTTATTCCAAAAAAGGTATGGAAGTTGTTCAAAAGAACTGGGAAGCTATTGACGCTTCTCTTGCAAACCTCTATGAAGTTACAATTCCTGCAGAGGTAACCAGTTCTAAAGAACTTCGCGCACCAATTCATGGAAACGCCCCAGCATTCGTAAACGAAGTTACTGCCGAAATCATCAAGGGTAACGGCGATAAACTCCCTGTTTCTAAAATGCCTGTTGATGGCGTGTTCCCAACTGGAACAACTAAATACGAAAAGCGTGATTTAGCTCTTGCTATTCCATCTTGGGATCCAGAAACTTGTATCCAATGCGGCAAGTGTGCTATGGTTTGTCCTCACGCCGCAATCCGCGTAAAAGTTGTAGATAAAGCTTCCTTGGCAAATGCTCCAGAAGGTTTCAAATCTACAGCAGCAAAGGGTTTCAAAACCGAATTTGCTGAACCAGTATTTACTTTGGCTGTTTCTTCTTACGATTGTACTGGCTGCGGTGTTTGTACGCAAGCTTGCCCATCTAAGAACAAAGCAGAGCCAGAAAAGAAAGCAATCAACATGGTTCCACAAGAACCAATTGCTGCAAGCGAAGCTAAAAATTGGGATTTCTTTGTAGATCTCCCTGAATACGACCGCACTCAAATCAATAAGAACCTTGTAAAGCAAGCAATGCTCTTAGAACCATTGTTTGAATTTTCCGGTTCTTGTGCTGGTTGCGGTGAAACTGCTTATGTGCGCCTTGTAAGCCAGCTCTTTGGTGACCGCATGGTTGTTGCAAACGCAACAGGTTGCTCCTCCATTTACGGCGGTAACCTCCCAACAACACCTTGGGCAAAGAACAAGGAAGGTCGTGGTCCAGCTTGGGCAAACAGCCTCTTTGAAGATAACGCTGAATTTGGTCTTGGTATGCGTCTTGCTATTACAAAGCATGCTACTCAAGCAATGAGTCTTCTTGAAGAATGTGCTGAAAAGCTTCCTAATGACTTAGTAGAAGCTCTCAAGACCCAAACTCAAGATGACGAAGCAGGAATTCAGGCACAACGCGCCAATGTGGCTAAACTTAAAGAAGCTTTGGCAGGTGCTGATTGTGAAAAAGCAATTAGCCTCCGGGATGAATATGCCGATTACCTCGTCAAGAAATCCGTTTGGATTATGGGTGGCGACGGCTGGGCATACGACATCGGTTATGGTGGCTTAGACCATGTAATGGCAACTGGTGAAAACGTAAATATTCTTGTGCTTGACACAGAAGTTTACTCAAACACCGGTGGACAAGCTTCTAAATCAACAAACCGTGGCGCTGTAGCATTGTTTGCTGCTGCTGGTAAGCGCGCTGGCAAGAAAGACTTAGGTCTTATTGCTATGAGCTACAAGAACGTGTATGTTGGTCGCGTTGCAATGGGAGCAAATGATGCTCAAACATTGAAGGTATTCCAGGAAGCAGAAGCTCACAATGGTCCTTCTTTAATTATTGCTTACTGCCCATGTATCAACCACGGCTTTGATTTGAATAGCCAGCTTTCTCACCAGAAAATGGCTGTGGATTCAGGTTACTGGCCACTTCTCCGCTACAACCCAGCACTTGCTGCTGAAGGAAAAGCACCTCTTGTTCTTGATTCCAAGAAGCCAACTATTCCTGTGGCTGAATACATTTACACAGAAAACCGCTTTAAAGCTCTCACCCGCTCTAATCCAGAAGTCGCTAAGGCCTTGGCTGACGACCTCCAGAAGGAAGTGGATGCTCGCTACGCATTCTACGAAGCAATGAGCAAGGAC
>JAZQSE010000023.1:0-62247 GCA_045629945.1 Fibrobacteraceae bacterium
AAAAATTCTTATTCTTATCGCGTTATTATCTAATGAGTAAGGTTGCTCGTTTTTTATTTCAGCAATCAATGGAATAACAGTAGCATTTGCCAAAGTTGCAAACAAAATACACAACAAAATGAAATTTTTCATGGTTTTCTCCAAGAGATGCTTGTGAGAAAAATGTAATAAAAATTAAGGAATTGTTTTATTCTCAAATGATTTGGATTTTATGGAAAAATAAATTTCATAAAGTGAAACGAGATGCTATAAATTATTAGAAAAAGTATTGAGTAAAAAATCAGCCGCCCGTTGGGCGGCTGATTTAGAAGTTTTAAAAAGGATTAATCCATGTTCATCATGCGTTCGTAGAACTTGCGGTAGTTATCTTTATCTTCAGTCTTGCGGACTTCGATAGCATCTTTTGGGTGCAAGTTAAGAGTGCCTGTAATCATTTGAGGGATAATGTAACCCCATTCAAATTTTTCGCGAAGCGGTAAGAAAAGTTCAGTAATCGCATCAAGAACCGGGCGAATGTCAAACTTAGGATTCTTTAAGAAACCAAGCAAAAGTTCTGTTGTGCAGTTACCAGCACCGCGGCCCATACCAGAAACAGAACAATCCAAGTAATCCACTCTCTTGATAATTGCCTGAATCGTATTAGAGAAAGCGAGCTGTTGGTTGTTATGCCCGTGATAACCGAGAGTTTTTTGAGTATGACGGCGGTATCTATTTACACATTCATCAATATCTTCTTGGTAGAAATTACCAAAAGAATCCACAAGGTAAAGAACATCGGCTTTACATTCTTTTTCAATTTGGTCAAGAGCTTCGTCAAGTTCTGGACCTCTATCGCGGCTAACAGCCATAATATTCAAAGTAGTTTCATAGCCGAGATTAGAGAATGTATTTACAAGGTCGATACCCTTATCAATGTTTTTCACATAGCTTGCAATGCGAACCATTTCGTATGGACTTTCTGAAGCAGGCTTAATTGCATCTAAGTTAATGCGCCCAACATCAGCCATCACGGCGAGTTTAATTTTTGGATTTTCTAAAGATTCTTTTAATCTCCAGAGTAAATCATCGTCACAGAATTTCCATGGGCCATATTCTTTAGGGTCAAAAATACCCGGAGAATTTTTGTAGCCCACTTCCATGTAGTCAACGCCAGCAGCGTTTAATAACTGGTATAAACGTTGAACAAATTCCAAACTAAAATCGTGTTTATTAACAAGACCACCATCACGGATAGTGCAATCCAAAACTTTAATAGATTCGTAGAACATTTTTTATTCCTTTGATAATTTTTGTACAAAGATAAAAGCATCTAAAAAAAAGTCAATAGAAGTAGAATGATAAAATCAAAAAATATTTATATACTACGCAAAAACTGCGTAATTAAATGTGTAACTCGTTGAAAATATGCTGATTACGTAATAAAATATTTGGAATTTCATGATGGGCGAAAAAGAAATAAAAAGTGAAATTTTGAAAAACTCACCATAAGAAGGAAAGAAAATTCATAAAACTACGCAAAAATTGCGTTGATTTTTGTATCTTTGTACCATGCTTTTTATTCATCAATATCCTGATTGGACTCATTTTCGTTATGACCTTCATGCAGTAATGCAAGAACTTGCAAAGGTGCGGGCATTGCAGGGGCGTTTTTCAGGCAAAGTGAATTTTGCCTTAGGCGAAGAGAAATCAAAAAAATATCGTTTAAGTGATTGGAAAGCGCTTTTTGCCATAGATGGCATTCAAGGCGATATACGTTCTTTTGTTTCTGATATGCTTACGGATTTTAAAGCCACTTTAGGTATTCGGGAACTTTGTCTTTTACATGGCGCTCTTGGGTATAGTGGTTATTTGCGAGAAAATTCTTTAGAAGGAATAACCTTTTTTGATAAAAGAGGGGAAAAGGTTGTTTTTTCAGGAGTTTCTCCAAATCGTATTCAAGCGGAACTTTCGCTTTTGCTTGATTTTTTTAATACCACAGATTCTGACCCTGTTCTTTCTGCTGCCATTGTTCATTTCTGGTTTTTGACAATTCGCCCATTCCAATCTGGCAATGGTTGTATAGCTCGAGTTTTGTCTGATTTGCTTCTTTCTAGAAGTGAGGGGGCGGCTTATCGCTTCTATTCGATTTTTGAAAGAATTTTGGAAAATCGCAGTGAGTATTTTTCAGTTCTTGAAAAAACATGGCTTGGAAACGGAGATATTACAAAGTGGCTTCTTTGGTATTTTGAGCAACTGAATTCTGCATTACGGTTAGCGGAAAAAGAATGGGATAGTGAATTGCAAGAAGCAAAACACCGGTTATTTTTTGGCGAACTTTCTCTTTCTGAAAGGGAACTTGCGCTACTAGAATATATGCGAACAGAAAAAAAAGAAATTTCTTCTTCTGAGTGGGCAGAAAAAAAAGAAATTTCCCATGATTCGGCGTTAAGGGATTTTAAGGCCTTAATAGAAAAGGGAATCCTTGAAAAAATGCCGCAAAGTAGGGGAAGAAATACGAAATACCGCATGAAAAGCATTTTATCTAATTAGTTGGTTTGTTATATTTTTACGGCAAAAATTTTAAAGGAAAAGATTATGGCTAAAATCGAAACTACTTGTGTACAAGGTGGCTATGAACCTAAAAAGGGAGAACCACGCGTTGTTCCTATTTATCAAAGCACTACTTTTAAATATGATACAAGTGCCCAAATGGCAGATCTTTTTGATTTGAAGGCTGAAGGTTATTTTTATACCCGTTTGCAAAATCCTACAAACGATGCTGTAGCAAAAAAGATAGCTGCTCTTGAAGGTGGTGTGGCTGCAATGCTTACTTCATCTGGGCAAGCTGCTTCTTTCTATTCTGTTTTTAATATCTGTGAAGCAGGGGATCATTTTATTAGCACCGCTGCGATTTATGGTGGAACATTTAATTTGTTTGAAGTCACTATGCGTAAGCTTGGAATTGAAGTAACGTTTATTGACCAAGACGCTTCTGATGAAGAAATTGAAAAGGCTTTCCGTCCAAACACAAAGCTACTTTTTGGTGAAACGGTAGCAAACCCAGCGGGTTCTGTTTTAGATATTGAACGCATGGCAAGAATTGCTCATAGCCATGGAGTGCCTTTAATTATTGACAATACCTTTGCAACACCAGTAAATTGTCGCCCATTTGAATTTGGTGCAGACATTGTGATTCATTCTACAACAAAATATATGGATGGTCATGCTTGTGCTGTTGGTGGTGTGATTGTAGATAGTGGAAATTTTGATTGGGAAGCTCACCATGAAAAATTCAAGGGTTTAACAGAACCAGACCCTTCTTACCATGGGCTTGCTTACACGAAAGCTTTTGGAAAGGGCGCTTATATTACAAAAGCAACAGCGCAGTTAATGCGTGATTTGGGATCTATCCAGTCTCCGCAAAATGCGTTCTTGTTAAATATTGGTTTAGAAACATTACACTTGCGCGTTCCTCGCCATTGTGAAAATGCTTTAGCTGCAGCTAAGTATTTGCAGAACCATCCAAAGGTAGCTTGGGTTGATTATGCAGGTTTAGAAAGCAGTAAGTATTATGAACTTTCTAAAAAGCAATTTGCAAACGGCTTGCCTTGTGGCGTTTTGACATTTGGCGTAAAAGGTGGCCGCGAAAAGTCCATCCAGTTTATGGATGCTTTGAAAATGATTTGCATTGTAACTCATGTGGCAGATGCTCGCAGTTGCGTGTTGCACCCGGCAAGTCATACTCACCGTCAGCTTTCAGACGAACAATTGTTAGAAGCAGGCATTCGCCCTGATTTAATTCGTTTCTCTGTTGGTATTGAAAATATTGAAGACATTATTGCTGATTTAGAGCAAGCTCTTTCTCAGATTTAATTCTGCATATTTCAAAGAAATTTCTTATTCCGCCGGCAATGCCGGCGGTATGTTTTTATTTGAAGAATAAAATCCATGCATTGAAGAATTATTCATTTGTCAATACACCTTCCAAAGAGGTAAGAAAATTCTTGACAGCATTTTTAAAAGTTTATAGTTTTCTTACAACGTCAATAGCTTTTAATAAGGAGGTAAAATATGAAAAAGCTTGCTTATATAATAGCCTTCTTTGCTTTACTAGGGTATGCACAAACTAGATATTTGCATTTTTACGATGATAAGTATGAGTTTTTTAAATACTGTTTTGATATTTATTACGATATATTTTGGCCTGCAGAATATTTAGACTCATTCGCAAATTACCCTTCTTTCAACGATGATACTCGTGCAATCAGCATTATAAATTTTGATTCCAGTGGTGTTTTATTTGATTATGGAGATACATGTTTAAACTATAAGTACATATCAAACCCAAGGAAACATTCTGCATTAGCATTTTATGATTTAAAGGATTCTGTTTTTCCTCCATTAATTGTGCAAATGCTTGAAGGGAATGGTGGCTTAATATATCCAACAGGACCAACAACACCGCCCAACATACCTGAATATCATTTCGGTATTTTAACTATTGAAAAAGAAAATTATTCTGATTCTTTATGGATTGCTCCTAAGGGTTACATTCCTGATTCTACCAAAGCTTTTGATTTTAGAAATGATTTTTTAGAATCAAGACAATTTGCTGATTCCATAAAACAAGAAAAATATTTTCACACTTCACATTCATTTTACAACGATTCCATGGGAAACATGTCTATTAATTTCCGAATAAAAGATGATTCTCTGTTTTTTATATATAAAAAAGATACTTCTTATGCTGTATGTTATAATGATTATGAATATGTTAGATATCGATCACAAGGCTGTTACAGATGGAAACATCTGTGAGATATACGACAATAATGATACTAGCTGCCTAAAAGGTACATCATATAGAACCGATAAATATGAATACCTTTCAAAACATGTTTTTACTTGTAAACAAGTTAATGAAAATGAATTGGCTTATCGATTAGTAGAGAAACTCACTATACCTTTTGAATTGGATACCTTATATCAAAATTTTGATAAAACACCTCAACCTATCTTAAAAAATAAGAACTCTGTTAAAACCTACTTCCCAGCAATATACAGAGTAAACGGCACAAATTCTAAAAAAATAAATCCAGTAATATCTTGTATGGCAAAGAACGTGCCGTGCGGTATTTACGAAAAGAATAAATAATTGGATGAAATTGAATATGAAAAAGCTTGCTTTCATAATCGTTTTCTTTTCTTTACTAGGGTATGCACAAACCAGATATTTGCATTTAGATGATGTGAATAAGGGTTTAAAATTTAATTGTAATTATAGATTTTATTGGCCTGTTCAATTTTTTGTTCCAAATGTTATAGATGAATCCTCAAAATTTTTTAGCATAAATGACCCCTATTATCATATCGCGAATGTTATAAATTATGATTCTAATGGTGTTTTTTTAGACCCAGCAGATAATTGTACCTCTTATAAATATATGTTTGACACTATAAGTTATTATGCTTTAGAAATTGGTGGTTTAGATAAATCAAATCCTGTAATTCCTCCACTCATAATCCAAATCAATGAAGATTATTCCCGCCCTGAACCTCTTCCGTATGTTCAATTACATCACATTGGTATTTTAACAATAGAAAAAGAAAATTACTCTGATTCTTTATGGATTGCTCCTATAGGCTACATTCCTGATTCTACTAAAGCTTTTGATTTTCGAAACGATTTTTTAGAATCAAGACAATTTACAGATTCCTTAAAACAAGAAAAATACTTTCACATTTCACATTCATTTTACAACGATTCTATGGGGAATTTTTTATTAAATATGCGATTTGATGACTCTCTTTTTTTAGTGTACAAAAAAGATACTTCTTATGCTACATGTTATCATGATTTTAAGTTCATTAAATATGAAATTAAAAAGACACTAAATAAAATATGTCATAAATACAGTATGGTAACCCCTTCTGAGTGTATAGAAGGAGAGTTTGTTTACATAGAACACTATGGATTCTCTCCAGAACGTATTTTTACTTGTAAAAATATTAATGTAAGTGAATTGTCTTATCACATAGCAAATAATTATATGGCAGATAGCATAGATACTACGTATACAAAAATTCATTATAACGAGGAAGAACCCCAGCTTATTTTTAAAAACAAAAATATTATTAAACCCTATTCCCCAGCAATATACAGAGTAAACGGCACAAATTTTAAAAACAATAAATCCAGTAATATCTTGTATGGCAAAGAACGTGCCGTGCGAAAATTGCGAGAGAAATAATTTATTTTGAGTTATCTTAAATTCTATCAGTCGCGTTACAATCTCTAGAGTGATGAAGGCTCTTTTTCTTTTATCGCCCTAGAGAGAAGCTAAAATTCTAAAGAATTAATTTGAAACGGCCATATTGTAAGGTGGTAAAACGCCTTGGAATTCAAATTCCTTTAAAGTACCTTCTTTATAAGAGTAAACTTTTTCGTTTCCATAAGTTCTGTCTCCAATGTACAAGGTATTGTTTGCATTATCAAAAGCAATGCCACCTTCGGCATCAGTAATTCCTTCAATAATTTCTATAGAACCATCTTCAAGATTAATTTGTTTCAAAGGAACATCACCAAAGGAATGGTAAATAGCAACATATCCCAGATTATTTTCGGAATCAACAACAAAGTTGTAAACGCCGCCGCCTAATTCTTTACCAGAAACAAGAATTTTTGATTTTAATTTTTTCAAATCAATTTTTTCAATTCCACGAAGAGAATCTGCATCAGTTCCATAGCTTTCGTTATAAGGTCCTTGTGAAGCTACATAAAGATCTTTTCCTGCAAATTTCATTTTTTGAGGATTTTTTGTTTTCAATGAAATTGTATCAAGTAATTTTTTAGAATTGGTGCTATACATAGCCACTATACCAGAAGAAGGATAAGCAGTGCTAAAAGTTTCGGAGTCAAAAGTGTAGCGTTGTATTAAAACAAATAAAGTGTCCCCTAAAATTTCTAAATCAACTGCATTGGCATATAGTCCATCTTTGTGTTTAAATTTTTCAATACTAATGTACTCTAAAATTTTTCCTGTTTTAGAATCCATTTGCAAAAGGCTATCACCACTTTCTTGAGAAACCCAAATAGTAGATTTATTGCCTTCAACAATATCGCTTGGGTTTGCTGCATCATTTAAAGCGACTTGCCATTTTACTTTATAATTTTCTTTTTCTTCTTCAATTTTTACAACGTTATCAGCGCCGTAGCGTTCTAAAATATAAATGCCATTTTCTGTGGCAATAACTTTTGAATCCTGATTAAATTGTAAAGAGGACTCTGAATCACTAAAATAAAGTTCTCCTGTTGTGTAATCAGAACCAAAAATTAATACTTTGGATTCCTGTGTTGAAGGAGTGTTTTCTGCTTCTTCATTTGCCGAAGAGGAATTGTCGCTACAAGCTGCAAGGAGCAAGGCAACAGATAGAAGAGAGTAGATTTTTTTCATAGGAATCTCCTGATGGTGTGTTAAAAATTTTGAATGAAAGTCAAGCGGTATTCTCTGCCTGGCATTGGAAATGGAGTGTAAATATTTCTGTATGTTTCGTTGCTGATGTTATCTACAGAAAAAATTAAACTGCTTTTTTCAAAATCATAAGTTACCGAAGCATTGTAGTGAGAAACGCTAGGCTGCTTCAGTTTTTCAGCTCTATCTCCATAAATGGCGGTTCTGTATGAAGAGGAAAATCTAAATGTAATCGGTGAAAAAAGAAGCCCGATTTGTGCAAAATAAGACCCGCTAGGTTCAAGAGGCAATTGTTTTCCATTGTAGGCTTTGGCGGTTGAAATATCTTCTGTTTTTTGAATAGTTCCATTTAATGTGATTTCTAAAAATTTTACCGGCATGCTTTCTAAAGAAAGTTCAAAACCTTGAATGTAAGCTTCACCAATGTTTTCTGGTTTCATAAAGGCTCCACTATTTATCCAATAAATGCCATTTTCGGTTAAAGTTTCAAAATAAGCTCCTTTTAAAAAAGTTCTTTTGGTAACAGAATATCGTAAAGCCGTTTCAAATCGCCAAGCCGTTTCTTCTTTTAAATCTGGGTTAGAAATGCTTCCTGGATACACTCCATAAAGTTCTAAAAGTTCAGGTTGTCTAAAAAATCTGCCAAAGGAAATTTCGCTTGAAATAGGGAAGTTTTTAGGGACAATACTTAAAAAGGAACTTCCTGTAAATGAATAATGAGTTTCTTGATTGTCTTTGAGAATTCTTGTTCCTGTGGGTAATACAAATGAGCCTTTGTTTAAGTTATCTTGAGAAATTAAGGTTCCAAAGTTAATGCCTATTTTTAACCACTCAGTAAATTTGTATGTCGCATCTACAGAAGAGGTTATGCTGAATCTTTCTAAAGACCAATCTTTTGAATCCCCTCGAGCTTCTCCAAAATCATAAGTACCATTTACAAAAACTTCCGTTTCAAATTTTTTTGTGGGATTCCATTCTAAATAAAGTCCTGGACATAAATTAAAGTAGAACATTCCGTATTCAAGATATTCAGAAGAAAGGAAACCAATGTGATCTAAAGGGTAATAGGTATCTCCCATATTCTTTGAAATTTTTCCGGAAAGGCTAGGGTAAATCCAAAGAGAGTTTAATACTTTGGGAGTTTCTAATGTGTAATTCCATTGAAAAAAATCTCCGGAAAATGAAGCGATTTTTGTTTGGTGATCTTCTCTGCCGGGGTTTCCGCCTATAGCATGAAATCCATATAAAGACAAAACGGAGAAAAAATCATTTTTGTGTAATTTTCGAATTTGTACTGAACCTGAAATTTCTGAATAATCTGCATTTTCTCTTTTGTCTGTAAAGTCATCAGTTTTATCATAAGGTGTGCCATTGCGATTTGTGAATTCATAATCATTATCGGAATGTCTTACACCTAAGTTTGCTGAAACAAAAAAGCTGTCTTTTGGAGAACCTGAAATTTGTGCAGAACCTTCCCAAAAATTATGGCTTCCATAAGAAACAATAACTTTTCCAGAAGGTTGTATAGATTTTTTTGTAATAAAGTTTATGGCTCCACCAAGTTTTCCTGTGCCAAATTTTGCAGGAATTCGGTTTTTATAAATTTCGATTTTTTCGATTAAGTTTAGGTCAATGCTTCCTAAATCAAAAGCTCCACCATTCATTTCATTTTGAGAAATTCCATCAATACAAATTAAAATATTTTTTCCGGCCATACCTCGAATTGAAACAGTTTGAAAACTTCCAGTTCCACCTTGTCTGTAAGATTGAATGCCTGAATGTCTGGAAAGAATTTCAGCTAAAGAAAAATTTTGCCCTTCCCAATCTTTTGTGGTTAAAACTTCAACATTATTTTCTTTTTGTTGAAAAGAAGAATCATCTCTGATTTCAGAGGAGCCAAGTTCTTGTACACCATATTCGCTAGCATGCGTAGAAGCACACCAAAAAAGTGTTGCTAAAGCAACAAGGAAAATAGAAAAAGACGTCTTGCGCATCGTTTCCTTACAAAAAGCGTGAAATTCCACAGTTCTTCTGGCTCAGGGATCTTTCTACTTGCTGGCTCCTTCACATCTAAAAAAAGACATTGGTTCTTGCCAGTTTCGTCCCCCTTTACAGCGGCGCGACCGCTCCCGATTTTCACGGGATTCTCTTCTACCCAAAGGGCAGAGCTTTTCAGGGCATGGAATTAAAAAGCAAAATAATTATAAAAAAACTAACTGTCAATAAATTTCTATGTTAATGGTTATGAATATTGCAAAAACAAATGCCGCTCGTATTTTAGATAAACAAAAAATTTCATACGAACTTATTCCCTACGATGTTGATGAATCTGATTTAAGCGCCGTTCATGTGGCAGAAACTTTAGCAGAACCAATAGAACAAGTTTTTAAAACTATTCTGCTTCGTGGTGATAAAAAGGGACTTTTAGTTTGTGTAATTCCGGGCCATTTAGAAGTGGATTTAAAAGCTGTTGCTAAAATTTCTGAAAACAAAAAAGTAGAGCCTGTGGCTGTTAAAGAACTGTTGCCTTTAACAGGTTACATTCGTGGCGGTTGCTCGCCCCTTGGTATGAAAAAGAATTTTCCAACTTATTTTGACGAAAGTGCGCTTTCTCAACCTTACATTTTTGTAAGTGCTGGTGTGCGCGGCCTTCAAATAAAAGTTGCTCCACAAGATTTGATTTCTGTTGTTAGAGCAACAACAGGGAATATTTCGAAAAAAGAATAATTAAACTTATTATTCCTCGTTCCACTGTTTGTTTGCTAAATATTGCTGACAAAGAATTTTCAGAAATTTACAGCCATTTTGGATATTCTAAAGAACCGAAAAAATGGCCAAAATCTTTGGATTTGATTTAATTTTCCTAATTTTTCAAAACGAGAAATATTTGACAGACCTTATAATATAGGGTATATTACAAAGTAGGTTGTAATGGAGTTTACACTGAACTTAATTAAAACCAAATGGCTATGGTTTGTATGACGTCTTTGGATTGGTGGAAGAGTTTGTTCTTTTCTTTTCCTTTTTAGGATTTTCTTTTAACGGGAACGAAAATTTGCCTTCAAGAACGCAACCTTTAGCACCTGGGTCGCATTCTTTGTTGCGTTTTAAGCAGAAAGTTCCAGAAAGATTTTTGCATTCATAACTCATAAATCACCTTTTTTAGCCAATAAATAGCATTTCTGCCAAAGAAAAAAGAAAAATGTAGGCATTTATTTGAAAATAGAATATAATTTTTGGACATGCAATATGGTGATTTATCTTTTTTTCAAACAGGTGTAGCGATACCACTTTTCAGTTTGCGTAGTAAAAACAGTATCGGCACTGGTGATTTTTTAGATTTGATTCCTTTTGGACAATGGGTACGTAGTTGTGAATTAAATGTTATCCAACTATTGCCAGTTAATGACACTGGCTTTGAATCTAGCCCTTATAGCGCTCGCAGTGCTTTTGCTTTAAACCCGATATTTATCAATTTACAAGCATTAGAAGGTTCAAAATCTTTTGAAGATGAAATTCTAAAAGCGCAAGAATCTTTTGAAAAAGAAGCACGCATGGACTATTACAAAGTAGCTTCTTTTAAGCGCGAAATGTTGCGGAAAATTTTTGAAATCCGTTATTCGATGATTTCAACATCAAAAAAGCTTGCTCAATGGATGCTTTTAAATGATTGGGTTCGCCCTTATGCGGCATACGCGGTTTTAAAAACTTTAAACAAAGAAGCTAGTTGGAAAGATTGGGACGATTATCGCGAACCAGAAGACGCTGATATTGAAAAAATTTGGAAAAAGTACAAGAAAGAAACTCTTTTCCAGGCTTGGATGCAATGGGAAGCAGAAGCTCAGTTTTCAATGGCAGTTTCTGAACTTTCAAAGATAAATGTTCGTTTAAAAGGCGATATCCCTATTTTAATTAATGAAGACAGTGCAGATGTTTGGTTCCACCGGGGCTATTTCTCTCTTGCGGATAGAGCTGGCGCCCCTCCTGATATGTATAGTTACAGCGGGCAAAATTGGGGGTTCCCGACTTACCGCTGGGATGTTTTGGAACAAGATGATTTTGCTTGGTGGCGTAAACGTTTAAGACAAGCGGCAAAATTTTATAACGCTTATCGAATTGACCATGTTCTTGGTTTCTTTAGAATCTGGGAAGTCCCGCAAAAAGAAGTTACAGGAATGCTTGGGCGATTTGAACCTTCTATTCCATTAAAATGGCAAGATTTACAAGCAGCTGGTTTTTGTCGTGAAAGTTTAGAGTATTTAAAGAATCCGAATTTTGGTAAAGACCAGTTGTGGAATTTCCTTGGGGAATATACCGAAGCGGCGCTTGAAAAATATTTCTGTAACTTACCTGGGACAATGGACCGCTATATTTTCAGAGAAGAATATTCTTCTGAAAAAGCAATTGTTTCTCTTTTAGAACCACAAGCTTTTAAAGACGCTCTTTTAAAAGTCTATTGGAATCGTGTTTTTGTTCCATCTTCAGTAGGTGATGATTATTATCCGTTCTGGTATTGGTACGAACAACCTGTTCTCTTTACGCTACCTTCCAATGAACAAGAAACACTCCGTCGCCTGATAACAGAAAATGCTTCTGCCCAAGAAGACTTGTGGAAACAAAATGCTTTAAAATTACTCAGTGTGCTTGCCAAAGAAACAGACATGCTAGTTTGTGCTGAAGATTTAGGTGCTGTTCCGCGTTGTGTTCCGTTTGTTTTAGATAAGTTAGATATCTTAAGCCTTCGTGTAGAACGTTGGTGCAGAAACTGGGATTCGCCTTATTCTCCTTATTATGAAATGAGCGATTACCCACGCCTTTCTGTTTGTACTTCTAGTTGCCATGATACTTCTACATTGCGTGGACTTTGGGAAGAACCTGATTTTGATAAAAATCTTTTCTGGGGACATGCTTACCAATCTGGAATGGCTCCGGAAAAACTTTACCCAGATCACGTTCGTGGCATTCTTTCGAATTTACTTTCTGCAAATAGTTTGCTTTGTATTTTACCAATACAAGACTTTTTTGCCTTATCAAACCAATTCTATTCTATCCCTGCTTCTGAAGAACGCATAAACATTCCTGGAACAGTCGGGCCACATAATTGGTCTTATCGTATTCCACTTAGAGTTGAAGAACTTCAGAATTCTTGGACATTGAATTTTGAAATAAGGAATCTGGTTTCAGAAAGAAAAAATCGAATGATTTGGAAAATTTAATGGTAGCTGATTTTACACATGTGAATAACCTTCCCAAATGGGTTAGGGAAACTGTGTTTTATCAGATTTTTCCAGACAGGTTTGCCAAATCAGAAAATTATAAAGTGCCAGGTGTTTTTGCTCCTTGGGGTGAAAAGCCGACTAGAAATAATTTGTGTGGCGGAAACCTTCAAGGGATTATAGAACATTTAGATTACTTAGAAGATTTAGGTATAGGCGCTTTGTACCTTTGTCCGATTTTTAAAAGTAATTCTAACCACCGTTATCATACATACGATTATTTTTCTATTGACCCTGTTCTTGGGAACGATAAAGATTTTGACAACTTGTTAAAAGAAGCGCATGCTCGCGGCATACGTGTTATTTTAGATGGTGTTTTTAACCATTGTTCCAGAGGTTTTTTCCAATTTGATAGTGTTCTTGAGTTAGGTAAAGAATCGCCTTATGCGAATTGGTTTCACATTAAAAATTTTCCTCTTAAAGCTTATAGTGGTGAGCCAAATTATGAATGTTGGTGGAACATGCCGGCACTTCCGAAATTCAACACAGAAAATCCAGAAGTCAGAGAATTTCTTTTTTCTGTGGCAGAGTATTGGACTTCACGCGGTATTGATGGTTGGCGACTAGATGTTCCAAACGAAATTGATGACGATTCTTTTTGGCAAGAATTTCGCCGCCGTGTAAAAGCTATTAACAAAGAGGCTTATATTGTTGGTGAAATCTGGGATAATCCGAGTCGTTGGCTTCAAGGTGACCAATTTGACGGTGTGATGAATTATAGGTTAAGAAAATTGCTGTTAGACTTTTTTCTTTCTACAAAAGAAAATATTCAAAATGGTTGGCAAAATTTTTTACGAGAATTGGTAGAATTGTCAAAAACAGGTTTTGGGATACCTTTGAATTTGCTTTCAAGTCACGATACAAGGCGTTTGATGTCACAGCCTAATTCTTCTCTAAAAAGAATGAAATTTCTCTGGACGCTTTTGTTCTTTTTGCCTGGAACTCCTTGTATTTATTATGGCGAAGAAATTGCAATGGAAGGTGGAAAAGACCCCGATAATAGGCGTTGTTTTCCTTGGGGAACATTCCTTTCAGAAGAAAAAAACGAATTTTTCCATTTTTTTAAAGATTTGATTGCCTGGAGAAAAAAAGAAACTGCCCTGATTTATGGAACATTAAACGTGCAATTAGAGCATAATAATCTCTGTTTACAAAGAATTTATGGCAAAGATTGCGTCGAAATGCTCTTACAAAGGGTAAAAAACGGGTTTGATTTTGAATGGAAGATTACCAAAACGCTAAAGACTTGCTAAATTTGCGCTACCTACATTTATGCCTTTTTTAAAGGATTGACAAATGAAGAAAAAAATATTTGGTTTGCGTGAATTTGTGATTCTCGCTGTTATTATAATTGCTTGCTATTCTATATGGCCTTCTATTCAGGTTCATACTAAGTCTGGTGAAGCGAAAAAAACTTTCGTGAAGGAAAATCCAAAGCTTGCCGAAAAGTCGGTTAATTTTGGTTTGGATTTAGCTGGTGGAACAAGCATCACTTTAGAAATAGATGCTTCTGACCTTCCAGGAGAAAATGTCAAAGATCTCCAGGAACAGTCTTTGGAAATTGTTCGCAACCGCGTGGACCAGTATGGTCTTTCTGAACCTCAGATTTCTCCACAAGGTGACGATCGAATTGTTGTGGAATTAGCAGGCGTAGACGATTCTACTGCAAAAGAACTTGTCGGTAGCACCGCTAAGCTTGAATTCAAGATTGTTTCAGACAACGAAAAGTTTACTCAAGTTGTAAACTTGATTGATTCTTATCTTGGTCGTCAGGCTAACCCGGCTGCAGCAGATTCTGCAAGCCCTGTAGCAGATTCAGTTACCGCTAAAGCAGATTCTTTAAAAGACACAAGTGCAGCGGTTGTTGCCTCTACAACCGATTCTGTTAAGGCGGATTCAAGTGTTGCAGAACCAGTAGCACAAGAACAAGCTGTGGCGGTTCCAGTAGATCCATCACTCCCAGTTTCTCTTTCTTCTCTTTTCTTGAGCTTTGGTAATGGTGGTTTTGTTGCTGAAGAATCTGTAGAACAAGTAAAACGTCTTTTAGAACTTGAAGCTGTTCAGAAGTTGATTCCTCGCGATGTAATGTTTGCATTCGGTAGTGGATTAGAAAAAATCAGCCCAGAATCTGCTGTTAAAGCAAAGCGCCTTTACCTCCTTAAACGCCGTGCTGAAATGGATGGTGAAGACATTGCTGATGCAAGACCTTACCGTGTAGGTGATGGTGTTAATGTTGGTGAAGTGGCTGTAAACTTAAAGTTTAGTGGTGTTGGCCCAAAACAATTCTCTGCTGTAACAGCTGCAAATGTTGGCAAACAAATGGCAATTGTTTTGGATAACCAGGTTATAAGCGCTCCGGTAATTCGTGACCGTATTCCAAATGGTGAAGCTCAAATCACAGGCCTTGATGACATGGCAGAAGCAAACCGCTTGTCTGTTGTTTTGCGCGCTGGTGCTTTGAAAGCTCCAATGAACATTATTGAATCCAGAAATATCGGTGCAACGCTTGGTGAAGACAACATTAAGTCTGGCTTTGGCGCTGGCTTCTGGGGTCTTGTTGCATGTATCGTATTCATGGTGGCTTACTATCGCATTGGTGGTTTAATTGCTTGCTTTGGTATTGTATTGAACGCTGTTGTAACAGCTGCTGTTCTTTCTGTATTCAATGCAACACTTACGCTCCCTGGTATTGTTGGTTTTATCCTTGTACTTGGCATGGCGCTAGATGCAAACGTTATTATTTACGAACGCATCCGTGAAGAAATGAAGGCTGGTTCGCTTGCACGCGCTGCTGTGGCTAAAGGTTATGAACGCGCATTCAGCGCAATCTTTGACTCGAACTTAACAACATTCTTGACTGCACTTATTCTTTACAAGATTGGTACTGGTTCTGTGAAGGGTTTCGGTCTCACTTTGATGATTGGTATCGCAACGTCTCTCTTCTGTTCTTTGACTGTAACAAGAGCTATTTTCGATTGGCGCCTTGCTAAAAACGATGCGAACAAATTAAGCATTGGTAAAGGTTTCCGTGCTATTGATGAAGCTAATTTGCCAATTATTAAAAAGTCAAAAGTATTTGCTATTTTCTCAGCCATTTTACTTGTAGCAAGCCTTGGTATAATGATTGTTCGTGGCTTTGATTTCAGCATTGACTTCTTGGGTGGTCAAGTTTATACTGTTCAATATTCAGAAGCTGGCGCTCATGAAGAAGACCTTTCTAAAGTGGCTGCTTCTGCTGGGCTTACAAATGCAAAAGTTCGTTCTTATGGTGATCAAGCCAAGAACATGTATCAAATTAGCTTAAAGAAAACAGACGACGCAACCGTTAAAGACCGCTTGCAAAAGGCTTTAGACGATGCTGGTCAAAAAGCTCAAATTATTGCAAGTGACGAAGTTGGGCCAACAATTGGTAAAGAACTTCGCTTTAATGCAATTCTTTCCATTATCTTATCTTGGATTGCAATTTGCTTGTACATTTGGTTTAGATTCGGTAAATTGGGTCTTGGTTTTGGTGTAGGAGCTTTAGTTGGTCTTATACACGATACCATCATTTCAATAGGATTTATTTCTTTAATGGGTCTTTCTGTTGATGGTGCTTTGATTGCTTCTGTGCTTACTTTGATTGGTTACACTATTAACGATAAGATTGTGGTGTTTGACCGTATTCGTGAAAATTCTCAAATTTACGGTCGCTCAAACTTCCCAACGCTTGTAAATAGTTCTATTAACCAATGCTTTAGCAGAACAATCATTACATCTATGACAACTTTATTTGTTTGCCTTATCCTCGCCGTTATGGGTGGTTCTTCTATCCGCGACTTTGGTTTGGTAATGGTTGTAGGTATCATTGTAGGTACTTATTCATCTATTACAATTTCTTCACCATTCGTTGTATGGTGGGCAAAGCGTTTCCGCAGTGGCGTATAATTAAAACAAATTTTAAAAGTTTAAATCCTCCGAGCAATCGGAGGATTTTTTGTAATGATAGTGAATCAGATTGGGAAAAATTAAATACATATAAATTCAATAAAACGGAAAAGACAACAGAATTTCGTGTAGATAGAACTGCCCCAGAATTTTCATTTGAAAATGTTGGAGGGCTTGTATTAGATTCCTTTTTGAGTGAAAAATATGCGAGCTTTAAAAGACCTTCTCGAAATGAAGGCTTTATGTATGTTTAGATAATTATTATTTCTATTATTTTATTCGAAATAGGTGGAAAGAGTTTTAAGGAGAAAAGTTTGTGAAAAGTTTAAAAGGCAATAAAATGAAAAAAATCATAAAAATCTTGTGTTTGTTACTTGCTTCTGAGGTATTTGCACAAGAAGTAAATTCAGAATTTTTGTGGTGCGCAAGTGAAGATAGCACTGAGCGTGTTATTACAGGTTCTTCAGATGAAACATCGGGTTATTGGTATTCGTTTGAAAATGGTCGAGGTTTTAACATTTGGGATATGGACCAAACAGGGGTAGATATTACAAAATGGCAAGGACTTTGTGTAGAATACAAATCTTCAAGCGATATGGAATTGCTTTTAATCAATGAAGAACAACAAGCTCTAAGTTCTAATTTAAAATTTGGAAAGCTTTTAAAAGCAAGTGATTCTGTCTTAACTGTAAATATTTCATGGAAAAATATGGAACAATTAGAATGTTGTTTTGATGGTGTGAAAATAGAAGATTACATAAAAAAAGCGAGTGCGATACATTTTATTTTTAACGAAGAAACATCATTAGAATTATTAAAAATAGGTTCCCTAAATAGTTGCTCTAAAGAAACAAATTCTTTTTTGAATTTTAAGCAAAAATCATTCACTCTACATGTTGAAAAGGATTTCTTAAATCATTTTGTAGTTAAAGGTATTTCTTCTGATGCAACATTTTATTTGTTTGATTTAAATGGTAAAATGTTAAAGCAAAGCATTTTAAAAAATGGTTCTTTTGAAACGCCTACATTACCGGTTGTTTTAAAAATTCATAAAAAGACATTTTTGTTGCAATAAAAATCTCTTAAATTCTAAAAAAAATGGAGCGAAAAGTGAGTTTTTTTCTAAATTTGGGGTGTCATTGTATATGAGAGGTGACTTATGCTCAAATATTACAAAATCGAGTCTGGGCGAATTGTAACGGCTCCAAATGAAGATGCTGCAGACATTGTAATTATGGGTGCATTGAGCCAAGAGCAGCGTAGTCAACTTGTTAAAGAATACGAAATCACAGAGCATACCATTGCTTCAGCATTCGATAATGACGAGCTTTCTCGTGTAGAATATGATGACGACTTTACAACAATCGTTTTTAAAAAGCCAAAGAATTATGCGGCAACTGATAATTTTCAGTTTCGTGTAGAATCCTTTGGAATCTTTTTATTTAAAGATTGGATTCTTTTACTCACCGAAACAGAAATCCCTTTAAATGACGAGCGCCGTTTTGGGAAAATTGATTCTTTAAACACATTTTTGCTTCGTTTGTTAAACTATTCTGTTTATCATTTTAATGAACACTTGAAAATTATCAATCGCATTAACGACGAACTAGAACACAAGCTCCGTACCGCAATGGAAAACAAATATTTGCTTTCTATGTTTAGCTTAAATAAGGGTTTGATTTATTATGCCAGTGCGTTAAATTCTAACGAAACATTGCTTCAAAAATTACAACTTGGTCGTTCTTTTAATTTTACAGAAAGCGAACGAGAATTGCTCGATGATATTTTAATTGAAAATCGCCAGAGCCGTCAGCAAGCTGAAATTTATGCAAACATTCTTGCTAGCATGATGGATGCACGAGCAAGTGTTATTAGCAACAACTTGAACACGTTAATGAAAAACCTGAACGTGACAACTATTGCAATGATGCTCCCTACATTCTTTGCTAGTTTGTTTGGTATGAACGTCTTGTTGCCATTTGGAATGGGCAATGGAAACAGCCTTGCATTTTGGGTTGTAATCTTAATTTCAATTTTGTCTGTGTTTGGCTTCTTCTTACTTTGGAAGCATATCAATAAAAACTAATTACCGCGTTCTGCCATAGATAAGAACATTGTTGCTAAATTTTCTGCAATAGTTTTGTCAGGCAAATTTTCTGCGATATTTGCAGCAGAATCCAAAAATTCAAGAGCTATGTTTTTTGTTCTTTCAAACGCATCAGATTCTTGCAAAGTTTTTTGAATTTTTTCAGCGTTGTTGTCAAGAGAAATATTTTTTATCCAATTTTGCATGTTGGCTTTTTCTTCTTGAGATGCTGATTCTAAAAAGAATATAAGTGGTAACGTGACTAAACCATTTCCAATGTCTGTGAATTTTGCTTTGTCTAAATCTTTAGCTCCGTAGCCGTAATCAAGCAAATCATCTATAATCTGAAAAGCTATGCCAAAATCAGCACCCATTTTCCCACAAGCTTCAATTTGCTTTTCATCAAAACCAGCAATTAAAGCGCCGATTTGTGCAGCAGCCGCAGAAAGCGCGGCGGTTTTACCATGAATGATTTCGAGGTATTTTTTTTGTGAAAGATTTAAATCGCCAGAATTATCAAGTTCTTGAATTTCTCCGACAATTAAATTGTTTGCTGCTTGCGAAAGAATTTCAAGAGTTGTTTTACTAGGATCGCTCAAAACAGAACGCATGGCTTGGGAAAGCAAGTAATCACCAATGAGAACTGCAATCTGGTTTCCCCATTCTTCGTGAGCCGTTTTTACACCACGGCGAATATCTGTTTTGTCTATAATATCGTCGTGAACTAAACTAGCTAAATGTAAAAGTTCAATGCCTGCACAAGCGTGTGCGATTCTTTCAGAATCTTGAGAAGCACTTTTGGCGATAAGGCTAAGCAACGTAGAACGGATGCGCTTTCCTTTACGGCGCATAAGGTGCAACAAGCGTTCAGAAATACCAGGAGGAGCTTCTGCTGCAAAATTCATCATCAAAGTTTCGGTTAGATCCAATTCTTTGTGAACTATCTGCTTGGCAGAAACAAGCGCCGATTTGAAAGATTGCTTGGCGTTTGAACTTAAATCAGACATCCAATTTATCCATTACTTTGTAAGCATTTTCTTCGATAAAGCGTCTTCTTGGTAGAACTTCTTCACCCATAAGCATGCTGAAAATCTGGTCTGCAAATAAGCCATCTTCGATTTTGCATTGCTTTAAAATACGTTGTTCTGGCTTCATTGTGGTGTCTGCTAATTCTTCAGCATTCATTTCACCGAGACCTTTATAACGGCTTACTTCAAATTTGGCAGTTGGTGGCAATTCTGCAATGGCTTTATTTTTAGCGTCATCAGAAAAGAGATATGTTTCGTTTTTACCAACTTTTAATTTGTAAAGTGGTGGTTGAGCAATAAAAATATGACCATTATCCACAAGCGGGCGCATGTGCCTAAAGAAGAAAGTCAAAAGCAAAGTTTGAATATGGCTTCCGTCAACATCAGCATCAGTCATAATGATGATTTTATGGTAACGAAGTTTTTCAAGTTTGAATTCATTACCAATTCCACAACCAATAGCATTAGCTAAATCGCGAATCGTTTCAGATTCAAGCATTTTGTCAAGGCGAGCTTTTTCAACGTTTAAGATTTTACCGCGCAATGGGAGAATCGCTTGGTATTGTCTGTCGCGGCCTGTTTTTGCAGAACCACCTGCAGAATCACCTTCCACAATAAAGAGTTCGCATTCTTCTGGTTTACGGCTACTGCAATCGGCGAGTTTGCCTGGCAAGCCACCGCTTTCAAGAGGGCTTTTTCTACGAGCTAAGTCGCGGGCTCTATGAGCGGCTTCGCGAGCAATAGCAGCCCCAATTACCTTATCAAGAATCAACTTGATAACAGCAGGGTTTTCTTGGAAAAATTCTTCAAGTTTTGCGCCAAAGGTTGTATTTACATAACCAGCAATTTCTGAGTTGCCTAATTTACGCTTTGTCTGGCCTTCAAATTGTGGTTGTGAAACTTTAATAGCAATAACAGCCGTTAAACCTTCGCGAATGTCTTCTGCAGAAATCTGGACAGTCTTTTTGCCTTTAGGCATGTCTTGAGCAAATTTAGAAATCACGCGGGTCAAAGCCGTTTTAAAACCAGTCACGTGAGTTCCGCCGTCGTAAGTATTAACGTTGTTGACAAAGCTATAGAAGTTTTCTTGGTAACTATCGTTATACCACATAGCGACTTCTAAAGGATAATTGCCAGTAGAAACTACCAAATGAATTGGCGAGTCAAATAAAGGTGCGCGGTGTTCGTCAACATAGCGAACAAAATCAGAAACACCACCTTCGTAACAGAAGGTTTCTTCTAAAACATTTTCAGGCTGGCGTAAATCTTTTATTGTTAAACGTAAACCACTCATTAAAAAAGCAAGTTCACGGAAACGGGTTTTCAATGTTTCAAAAGAATAAACGGTTTCAGTAAAAATGGAATCATCAGGATAAAATTCTACAGAAGTTCCTGTTGTGCCATCGGATTCACCAAGATCTACTTGTGCGCCAAGTGGAATACCTTTAGAGAATGTTTGTTCTACAATACGACCATTTCTGCGGACGCGAACAATCAATTTGTTGGAAAGCGCGTTCACGCAACTAACACCAACACCGTGAAGGCCTGCCGAAACTTTATAAGAGTTGCTATCAAATTTACCACCAGCGTGGAGTTTAGTCATAACAACTTCAATCGTTCCGATTTTTTCTTTTGGGTGTAAGTCCGTTGGAATACCACGGCCGTTATCGGTAACACGAATGCCATTGCCTGGTAAAATCTCTATTTCAATATGGTTACAGAATCCAGCCAAAGCTTCGTCAACAGAGTTGTCTACAACTTCCCAAACAAGGTGGTGAAGACCACGGATATCGGTTGAACCGATATACATCGCAGGGCGAACTCGAACCGCTTCTAAACCTTCAAGAACGGTAATACTTGAGCCGCTGTATTCTTCTGACATAGATTCCTCCAATAAGGATTTTATAGAAATTTTATCTCTTTTACAATGGGTGTTTTTAATAAAGAATTACACCTACCAATAATAGCTTTTTTTTGCGAAAATAATTCTGCTTTCCACACAGAAGACGCTGTTTTTAAGGTCAAAATACCCTTTTCTAATTTTTCTGCAGAAACGTAAGGAAGCAAGAGTTCTCCGACAATTTCTGCGAAATTTTCACGGATTTTTTTTAAGTGAATTGTCTGTCCGAAGGTTTCATCATTTAAGAATCTGTTCAGCAAAGTTCCTAAATCAATTAAATTTGCAGAAGCTTTTTTTCTTCTTTTTTTAGGTGGAGTATAATCGTCTTGAAAAATCATACAAGGAGTAATTTTGAAAGAACAAACCCACCAATAAGAATGCTTGTCATACCAGCCACAACAGTTGCTTTTGTACTCTTTCCAACGCCTTCTGCGCCATTGTGAGTGTAAAAGCCAAAGTAGCATGCATAACTAGCAATAAAGTAGCCATAAAGAGTGGCTTTTACAAGTCCGACAAACAAGTTCCAATCTTCATAGAACATGCGAACGCCATAAAAGAAAACATGGAAAGAAACTTCTTTGTAAAGGTGGGCGACTACATAGCCGCCAATAATGCCTACAAAAATACTGATGATAGTCAATACAGGAAGCATTATAATCGAAGCCATTAAACGCGGAGTCAGTAAAAATTTATAAGGGTTCAATCCAAGAACTTTATAAGCGTCTAATTGCTCTGTTACAGCCATTGTTCCAAGTTCGGAACACATAGATGCACCAACGCGGCCAGCAAGAACCATAGCTGTCAAAATAGGGCAGAGTTCAACCATTACGGAATTACCTACAGCCATTCCGACAAACATCATTGGAATCATGTCTGCAAATTGATAAGCCAATTGCCATGCCATAATAGCACCAGTAGAAACAGAAGCCGCGATAACAACAGGAATACTTGTAATACCTATTGTGTGCATTTGTTCTACGGTTGTATGAAAATTACGTAAAGAATCAGGAATGTTTTTGAAAAGTTCCCAGACAAAAGCCAAATAGCGGAATACATGACGGATAAAGCGACGGACGTATGATCCGACACTTTCTGCAGCAAGATCCAGCAAACGTAAAAGCATTATTATTTCTTTTTGGATTTAGCCTTGTCTTTAGGTTCTGTTTTTGGTTCTACGCTCAAAGCTTTTTGATAAAGTTTTAAATCAGAAAGATACTGTATAGCCGTCTGAACTTGTTTATCTTGTTTTAAAGTAAACGTGGTGCTTATTGAATCCCCTGCAACAGCTGTGAGTAATTCGCGTTTGATACCATCTTTAATGTAGGTCTTGTATTCTTCGAATTGGCGCATTTTAGCCATGTCCAAAGCTTGTTTTAAATCCTGGATGCGGCGGGCGAGCAATGCATCAGATACTGTTTTAGAAGAGTCACCCATAAACTTTTGTTCTGTAAGTAAAGCTTCTTCTAATGCATCTGCAGAAGCAATGGCATTGCTTTTGATTTTTGTAAAGTTCGTATCTTTCAAGCAGAAGTCGCGGAATTGTTCGTATAAAGAATCCGGAACATTCCAATTCAAGTCTATTTTTGCACCTGCTTTTTCAAGAGCAGGTCTTGCTTTAACAGCAAATTTGAAATACATAGCCATACGTTCCTGAACTTGAACTACCCAAGGTAAAGCATCGAGTTCAACGTCAATATCTGGTATGATTCCACCACCGCCAACCATTTTACGGCCTTTGTTTGTGTGGAATGTATCTACAACAGTTGTGTCTTTAGCAAGAGAATCTTTTTCAGCATTTGGGTCTAAAGATTCTTCAATTGCTTTTAACCCATGAATGCCATTTTCTTTTTTATTGATGCAACGGCCAAAAGGCAAGTAATAAAAAGCAGTGGTTAATTTAAGAGCGTGACCTTGGTTATCTAAAGGGAAAATAGTCTGTACAGAACCTTTACCAAAAGTTGTTTTTCCAATAATTAAACCTCTATCCCAATCCTGAACAGCACCTGCAACAATTTCAGAAGCACTAGCAGAACCCTGGTTGACTAAAAGAACTAGCGGAACGTCTGGAGAAAGCATGCCATCTTTTCTGGCATAAGCTTCTGTTTGCTGGGTGCGGCCTTTTGTACTAACCAAAAGATTACCTTTTTTAAGGAACAATTCACTGACACTTGTTGCCTGGTTAAGTAATCCACCTGGATTATAACGCAAGTCTAAAATGAGTTTTTTCATTCCTTGTTTTTTCAATTCTTTTATAGCGTTTTCTAAGTCGGCAGTTGTGTTGTCAGCAAAAGTGGCAAGTTTAATATAGCCAATGTCATCTTGAATCATTGAATAATAAGGAATAGCATGAACAATGATTTCATCGCGGGTTATAGTGAAATCCATAAGTTCAGGAACGCCTTCGCGTTCAATAGAAATGGTGACATCTGTACCAATTTTTCCACGAAGTTTTTCTACTGCTTCATCAAGTGTCAGGCCTTTAGTGCTGTTCCCTTCGATTTTTCTGATTTTATCGCCTGCACGAATGCCAAGTTTAAAAGCTGGAGTCCCGGCAAGTGGAGAAATAACAGTTAACACATTGTCGCGAAGGCTTATTGTAATACCAACGCCACCAAATTTCCCTTCCATAGAAATTTTTAAATCTTCGTAATCTTCAGGGGCAAAAACCACTGTATGTGGGTCCAGAATATTACGGATGCCTTCTATGGCTGCGTCTGAAATTTCTGCGGGGTCAACATTTTCAACGTATTTACGATTGACTTCAGAAAGAATCTTGTTGAAGCGAGAAATTTCTTCATAAAAATCACCAGGTTCTTTAGGCTTTTTAGGGGCACTGAAAACAAGGCTAGAAGAAAGCAAAAGCAAAAAAGAAAATTTGAAAAATACAGATTTCGTCATCATAGGTAAAAAAATACAATTTCCAAAAGAAGAATGTATTTATGGCAATCAAAAAAAGCCTTGTAAATAGGACTTTTATTGAGCTTTTTTATAAGTAAAAGAAAAAACTGGCCGTCAGACCAGTTTTTAAAGATTCGAGAGAGAGAAAAAACAAAACTAAGCTACTTCAGTAAGCAATTTTTCAGCTTCAGAATTACGTAATTTGGCAAGCGCCGTTTCTTTAAGTTGGCGCACACGTTCTTTAGACAAACCTACAACAGGAGCAATTTCTTTTAGGTTCAAGTCTAAATCTTCTTCTAAACCATAATACAAGCCAATCACTTTTTGCTCTTGTTCGTTTAAATTTTCATTCAACACTTTTTTGAATACATCTTTCTTGTTGTTGAATTTCGCAAGAGCATCTGTCGGAGCACCTTCCGAAGCAATGCAATCCTGTAATGTAGAATCGCCATCTTCTCCGACAGGAGTGTCAAGAGATGTTGCTTTATTTGCCATCATTAAAATCTTTTCAATGTCTTTTGCTTTATAGCGAGTAAGACCTTCAAGACTTTCTGGGTCAATACTTACATTGCCACCAATTGTTTGGCGCAAAACACCACCATGACGATTAAAGCGGCGAAGAACCAATTCTTTTTCAGCACTGATTCTAACTAAACGGGCTTTTTCAGCAATGGCACGTGTTATGTTTTGACGAACCCACCATACAGCATAACTGATAAATTTGATTTTCTGCTCAGGATTAAAACGTTGAGCTGCTTCAATTAAGCCCATGTTTCCTTCGTTAATCAATTCATTAACATCAAGGCCTTGACCTTTGTAGAGATTAGCAATGTTTACAACAAACTTAAGGTTAGAACGAACCAATTTATTTAAAGCTGCTTTATTACCTTTAGCCACTTCTTTTAATAAAATTTTTTCTTCGGCAACGGTAAGCAACGGATATTTAGAAATATCTTTCAGATACTGAAAGTAGATATCCTTTTCTTTATATTCTTTTGTCATCGTATACCTCATTTTTATAGTTCATAATTTATTTTTATTTTAAATAGCGTGTGTCAAAAGTCTCTACTATAAACGCAAAACTTTTTTTGAATTTTGTCTTTAAAAAAATATCTTTTGTCATAAAAATGTCATGAAAAAGTCTTTTTCCTGTGGAATGAATTAAATTCAAGTTATGAAAGAAAAAGATTCCCTTAATAATGATCGTTTAGCTCATTTTGTCAATAGATTTGACGAATACGAAAAATTGGTTCAGAAGTTTCCAAAAATTTTAAATCCTTTGCCTGTTTTATTTATAAGAGTAATGGGCATTTTATTGTTTTTGTGGTTTCCATTTGCCATTATTGATGTAAGGAACATGAGTGATTCAGTTGTGGTTTCATTTACATCAGCAATAGTTGTTATTTTTTTAAATGTACTTGTGTTTTTTTGGAACCAGAATTTTTTTGTTCCAAAACTTTTTTTTAAGAAAAAATATGTCCAATACGTTTTGATTAATTTTTTGTGTTTGCTTTTTGTGATTTGTTTATATCAGTTGTCATGGATTACTATGTCAAAATGGATTTTAGGCCATATCGTTTCTATTTATGAAGTCAAAGCGTCTTTACCAATAGTATTTGTCAAATTTTTAGTACTCAGTTTTTTTATTTGTTTTATGAATATCGTATTGTTTGTAGCGTCAGTGCAGACTCATCTTTATTACCAAAGGTACACTAAAAAAGAAATAGAATCTAACGTAAAAATGGAATTTTTAAAAAGGCAATTGAGTCCACATTTTTTATTTAATAGTATGAATAATGTTATTTCAATGATGGATATAGATGTGCAAAAAAGTAAACAACAAATGTTTGATTTAGTAGCCATTTTACGTACATTGCTGTATGACAATCAGGCACAAAGTGTTGTGTTAGCACGGGAAATAGAATTTATAAAACGTTTTATTAATCTTGAAAAAATGCGTTTTGATGATTCTATGGAAATAATGTTTAATACAAATTGTGAACATTCAAAAAAGAATATTGTTCCAATGCTTTTTTTGCCTTTAGTTGAAAACGCTTTTAAACATTCATTGAATTTAAATGGAAAATCTTTTATCCATATAGAAATCACAGAAGATGCTAATAGTATTATTTACCAATCAGAAAATACAAACTTTCCAAAAAAAGCAAAAGATGGTGTTTCAAGTGGTGTAGGCTTAGAGACTTTTTTAAAAAGACTAGAATTAAGTTATCATGAAAAATATGTTTACCAAACGCATATTGAAAATGATGTATATAAGGTTTTTTTAAAACTTGATTTAGATGATGTTGCTGATTAATCGATTAAATTTTAATCGAAAAGAAAACTTTTAACGGCTAGTGTAAAAATACTAGAGAAACGCTTTATTTGCTCCGGGGAAAATAATATAATTGCCTCACCTTAAAAGGGTGAAAACTTTTGGTCTAGAAGTTTTCTTTAGGTTTATCCTTGCTTTCTTATATTCATAGGGGCAATTTGCTCCGTATCTTTGCAGAAGTTTTTCTGTAAAAGGAATTTCTATGAAAATAAAGATTGTGAAAGTAATGCAAATGATTGCTTTACTTTTTTCAGTGCATCTTTTTGCTGCAGAACAGACAAACATAAAAATTTATCCTGGGGAAGGTTTTGCTGAGCAAAATTTTTCAACATTCCCGGAAATGCCAGAATGGAAAGCGAATTGGGGGAATCAAGGCGGTCTGATGCCTCCATATATTCGCTTTTCTGGACAAAAAGAGGTAAGCAGTGATTGGAATACAAGACTTGTGTTTCAGAATTTTCCACAAAAAGTTTCTAAAGGCATTTTGGAAATGAATTTGTTTGCAACAGAAAATATAACGGTTGGAATAAAATTGGAAAATTCAGGTAAGGAATCTCTTTATTCATTAAAGGGCGGGCAATCTAAACAAATTAAGCTTTCTTTAGATTCGCTTTTTAAGGGGTTTCCACAAACGATTTCTTATATAGATATTTCTTTGAAGAATGTTCCGTCAAGGCATTATTTGACATTTCTTGTTGGGAATATTTCTTTAATGCAAGAATCGTCTATGGGGAATGTGACAATACCTGTTTTGAAAGAAGAATCTTGGCAGTTTTCTGAAACGGATTTTAAAAAGTCTTTTAGAAAAACAAGTGAAGACATACACGTTTTAGAATACCCTAGAAATGCTTATTCTAAAGCCGAAAAAGATTCTTTAATCTGGCTTTCTGAAACGGGAATTTTTTTGCAAGAATCTAGTGATAGGAAAATGGAATTTGTAAAAAAAGATTCGGCTTACCTTGTTTCAAATTTTAGAGATAAGTTGTATCGATTAGGGAGAAATCTTTTAAAAGATAGTGTAATGGCTAATCCGAAATATTTGTGGAATGTAGGCAAAAAAGTGGCAAGTGCCAATGATTTGTCTTTGTTGCCAATAATTGCTGCTGATGTAGTTTATGAAGCTGCAGAATGTGACTTGCTTTTAGCAGACTCTTCATGTGGTCATTATAGCGTAAAACAAAGACGCTTTTTAGGAGCCGCTCCAGTTTTAGGCATTGTGAGAGGTTCTAAAGTTCGTTTGGTTTCTGACCCTTATTTTTGGATAACTAATAGCCAAGAGAATGAAAAATTTCTCATAGAAGTTTATGTTGCCGGTAAAAATTATGTCTTAGACGGCGCTTCGAGTATAGAAATTGAATTTTCAGAATTAGGAATTCATGAAATGAAAATTCGCGTGCATAGAAATTCTTCTGAAGTCGAACAGAAATTTTTAGTGGAGGTTCAATAATGAAAAAAATCATATTGTATTGTTGGTTTTTAGCTTGTGTTTCTTTTGCGTCTTCATTTGATGTTTTCTTTAATGGAGGCGGTAATCCGCTATGTGGAAAAATTATTGAAAGAGATAGTCTTTTCAGAAATGAAGAAGGGCAAACTTGTTTTGTTTCTTCGGTAACGGCTTTTCAGTTGCTTTTTCAACGAGCTCGCGTTCGGATTATTGACCCACCAGAAATTTCTGCAAATCCTGGCTTTAGAATAGAAAGGCCTTTTTTAATTGTAGATGGCATTCATTTAGACCCGGAAATTCCAAGAACGTTAAATGATTTTGAAAACGATGTAGAAGCTTATGGTTTGCCTACTTTGTTGAAATCTTTAGGTTATACGCCGATTCTTGTTCAATTTCCAAATACAGTAGAAACATCTTTAGAAGCAAACGGGAAAACATTTTCAAATATTTTGAATTATTTAACGAAATCCAAAGTTATTCCTTGGGCTTTCCCTAAACAAGATGGTTTTGTTGTTTTAGGCATTAGCCAAGGCGGCGTTCTTGGTCGTTATGGAAGTTATTTGTATGATATTTCTCGAAAAGATTCTGAAGCGCCAATACGTTTTTTTGCTTCTTTAGATTCTCCTCACCAAGGAGCCGTTATGCCAAGGGGCGTTTTGTCGACAATTAATTTTTGGGCATTACAAGGCGTAGCTTCAGCAGAAGATTTTGCTGATTTGGTTTCTGGTCCGGGCGCAAGAGAACTTTTACTGTATGATACTCAAATGGGAGCGTCTTCTTTGTTTAAAGAAAATCTTTCAAAAGAGCGTTGGCTTTTTAAAGAATACCGAAAAGCCGCAGAATATAAGGGGTTTCCAAGCGTTTTATTGAGCGAAGGACAAATTCGCGGGAAAGAAAATGGCGTTGAGAACCTGTATTTTGAATTGAACCGTTATGCGGAAAAATTTGGTATGGTATGGGGGCGTGCTATTAGTCGAGTTTCTTATTCAAAAACAGACGATGGAGAATTTTCTTATAATCGCGTTTATGAAAAACCTAATGATAAAAAGGAAACACGAGTGGGGAAAACGATTTTTGATAAAGTGCAAGGAAGTGTGTATCCTTTTGGTGAAACTATGTATAATGCACTACGAGGAGGAATGTTAGAAGAAATTCCTAACAATATGAAATATAAACTTCCTCTTATTGGTAACATTGATATTGATACCAAATGGGACGATGATGTTTTAAAAGAAAAAGCATCGACTTTTATTCCGACAACAAGTGCACTTGATTTAAAATGTAATGGTAAACTTTCAGTAGAAACGGATTGTTTGCATAAGCAAACGGAATCAGGAATCAATTGGGAAAATCCTAGAGATAAAAGTTCGGCAAAATCTATTTATGCTGTAGACGCAACGCACCCACGAGCAAATGAAAAAATGTCAGGCCGCCATATTGAATTTCCTGAAGGCAGAAAAAATGTTTTAGCTGGTATTCAAACGGATTTATGGCGTTTGTTTTGCCAATTAGCTAAAGCCGATTTTGATACTTCTGAACAAGAATTCCGAAATTCTGCTTTTATGGGATTTTTTAACCCGAAAGCAAGTTGTATGGATGCTTCTTTAATGCCTCCTGTTATTAAAAATGCAGGTGTTCAGAAAAAAGAAAAATTCAGTTGGGTGCGTTATGATTTTGCACCAAATGCAACAGAAAAAGATAATATTGTGAAATTTGCACTACCAGCAGGTTGGCAAAAATCAGTGCGTTTAGATTATGGAAAAGGGTTCCCGGCAAATTCTATTTTTGAAGTTCAGGTAAAAATGGAAAATCCAAAAGGTAATTGGATGCGAGCTGAATTTTTATTAACGCGACAGAAAAATGGTGGCTCTCAGATTCAGTTAGAAGAATTGCCTGTAAAACCCGATGGTTCTTATTACACTTTAAGGTGGCGTATTCCTGGCACAGATGCTGTGCTTAAAAATTATCGCTGGGGAAGGCTTGTTCTGAATTCTTCTGGCGGAGAGGTGAGTGTAGCCAATTTGCGAATTATTCGCGAAACTCTTGTAGATGAGTTTTCTCCAATTCTTATTCCAGAGGCTAAAATTTACCCTTCTTCTGGTATTCGTATAGTGCCATGGACAAAGGAAAGTCAATTAAAAGAAGACAGCCTTTTATTTGATTTTACAAAGGCATTTGATGGTGTTTTTGTGGAACTAAAAGAGCGTTATTCTTTTGAAGGTTATTCAAAGTTAAAAGTGTCTTATGTTCCTGGAACTTGTCAAAATGTAAGAATCTATTTTGATGCTTTACTTTCTCCAAAAGAAGTTTTAAAATTGGGAAATGGTTCATTAAAAAATGGTTTAGAAGAAGTTGATTTACCTTTAAATCATTTAATTGATTCTGGCATTTCTCATGAAGGAAAATTGAATGCCTCTCGTTTAGTTTTACAAGGAGAAAAATCTAAAACAACTTGTAAAATAGAAAGCATTCGATTGGAATAAAAAAATGAAAATGATTTCAATAAAAATAACTTAAAATAAAAATTTGCAAAAAACTTACAAAAATGCTATGAAAATAAGTTAGCTTTGAGGTGTTTGGGCGATTGATCCAAATGCCTATGGCTTTATATTTTATCAATCACTTTGCTTACCAAAAGAGAAATCAGTTCTTTTGGTAAGTATTTTATGGAGTTTTTATGAAGTTAAAAATCAGTTCTTTAGTTGTTCTTGCATCTATCAGCTTGTTGTGTGGTTGCCTTTCTTCGCCGAGGGTTTTAACGCAAGGAGGAGCTTCTATGGTAGAACCACATATCCCTAAAGCAAATGATGCTAAGCAAGTTGTTGGGGTGCAATTAGCGGGGCACCTTCCTTCAGAAGGAATGAATATGGAACAAAATTATTCAATAGGTGGCAATGTATCTTATCGTTACCATATTGATCCTTCCTTGCCGTTCTTTGTCTCTGCAGCCGTTGGTGGTTTTTATGGCGAAGCCGAATTTGCCTGCCAGAAAGATTGTGATTCACGCCTTGTTAAAACAGCTTGGAGTGCGTTAGAAGATAAAAGTATGGATTACTTTAGTTTTCAACAACGTTTGAGAGCAGGAGTTGAATTTGGTAAAGGAGTTGTTTTAGGCGGTTTAGCTTTGGGCGTTCAATTCAATGAAAATTTTGGTGACTGGGAAGATGCTCGCCAGAATCTTGTTGAAATAAATGCAGCGAGAGGCAATGAAGATTCTTGGGGAGTAAATTTCCATTGGAATGTGTTCCTTGGATTTCGCCTTGGAAGTTATGGAACGATTATGCTTGAAGATGGTATGATTTATGCCTTTGAATTAGATGCCGACGACAAGATAGATATGTTCTTGCATACATTGTATGTTACATACGTTCACCCGACAGGTTTCTTTGGCGGTGTGGCTAAAGGCGAAGACGGCCTTTCTTTAAGTGTGGGTAAAACATTTGCTTTTTAAATAAAAGTATTGTTTGCATAAAAAAATCCTCTCGCAGTTTACTGCGAGAGGATTTTAATAATACCTAGAATTACTTCAAGGAACTAACTTGAACATCCCAGCTCTGGCCATTTAGGGCTACGCGGTATGTATTTGTTCCGGCAACAGCCATTCCAGCGGTGTTAACCTGAGGAGCAGCTTTCTTAGCTTCTTCTTCAGGGTTCTTTTTAGGAACGCCAATAACACGTTTTCCAAGGAGGAAATCAAGACCTTTGTTTCCGCCTTTTGTCTGGAGACAGCCAACGATAAAGATGTTTTCGTCTGTTGTTGGCAAGCCATTTTCTTCGAGAAGTTTCTTAGCAGCAGGAACGCCTGGTTCTAAGATTTCTTCAGCACATTGAATGCCTGGGTGTGCTTCTGTAAATGGTTTTAATTGCAATTGTTCGGCAGCAATTTTTACCAATTCTGGATCTGGTTCGCAAGGAGTTTTTCCTTGGTAGCCAAGAAGCATTTTGCCATAGCCTTCGGTCATTTTTGCCCAGGTATCTAAACCCTTACTCTTGTTAACTGTATTAACAAAAGCTTGTTGGAAATAGAACTGAGAAACTGGTGTCACAGAAGAAGCAAAACCACCACGACTTACACATTCACTCATGTTAGCAATAACTTGATCATAGAGATGGAATGTTTTGGTTTCGCGCATCATCAATGTGTTTGCAGTGAGAGCACCACCTGGCATAGGTGAGAAAATCACGTCAGTTGTAATCTGGCGGGCTTCTGGTGGGAAGTTGTAATCTTTAAGGCATTCAACAGCAACGTTGTTTGCTTCCATAAGTTCTTTGATATGGTCGTCAACAATGCCGTCTTCACCAAGAGCCAATTTGAAATCAGTTCCTTTAAGAGCGTGGAACATGCTGAACAAATCAGGTTGGCTTGTACCGCCAGAAAGAGGCTTGCGGGCAAGGTCAACACCATCAGCACCACCTTCAATAGCAGCAACATACTGAGAAACACCTGTACCGCAAGTATCATGAGAGTGGATACGGAGTTCTACGTTATCACCGAGAAGTTTACGAGCGCGTTTGAAAGTTTCATAAACTTTGCGAGGGTTAGTTGTACCAGAAGCATCTTTAAAGCAGACAGATGCATAAGGAATGCCGGCATCAAGGATGTTGCGCAAAATACGTTCGTAGAATTCTGGGTCATGAGCGCCAGTACAACCAGGAGGAAGTTCCATCATGGTAACAACTACTTCGTGTTCAAGACCAGCTTCAGTAATGCATTTACCGGAGTAAATGAGGTTGTTCACATCGTTTAAAGCGTCAAAGTTACGGATACGGGTCATGCCGTGTTTCTTGAACATTTCAGCATGGAGCTTAATCATATCACGAGGTTGTGGAGCAAGAGCTACCACGTTGATACCGCGAGCCAAGGTCTGGAGTCTTGCGTTTGGACCAGTAACGCGACGGAATTCGTCCATCATATCAAAAGCATCTTCACCGCAGTTCTGGTAAAGAGCTTGGAAACGAGCACCACCACCTGCTTCAAAGTGAGTGATACCTGCCTTACATGCAGCTTCTACAGCTGGCATAAAATCTTTCGTGAATACGCGGGCACCAAAAATGGATTGGAAACCATCGCGGAAAGAAGTATCTTGAAAAAGAATTCGTTTCATATTTTTCCTATTTCATCTGTGTTAAAAACTTTTGTTTATTGAACTTTTTAGAGTTTTATAAACACTGCCTTTAATATAAATAATTTAAAGTTTTAAAAGAACAATGTTTTCTGGATTAGCTCTAAAAATCAGATAAACCAGATTGTATTGAGTTTTGCTCGGTATTCCCATGTCAGGGCGTGTTTTGGACCTAAAACGCCAAAAAGAGTCATCATGGCAGTTCTTGCAGCGCCATCATTCCAATTTTTGTTCATTTTTAGAATGTCTAAAAATAGTTCTAGAGCTTCCTGGTATTTGTTTTCTGTAATTAAAACAGCGGCTTTTTTATACAGAGAACTTTCTTTTTCGCCAGTTTCTGGCTTGGCGGCAATAGCGTAAAAATCAAGTAATTGCAGTAAATTTTTTGCAATTTCGTATTCTTCTTCTTGAGGTTTAAACTCTTCTAAAAGGTTCTTTGCTTTTTCGGTATCGCCTAAGGCTAGCAGTAATTTTGCCTGAAGGATTTTCAATTTTTTATTGTCTGGTTCTTCAGAAAGGGCTTTATTTAAAAAAGCAAAAGCCGTTTCAAAATCATTATTTGAAAGAGCTTCTTCTATAGCGATTCTATTTTTTTCGCTTTCAGTCAGGAAATGTTTGGAAAGTCGTTCTTTAAGGGCTTGTTCAGACATAACGCCTTGGATAATATCTGCAATTTCACCTTTAAAAATAATACGTGTATCAGGGACGCCGGATATTCTGAAATATTGGATAAAGGCCTGGTTTTCAGGAATGTCTAAATCCACTTTACCTAAAGAAAAACCAAGTTCTTCAGAAAGTTTTTCAAGGTTTGCAAGTAAATCAGAACATTCTGGGTAACGGGCAGAAACGAAAGTTAATACGATAGGTCTTTCCATTGAAGGACTAGAGATATCGGATTCAAAATTTTGCAAAGAAACATTTATTATTTGTGCCATAATTTGAAAAAATAGAAAGAAAGGGATTAAAAGGTTTATTTGGAATTAGTATATTGGAGAAATAATGAATGAAATTTGTCCTTTTTGTAAATCAGAAATCGTAAAGCTTGGGTTAAATCGTATTGACCTCAGGCTTTGTCCATCGTGTTTTGCTGCGTTTTTTCCGGCAGCGCATGCTATGGCTTTCAGGCGAGAACTTTTCCAAGTAACAAGAGAAAAATGGTTGAAAGTTCTAGAATCAAAACATTTTGAAGCAAAAGAAAATTCTGAATTGAAATGTGTGTTGCATAAAGAACCTTTAGTTAAAGGAAAACTCCCGAATTATGGAATAGACGGAGAATACGCAACTTGTTGCGATATGCTTCATTTAACACCATCGCAATTGGTTGAAATTTTAAAGCGTTCTTTAGAAGGGAGTGCTTTTAAGAAAGAAACCAAACATCATTTTTTCTTTATCTGCTGGTTTGATAAACTTATTTCAAAATTATTGAAAAATGAAAGTTTAGCGATAGAAGATGACCCTATAGAAAGTATGCAATACACTCTCCATTTTAAAAAGATTTTGGAACCCGAAAAATGAGACGTTTAAATACTATTCTCTTTATATTGAGTGTTCTTGGCATTTTGGTGTATTGGCTTATGCCAGAACGCTATTTTAAAGATGCCGTTTATCCGTTGCATGATTCAATGCTTTTAACGGCTTACGATGATAGGGCTGATGGAGGTCTTTCAACCGCGAATCTTTCTCTAGCTGATTCAGCATTATTGTTTTCTTGTACTTTGCATACAGGGAACTCTCCTGCTTGGTGTGGCATACTTTGGCATTTTACGCCTGATTCTCTATTGCATTACAGAAATTGGATGCTTGTCGATTCTTTAGTTTTTGATGTGGATATTCAAGGGACGAAAGAATTTTTAGTAAAAGTTTGGACTTATGACCCCGATGTCACAGACCCGGAAAATAAATTTTCTTTTAGACCGCTAATTAAAGAAGTTGTCGTTTCTGAATATGGTAGGCAAAGGATTGTTGTTCCTGTTTCGCAATTATACGTTCCGGATTATTGGTTTGAAAATCAAAAAGTGGATAAAAGTTTAGAATTAAAACATTTAGAAGGAGCGGCTAGATTAGAAATAGCCCCTGGTTGGAATGTAAAACGTGGCAAACCATTTTCACTAAAGATATATGGCATAGAAGCAAAAGGTGTCAGTAGCATTCCTTTAGGCTTGTTGTTATTCTTTTTCTTAGCGATAGCGACTCTTGCTGTTGGTGTCAGACACAAGAAAAAGGAGCGTGAACATAATGAAAAATCTTAAAGCTCTTTTTTCTAAAAAAGTTCTTGTCTCTACCTGGTTAGTTGGACTAGTTATTCTTAGTCTTTGTGCGATTATTTTTAAAGAACATTCGTTACAAGTTTACCCAGGAACTTATCAAGAATTTGTCCGGAGCGATTCTCAAGATGAAGGCTTTTCAGAAGCTTCTGTTTCTAAAACAGATTCTTTATTGGTGTTAGATTTCCGTTTGCGTTCAGGTTCTCCGACACCTTATGCTGGAGTAGGATTTTCTTTAGTTTCTCCGATGGAAATTTTAAAAGAAGAATTTCTGGATTTTTCTGCATACGATTCTTTGCGCGTTGTTTTAGCTACAAACCGAATGCCAAAAATCACAATAAGACTTTCTGTTCATGACCCATTATGGACAAAGCCTGGTGACGTTTCTTCGGCAAGGCCATTAGATATTGTTTTAGAAACAACACGTAATTTAAAAGAGCATAGAGTTTCTCTTGCTGATTTTTCTGTTCCTGAAAAATGGTTTGATTTGATGGGCATTGAAAATCCAGATTATTGGAGGCATTTAGAAAGAGGTATGCGCGTAGAAGTGCTTACTGCAACAGGAGCATTACTTGGGATTCCTGATGCATTTGAACTAAAGAAACTAGAACTTTATGGAACAAACAGAAAATTACTTTATGTTCTAGGTGTTTTAGCTTTTTTACTTTCGTGTGCATGTGGTTATGGCCTTGTGCGTTTAAAACAAAAAGGGTAAGATTATGGGATATCGTTGGAATGTAGATCGTATTATGCGGTTTGTTCAGATAGCGATAGTTGTCGCATTACTTTTACTTGTGTTGAATTATTTAAGCAATGTTTTGCTGCCGTTTTGTTTTGCTTTTATTGTGGCTTATATTGCAGACCCACTTGTTAATTTTTTGCATAAAAAAATGCGATATAGAATTTTAGCGGTGCTCACGGTTTTACTTGGAGCTGGGGTTATAATTGGTGGTGCTTTGTATTTATTTATACCGCGAGTTATAGAAGAAATCAGGTTACTTGGTCGATTGATTTCAAAAATATTTTATGATGCAGAATGGAGTTCTAAAATAATGCGTTTTATCCCAGATGATCTTTGGGATGTAGTGCAGCATTTAATTTCTTGGGATAAACTTGCAGAAGTGATGCAGACAATGGATTTCTGGAATGCTTTACAATCAGTAGGTTCAAAGTTGATCTCAGGTTCTATTGGAATGCTTTCTGGAACGGCCATGGTTGTTTTTTGGTTTGCTGGTGTAACGCTTGTTATTTTGTATTTGATTTTTATTATGCTAGATATGCCGCGTTTACGCGATGGTTTTTTTCAATTGGTTCCTAAAAAATGGAAATCCTCAGTTTCTTCTATTGCAAAAGATATGAACTTAGCGATGGGAACTTATTTCCGAGCACAAGCTTGTGTGGCTTTTTTAGTTGGAGTTTTGTTTTCTACAGCCTTTACTATTATTGGGTTCCCTTTAAGCATTATGTTTGGTCTGTTTATTGGATTTTTGAATATGATACCTTATTTACAGGTGTTAAGTATACCAATAGCCCTTCTTTTGGGAATCGTTTATTCACTAGATATAGGAATGCCTTTTTGGGAAGTGGCTTTGATTATTACAGGAATTTATGTAGGGGTTCAGCTTTTGCAGGATTTAGTTCTTGTTCCAAATATTGTCGGTAAAAGCATGAATTTACCACCGATTGGTATTCTTTTATCGCTTTCTATTTGGGGTAAATTACTAGGTTTTCTAGGGTTAGTTGTAGCGATTCCTTTTACATGCCTTTGCCTTATTTATTTGCAAAAAATTTCCAATAAAATGGAAGATGTTTCTGAAGAATCTTCAGATAAAATACTTGAAAAACCTTCGGAATAGCCCTTTAAAGGGCGGTTGGTGCTTGATTTTTAGTGAAAAGTTTCAATAAAATGAAATTTTTTTGAAAAAAAAACGTTAAAGAAATGCCGAAAGGCTAAAAAAAAAGTATAATAAGTAATCATCATTTAAATCTCAAGGAGTCTTTTCGATGAATAAACAAGAATTGATTGCAGCCGTGCTCGCAAATAAAGAAGCTGGTATTGAATCCAAAGCAGCAGCAGAACGTGCAGTAAACGCTGTTTTGGACGCTCTCACCGAAGGTATGAAAGGTGCTGGAGTTCAATTGATTGGTTTTGGTTCTTTTGCTGCTAAGAAGCGCCCAGCTCGTGACGGTCGTAATCCGCTTACTGGCGAAAAGATTAAGATTAAAGAATCTTGGTCTGTAAATTTCAAAGCTGGTGCATCTTTGAAGGAAGTTGTTGCTAAGGCTCAGAAGTCTGCTGAAAAGAAAAAAGCAGCTCCAAAGGCTTGTGCAAAAAAAGCTTGCGCTAAGAAGAAAAAATAATTAGTCAAGTTTTTGCTAAACAATAAAAAACCTCTTCGAATGAAGAGGTTTTTATGTTTTTGAAAAATTTTAGAATGTTATATGTAAACTTTTTTGATGATGCTGAATTTCAAATCACTTTAAGTGTTGAGTGTATTTTGAAGGGCGCATAGTAATTCTTTTTTTCTAAAACGGCGCTCCCTTGGCACGCATTGGACTTTTACGATACCATGTTTAGTATGGCTCAGCTGTGTGAAATCAATAAATTGCTTTGATGTCTATGACATTTGTGACTATTACTCGAAAATGCAAAAACAAGTTTTTGCGCTTTTTCGTTTTGCCTACTTTTACCGCGGTTCTCGCCTTTTTCTAAATTTACCTGCGTAAAATTTTTAGAGGTATTTATAATGGCTTTGTTTCGTGAAGTAAAGAAAGAAGAGTCTTTTCCGCAAATAGAAGAGCGCGTGCTCGGCTTGTGGGACAAGGATGAATCGTTCAAGAAGTCGCTGGATTCGCGCCCAGAGACTGAACCTTATACCTTCTACGATGGCCCTCCGTTTGCGACAGGTCTTCCGCATTATGGTCACTTGCTTGCCGGTACCATCAAGGATATCGTTCCGCGTTACTGGACCATGAAGGGCAAGAAGGTTCCTCGCGGTTTTGGTTGGGACTGCCATGGGCTCCCGATTGAATCTTTGATCCAAAATGAATTGAAACTATCTGGCGTTGCTGAAATTAAGGCTTTCGGCGAAGACAAGTTTAATGAAGCTTGTCGCGGTTCTGTTCAGAAGTATGTAAGCGAATGGAAAAAAACAGTTCGCCGTATGGGCCGCTGGGTGGATTTTGATAATGGTTATAAAACCATGGACACGAACTTTATGGAATCTGTGTGGTGGGTGTTCAAGCAATGCTTTGATAAAGGTCTAATTTATCAGGGCTATCGCATTCAGCCCTACAGCCCGGCACTTGCCACTCCGCTTTCGAACTTCGAAACCAACCAGGGCTATAAGGACCGTCAGGACCCGTCTTTAACTTTGATTTTCCCACTTATTACGGATAATGCAAAATTCAAAGACACAAACATTTTAGTGTGGACAACAACCCCATGGACGCTTCCTTCTAACTTTGCTATTGCTGTTGGCGAAGATATGGATTACAATCTTGTGGAACAAGATGGTAAAAAGTTCTGGTGTGCCGCTACACGTACGGCGGCTTACTTCAAAGAAGCAAATGTGGTTGATACTTGCAAAGGCTCTGAACTTGTTGGGTTAAGCTATGAACCGCTTTTCCGTTTAAGCGATGCTTATGCTACGAGTGAAGAACTTGAAAAGCGCTATAAAATTTACGCTGCTGATTTTGTAAGCACAGAAGATGGTGCTGGTGCTGTGCATATTGCTCCAAGTTTCGGTGAAGAAGACTTCCAGTTAGGTGCTTCCATTGGTCTTGGTCTCTTTGATCCGCTTGATACCGAAGGAAAGTTCACGGATAAAGTCCCCATGTGGAAAGGCCTTGGTGCAAAAGAAGCCGACAAGAGTATTATCGCACACCTTAAAGAACAAGGTCGCGTGTTCAAGCATGAAACTTTTGTTCATAGTTACCCACACTGCTGGCGCACAGGCGTTCCTCTTTTGTATCGCGCTCTTAAGACTTGGTTCTTGAAAGTAGATGCTCCTGTGACAAGTGAAGATGGCGTTACCAAAACTTTGAAAGAATGGATGGTTGAAAATAACCAGACAGTGAACTGGGTGCCAAGTCATATTCGCGATGGTCGCTTTGGTAAGTGGCTTGAAAATGCCCGTGATTGGAACCTTAGCCGCAACCGTTTCTGGGGAACTCCGATTCCAGTTTGGCTTTCTGATGACGGCGACATGATTGCTGTTGGTTCCATTGAAGAATTGAAAGACCTTACAGGTGTAGAACTCAACGACTTGCATAAGCATTTTGTTGACAAACTCACCATTGAAAAAGATGGCAAGGTTTACCATCGCACACCTGAAGTGTTTGACTGCTGGTTTGAGTCAGGTTCTATGCCGTATGCGAGCCGCCATTACCCGTTTGAAAATAAGGAACTTGTGGAAAAGAGTTTCCCGGCAGATTTTATTGCCGAAGGGCTCGACCAGACTCGTGGTTGGTTCTATACATTGACTGTGCTTTCAAATGCTCTGTTCCAGAAGCCTGCTTTTAAGAATGTAATTGTGAACGGAATCATTTTGGCTGAAGACGGCACTAAGATGAGTAAATCCAAACGCAATTACCCGGACCCGAACGATTTGATTGAACGCACCGGTTCTGACGCCATTCGTTTGTTTATGATTAACTCTGCGGCGCTGAAAGCGGAAGATTTACGCTTTAGTGAAGAAGGCGTGAAGGGAATTGTTAAACAAGTGATGCTTCCGCTTTGGAATGCTGTGGCTTTCTTTGTAAGTAACCATAATGCTGATGCTGCAAAAGGTCAACTGAATTGGGCTCCTGGTCAAGAAGTAAAATCAGACAATGAACTTGACCGCTGGATGCTTGCTACTTTGCAGGATTTGGCTGCCAAGGTCGAAGTGGAAATGAAGGCTTACCGTTTGTACAATGTGGTGCCAGCCGTGATTGCTGCAGTGGATGACTTAACGAACTGGTATGTGCGTAGAAGTCGCCGCCGTTTCTGGAAAAGCGAAAACGATGGCGATAAGAACGCTGCTTATGGAACGATGTATAAAGTTCTTGTAGACTTCTCCAAAATTCTTGCTCCGTTCTTACCTCTTCTTGCCGAAGAAATTTACCAGATTCTTGTGCGTGAAGTAGATGATAAGGCTCCGGTGAGCGTGCACCTTTGTGAATTCCCAAGTGCAGACAAGTCTTTAATGGATGAAACTCTCGTGGAACGTATTGCGATGGTTCGTGGTATGGTCGAAATGGGACGCGTAATTCGTGCGACAAATAATGTCAAGAACCGAATGCCAATTGCTAACATGACAGTGGTTGCTCATGGTGAAACCGAAAAGAATGTCGCTGAAACTATGCAAGACTTGATTCTTGAAGAACTTAACGTTCGCGAAATGAAGTTCCTTGAAGACGAAACCAAGCTTGTTAAGTTGTCTGCAAAGCCGAACTTCTTAGCTATCAAGGCAAAAGGCCCAGAATACGCAAAGAACATGAAGGTGATTTCTTCTAAATTAGCAAGCCTTTCGGTTGAAGAAATTAAAGCATTGCAAGCAGGCGAAACGATTAAGTTTGAATTCGGCGAAGTCGGTGCAGATTGTTTAATGCTAAACCGTATTGTGCCAGAAGGACTTGCCGTAGAAGCAGACAATCATTTTACAGTGGCTCTTGATTTGAAAATCACTGACGATTTGCGCCGCGCTTGCGTGGCTCGCGAACTCGTGAACCGCATCCAGAACCGTCGTAAAGATCAGGATTATGCGATTACTGATCGTATCAGCATTGAACTTTATTCTGAAAGCGAAGTCTTCAAGCAGGCTGTCGCTGAGAACGAAGCTTACATCAAGGGCGAAACACAGGCTAACGCTATCGTTTGGAAGGATTCTACTGCAGGCTTGCAGGAATCTGATGCGGATGGTGAAAAAGTCTTTGTTGAAGCGGTGAAAGTCGAAAATTTACACCTTCGTTGGGTTGAAGACATTCAGGATGCTTTTGCAGTTAGTAATACGGGTGCATTGTATGATGCTTTAGAACGTGCAAAAAAAAGTGAATGGATTATTCATATAGATGGAAAGATTGTTTCAGCGTCCGAGTTTGCTAAAATTTTAAACAAGTTAGAACAAAACTAGGTAAAAGGAAATGTCAGAAATGGATAAATTATCTCTATACTATAGTGACTTTATTGCGATGAAAGCTGAGTTTGCAAAACTCTCTACACAACAAGAAAAAGATGCACTAGTTGCTACTTTTGTTAAAAAATTGAGAAATCAAGGGCTATCTAAGGATGAAATCGAATCAATCCTTAATATTGAATTGGTTACAGAATCACAAGGTAACAGGGTTATGATTTCTCAAACGGCGGCTTATAAGGCTGCCTTGGCAAAAGCCTTAGGAACAACGAGATGACTTTACAGAATTGGGCTTATATAGGAACTATTGCGGCGGGGTTTGCTGGATTGGTCGCATTGGGAATAGCTTTTTTTCAATTGGGTGGTTTGAAAAAATCTCTCCAACATTCGAATTTGATGGCTATTTTCAATATTGAATTTGAACTGAATCGTCGTAAGGAAAAAGAAGCTGAAAAACGAAAAGAAGTCTTGGAAAAAATAAATGGACGTGATGAATCGCAAATACCCGATTCTGAAAAAGATTTAATTCGTTCTTTAGATGGTTATCGTTTGCAAGCATATGAAAATTACTTGAATGCCTTTGATAGGTTGGCTTTTTTTATCATCAAAGGCAGTTTTCAGGAAGAAGATTTCAAACTTGAATATAGAGATATGCTTTTCGATACCATTGAAAATGATTCTGATTCAATGTTTGGCACAGGAAGTCGGTATAGGAATATGAAAAAATTATACGACAAATGGAAAGAAGAGTGATAGTGGGAGTATTGTTCCGTTTGTAAAGAATAAAATTTCTTTGAAAAACTTATTATACGTTGAATTGTTAAAATGTGTCAAAAAAATGTTATTTTGAATCATAATTGTTTAAATTAGGGTATGTATGAAAAACACGAATCCCATAGCAGAAGCTTTTGGATTTCCTGCGGATAATATGTCTGAGCGAGCACGGCATTATCGTGACAATAGGTTGTGTCCGTTTAACAACAGGTTTCCAAATTGTACAAAGGATAAAGCTGATGATCCGCTTGGGGTTTGTTGTGTCAATTACGATGACGGAAAGGTTATTACTTGCCCGTCAAGATTTCGGGAAGATTGGAAAATACTGCAAAATGCAGCGTCTTTTGTATGGCCCAAAAATGCAAAATGGACTGCTCTTCCTGAAATAAAACTTCAAGACGCTCACGGTCAATCAGCGGGAAATATTGACTATGTAATAGTGCGGTACGACGATAAAGGGAATATAACGGATTTTGCTTCTATAGAAGTTCAAGGTGTGTATATTAGTGGAAATTTGAGAAAGCCCTTTCAAAAGTACATGGAAAATCCGAAGCCTGAATTTTCATGGAATGGCAAGAACTTTCCTCATCCCGATTATCTTTCGTCATCACGTAAAAGATTGATTCCTCAAATGCTTTACAAAGGTGGAATTTTTAAAGCATGGGGAAAAAAGCAATGCGTCGCAATTCAGAAATCATTCTTTGATACATTGCCAGACCTTCCTCGTGTTACAAAGAGTAAGGCTGATATTGCTTGGTTTTTGTATGATTTGAAATTTGACAAAAGTGATGGACAAAACCATTTGGTCTTGGTAGATACTGTTTACACCGAGTTCAAATCGGCTTTGAATAGAGTTATTTATACTGAACCTGGCGACGTAAAAGATTTTGTGAAAGTTCTTGCCGAAAAATTTGAAGAAAAAAAGAAGTCCCCCCCGGAAACTCATTCTGCGTTTGAATTGCTATGAAGACAGGATCGGCACAAATATCACTATTTCCTGAATTGGAACTTATGGAGTCACCACACAAGCATGTTGTGAATGTGGCTAGTGTTCCTCAACGAAGTCCGTTTCGTTATCCCGGTGGAAAAACATGGCTTGTTCCAACTGCACGCAGATGGTTTTCATCGGCTGATAAAAATTCGGAATTGATGGAAATTTTTGCTGGTGGCGGTATTATTGGGTTGACTGCTGCTGCAGAACATTTTTTTAATAAAGTAACCATGGTTGAACTTGATGAAGATGTTGCTGCAGTTTGGCGAACAATTTTTTCGGAAAAAGATGTCTCTTGGCTTGTTGAAAGAATTAGAAATTTTGAAGTCAATGCCGATAATGTAAAAAAAGCGATATCTCTTGCTGATGATGGTTTAAAAGAGCTCGCTTTTGCAACTATCGTTCGGAATAGAACAAATCATGGCGGTATACTTGCAAAAGGTTCTGGAATGATAAAAACAGGTGAAGCAGGTCGTGGATTGACTTCACGATGGTATCCAGAAACCTTAATTCACCGGATAGAAGACGCTAATAAACTGAAAGCGCGAATTAATTTTTTGCAGGCAGATGCATTTGAAATCTTAAAAAAAAGAAAAAATGATCCCAAAGCGTTTTTCTTTATTGACCCGCCCTACACGGTAGCTGGTCGAAGACTATATAATTTATTTGATGTTGATCATCGAAAAATTTTTGAGTTGGCAAGCCAAATTAAAGGTCATTTTTTATTGACTTACGATGATGCAGAAGAAGTGCGGAACTGGGCAGATGAATTCAACCTGCCTTATAGAACTATTCCTATGCAGACGACGCATCTGGTAAAAAAATACGAGTTACTAATTTCTGATAATTTTGATTGGCTCGAAGAAAAACATATGAGTTTTGAACAGCGTGCTGCTGTTGTATAAAACAATTAAATTTTTTTGGGGCAAATAGGTAAAATTTGCTTATGCTTGATGATAATTGCGTTAGGGATAGTGACCCGTAGGGCGAAGACTTGCGGCAATCTTGTAGCGCGGTTCATGGGAGCAAGGCTTCGTTTTATGTGGTTGGGCAGGAACGGAGTGAATCGAACAATCCATAAAATATAGCCCGACCCGTGAAAGCGGGGAACGCCCAATAAAGAGGTTTTTAATGTTGCTGTGAATTTGGATTGAGATAAATTGCGACAAGTGTGGAAAAATATTATTGCACGAACTTTTTTGCACAATAAAGAAGTATATTAACTTCAAACTTAAAACATTAACCAAAAAGAATAATTATGGCAGAAGTTGAAACACCTAAAGCGTCTTTTTTTGATGATGAATTTAAAGCAAGAGTAAGGTCTATTTTTAAGAATAATGCAGAAGAAGTGATTGAAAGCATTCAATATTATGCAGAAGTTATTGATAAGCACGAACGCTTGTTGTTGCTTTATCTTCTGCTTCCTTTGGGTCCAGCTCTTTTGTATGAATGGGTTAAGCGCGTAGATAATGAAACTTTGCGTAATGAGTGGATTCAAATGGATTTTGGCGAAAAAGATACGGTTCTTAGTAAATTGTATTCTGAAATTACTAAGGCTGTTTATCAGAGTAATAAAAATAATCCAAGAGTGTCTTAAGACGGTTTTGAAAAAAGTGTTTGGGTAAATGCGCGTGTTAGTTGAAATCAGTTAGTAGTTGCTGATTTGAGTGGGGAATGCGTAAGGAAAATGTATGAGTTGGATTTTTAGAAGGAATAAAAATTCTATCTTCGGTGGTGAAGGAAATTTTTGTTGAGGTTTTTATGAAAATCGCCGTTATTGGTGGCGCAGGTTATATTGGCTCACATACTGTTCGAGAACTTTTGGATAGAGGGCATACTGTTAAAGTTTTTGATAATCTGAGTAGTGGGTTAAGGCAAAACCTTTTTGCAGAAGCTGAATTTGTTGAAGGCGATATTTTATCAGAAAAAGCTATTGGGGATTTTTTGAATGATTTTTCTCCGGAAGGGGTTGTTCATTTGGCTGCTTTTAAAGCGGCTGGTGAATCAATGCTTTTGCCAGAAAAGTATAGCGTTAATAATATTATAGGTTCTTTGAATATCCTGAATGCTGCGGTTTCTGCTGGGGTTAAATATTTTGTTTTTTCTAGTTCTGCTGCAACTTATGGCGCTCCAAAGTATATGCCTGTAGACGAAAATCACCCGACTGAACCTGAGAATTATTATGGTTATACGAAGCGTTCTATAGAAGGTTTTCTTAGTTGGTATTCTAAGTTGAAGAATTTGCGTTTTGCCGCACTTCGCTATTTTAATGCGGCTGGCTACGATGTGAATGGGCGTATTACTGGCCTAGAAAAGAATCCGGCAAATTTGATTCCTGTTGTGATGGAAGCTTTGACTGGTAAGCGAAAAGAACTTCTTGTTTTTGGTAATGATTATGATACCCACGATGGAACGGGCGTTCGCGATTATATTCATGTGAATGATTTGGCGAGGGGCCATGCTGAAGCGTTTGAATATCTTGAACGAGAAAATAAAGATTTGATTGTGAATTTGGGTGTAAGTCAAGGGACAAGTGTTTTGGATATTATTCGGGCTGCTGAAAAAGCTTCAGGGAAAAAGGTGCCTTATCGCATTGTGGAACGCCGCCCGGGCGATCCGGCTTCTCTTGTGGCAAATCCTAATAAAGCATTTGAACTTCTTGGTTGGAAAGCTGAATATAGCGATATTGATACCATTATTGAAACGACTTGGAGAGCTTACCAAGCAAATCTTTGATGAAATTTTTCGTTTTTATATTTGCAGAGAATGAAAAAAAAGAAAAATTATTTCCCGGCGATTGATGGCTTGCGCTTAATGGCGTCAATAAATATTGTGCTTTTGCATTTGGCGTCATCAAGTGCTTTTGATTATGCGGCGAAATGGACATGGTTAAAACCGATTGTGTCTGGGCCTGCTTTTTCTGCTGGGTTATTTTTTGTTTTAGCTGGTTTTTTATTTGCTTCTAAATTCAGTGACCCAGACAGGCGTATTGCTGTTCTTCCATTTGTATTTTCGCGAATTTCAAAACTCTACCGTTTGCATTTTATTTGCACGATACTGATGTTTGCAGCTGTAGCTGTGAAAATTGGCGGCATTGATAAAATGGAACACCCGATCCGCAGTTTGTTTTTACATTTGTCGCTTCTTTGGTCTTTGGTTCCTGATTTAGGGATGAAGTTGAACGAGCCTTCGTGGGCTTTGACCGGGTTCTTTATTTGTTATGCTTTGACGCCTTGGACTACAAAGAAATTGTTTAAAATAGAAAGCGTTAAAGTTTTGTGGGTTTTATTTTTTCTTGTTTTTGTTCCTGGAATTATTCAAGGGTGGATTTTTGGTTCCCATGATTTTTTAAATGATGCAGATTATGCAAGGCGCTTTCGCTTTTTTCACATGTTTCCAGTAATTCATATTTGTGAATATTTCTTTGGGATGATTATTTTCAGGCTTTATCAGAAAAAGCAATTTGTGTTTTTAGAAAAAAATTATGTGGCCGGTTTTTGCCAGTTCTTTTTGTTTGTGGCTCTTTATATCGTTTGTTATTTGAGCCAAAATTCTGTTTCTGACCCGAGGTTGTATTTTATTGTTCGCCATTCTCCGACGATTCTTATTAGCGGACTTTTTATAATGAGTTTAATACCAGGGAAAGGTTTTTTGGCCAGGTTTTTCTGTATCCCTATTGTGCGGACTGTTGGTAGAGCTTCTTTTTACCCATATTTGTTGCATTTGCCATTTATAACAATCGGTTGGGGTATTTGTAATATGAATACACCTTATGCAACAATGGGTTTATTGCTTATTCTTTATACGATTAGCCCTCTTTATTTAGGATTTAAAACAAAGCGGCGTAAAAGAAAATTGGAATTGCCCGAGAAAATAAACGCAATAGAGGCCTAAATTTAAGTTAGACCCCTTGAAAAAGAAGCATAAATAATCTAAAATTAGGACTCCGAATGGGAAGGTGGCCGAGCTGGCCGAAGGCGCTCCCCTGCTAAGGGAGTATAGGACATAATCCTATCGCGGGTTCGAATCCCGCCCTTCCCGCTCAAAAGCCCCGGCTACGCCGGGGCTTTTTTGTTAAAAGTTTAAAAGCTTACAAGGGCAACAAAATGGATTTTGAAAAATTACCCTTAAAACAACCATTGTTAAGAGCCATTCGTGAAGTAGGGTATGCGAAAGCCACTCCAATACAAGAACAAGCCATACCTGTTTTGTTAGAAAAGCGAGATTTGTGTGGAATCGCTCAAACGGGGACAGGAAAAACGGCTGCATTTGCTTTGCCAATACTTCAATTACTTTTAGCTTCTGGTAAAATTCGTTCTTCAAAATGTTGCCGGGCATTAGTTCTTTTGCCAACGCGAGAACTAGCTATTCAGGTTAGTGATTGTTTTGAAAAATATGCCAAGTTTACCGCAATAAAAACAGCATGTATTTTTGGTGGAGTTTCTGATATTCCGCAAAAAAGAGCTGTGTTGCATGGAGTGGATGTTCTTGTGGCGACTCCTGGCCGTTTATTGGATTTAATAGCCCAGAAATCCGTTTCACTGAAGCAAATAGAATTTTTTGTTTTAGACGAAGCTGATCGCATGTTGGATATGGGATTTATAAATGATATCCGGAAAATTTTATCAATGCTTCCACCAGTAAGGCAAAATTTATTCTTTTCGGCGACAATGCCTTCTGATATAGTGGCTTTAGCTAAAAGTATACTTTCCAAAGATTATGAAACTATAGAAGTGGCTCCTACTTTTACGCCTGTAGAGCGGATTTCTCAAAAGGTTTATCATGTAGATAAAAGGCAAAAAGGTTTGCTTTTAAAAGAGCTTCTGAATACCAATCCAGAAATGAAAAAAGTGCTTGTTTTCAGCCGCACAAAACATGGCGCCAACCGTGTCGCAGAAACCCTTGTTAAAGCAGGGATAACGGCTTCAGCAATTCATGGAAACAAAAGCCAGACGCGCAGGCAAGAAGCTCTTGGAAATTTTAAATGCGAACAAATTCGAGTGCTTGTCGCAACAGATATTGCGGCACGTGGGATAGATGTAGATAATGTAACGCATGTATTCAATTTTGATTTACCAGACCAACCAGAAACCTACATGCATCGTATTGGTCGAACTGGTAGAGCTGGTAAAGAAGGCGAAGCTATTTCTTTTTGTGCAAAAGATGAGCGCCATGAATTAAAAGCTATAGAAAAAGCTTTGCGCTTAAAAATCCCTGAAGGCGATGTTTCTGTTTTAGAAAAATTACCGCCTTTGCCTTCTTCGCCTAAAAACAATCCAAAACCTAAAAAGCCAAATCCTAACAAAAATAAAGCTAAGGCGAGCAAGGCAAAAGAGGCTCCTTTACTTCAAGAAGCTAAAACTTTTCCACAAGATTCTTTTGTTGAAAAGCAAGCAGAAAATGGGCTCAGCGGCCGCGTTCCTTTCAAAAAACGCCGCAATCGCCCAGGGAGCAGAGCACGCCGCCGCCTTCGCGGAGAAATCTGATAAATAAAGTTATTAACATTTATTAACATATTGTTAACTTGTTGATGACTTCTTTTATCTTTGAAAAAGGCATTTTATGGCTTTGAATGTGTTTGCAGATACTCCTAACCCCTTGATAAATCAAGACTTTTTACTAATTTTGGGTCTCAAGTCTAAAGTTTTTTTTAAAGGTTAACATTATGAAAAGAACATTTCAACCTCACAATCGCAAGCGTGCAAACAAGCATGGTTTCCGTCAGCGCATGCAGGACCGCTGGGGACGTGCCGTATTGAGCCGTCGTCGCGCTAAAGGTCGTAAACGTCTTACAGTCAGCGATACAATTTATAAGAAATAAGGTAAGCTCATAGCTGCTTTACGTTCCTATAGGTTAAGTTCGCAGGCACAATTTCGGCAAATAACCACAAAAGGAAAGTATATTCGGGCATCTGTATTATCGATGCGTTGGATAGAAAGCCCTGATGGTGTTTGCCGTTTTTGCTTTATAGCGAAAAAAAAGAACGGAAATGCTGTTTACCGCAACCGTTGTCGCCGTGTTTTGCGCCCATTGTTTTTTGAACAGGCGTTGTCTTTAGAAAAACCAGTATGGGCAATGATTTCGGTAAATGTCAAGTCTTCAGAAATGAACGCTGATTTGCTTCGTGAATCCGGAACTCGCTTGATAGAAAAATTGCAAGGGAGATTATAGTGAAAGCAATAGAGTGCGTTTTTTTTGTAAAACGGATTTTGAAGCAAGTGGTTTTGTTTCCTATTCGTTTGTATCGGTTGATTCATCCGTATTTTTTTTCTGGAGTCTGTCGGTTTACACCAACTTGTTCGGCTTACGCTATAGAAGCGATAGAAACTCATGGAATTATTAAAGGCGTTGCGCTTAGCTTTTATCGAGTACTTCGCTGTAACCCATTTTGTAAAGGCGGTTATGATCCAGTTCCGCCACGTAAGGATTCCTTATGAAAAAAAATAATGTTATTGGAATGGTTCTCATTTTTATCATTATGGTATGGTGGATGTTTTCCATGCCAGCTCCAGAACCAGTAAAGCAAGAACCAGCGACTAAAAAACAAGCCGTAGAAACTCAAGCACAATCTACACTTGAAATTCCTCAGAAAGATTCTTCTGGTGAACTCTTTTTGGGTAAAACTCCATCACTTGAACCAGTGCAAGCAAAAGTAGTTGAAGATTCTACAAAGGATTCTTTAGTAGAAGCTCCTTTTGTTGTTGTTCCTCATGAACTAGAGGTAGAAACGGAACGTTTTATTGTAACGCTTTCTAATCAAGGTGCTAAAATTAAAAGCATTATCGTAAAAGATCTGGCTGATAGTACGGGTAAATTCCCAGAGATTATTCAAGATAGCACACAAGGAGCATTGTCACTTTCTTTTGATGGCGTAAATCTTGATAAGGCTTTGTTTAGTTTTAAAGATTCTTTGGCAAATAAAATAACTGTAGAAGATTCTTTAACAGTTGCTTTTACTTTTACAGACCCATCAGGTAAAAAAATCCATCGCCTTTATTCTTTTACAAAAGATGGTGCTGCAATTTCACAAAAGAATATTGTAGAAGGTTTCAGAGCTTCTTCTTATAGACTTTCTTTAAATGGTGGTATGCGTGAAACAGAAGCGTTCCCAGAAGGTAAGTCTTTTGGCGCGAATTATTTCTTTAGTGAAGTAATTTTCAATAATACTTTTGGTGTTGAACGCGAAATGATTACGGCGAAAGAAACTTTCAATCAAGAAAGTGGCAAAATTCTTTGGGCAGGGCTCCGTCGTAAATACATTGCTATGACTGTTCAGTTTGCAAACCCAACTTCTGCTGTTGTAGAAGCAGAACCATTGAAAGAAAAAGTGGCAGAATCTGACCCAGGTACATTTAAACTTTCGCTTTCTGATGATATGCACTCAGATACATTGGCATTTGATTTTATGGTATTGCCTCTTGAATGGGCTGCTATTAAGCAATACGATGTAGGTTATGAAAAAATTATTGTAAGTGGCTGGCAATGGTGCGGTGCTGATACTTGGTTTGTCGCTATTTGCGGATTTTTACTTTGGCTGTTGAAGGCTTTCTATTCTATTATCCCGAACTATGGTGTAGCGATTATTTTGCTTACTATTTTGGTTCGCTTGCTTACAACACCACTTACTTTAAAACAACTCCGTTCTTCTAAAGATATGGCAAAGCTCAAACCAGAACTTGATGCGATTAATGTTAAGTATCGTTCTGACCCACAAAAGCGTCAGGCTGCCATTATGGAACTTTATGCAAAGAATAAAATAAATCCACTTGCTTCTTGTACGGGCGGTTGTTTCCCATTGCTTTTGCAGATGCCTATATTCTTTGGTTTGTTTATTATTCTTGGTCGAGCAATAGAACTTCGTGGTCAGCCTTTCATTGGTTGGATTTCTGACCTTTCTCACTCTGATGTTATTTTCAGTGGCATTTCAATTCCATTTATTATGCCACATGGTATTGCTATTTTGCCTTTGATTATGGTGGTTACGACTTATTTCCAGACAAAGCAATCTATGAGCGCCATGACTGATCCTGCTCAGCAAAAAATGATGACTTGGATGATGCCTGGTATGATGTTCCTCTTTAGTGCTGTTATGCCTTCAGGACTTGTGCTTTATTGGATTATTTCTAATATCTGGGGGATTGTACAATATCGCATTATCAATCCAAGTAAGCCAGCAGAAAAAGACAAGAAAAAATCAAATGGGAAAAAGATTGTTGATGCTGAAATTATTTCAACCAAGAAGAAATAGTATTGGCTAAAATGAAATCCCCCGAAAGTTACACTTTCGGGGGATTTTTCTATCTCTAGTTTAAAAGAGAATAAAACGGTTTACAAGTAATTAATAGCGATAGAAATCCACTTTGTAAGGGCCTTCTACAGGAACGCCGATGTAATCAGCTTGTGCCTGAGTGAGTGTAGTCAAGTGAACGCCTAACTTTTCAAGATGCAAGCGAGCTACTTTTTCATCAAGAATTTTTGGAAGCGTGTAAACGGCACCTTTTTCGTATTTGATACCAGCAACAGTTTCTTTACCTTCAGCGTTTAACCACAAATCAATCTGTGCAATGGTCTGGTTTGTAAAACTTGCACTCATTACAAAACTTGGGTGGCCCGTTGCACAACCAAGATTCAACAAGCGGCCTTCAGCAAGAACAAGAATGCTATGACCATCTGGGAAAATCCATTCGTCGTACTGAGGCTTGATTTCGTTACGTACAATTCCTGGGATTTTCTTCAAGCCAGCCATATCAATTTCATTATCGAAATGGCCAATGTTACCGACAATAGCACGGTGTTTCATTTTCTGCATTTGTGCAGCAGAAATAATCATCATATTGCCAGTAGTTGTTACAAAAATATCGGCTTCTGAAACGACTTCATCAAGCGTTTTAACTTCATAGCCTTCCATAGCGGCTTGAAGAGCACAAATTGGGTCAATTTCTGTAACAATAACTCGGGCGCCTTGGCCGCGCAAGGACTGGGCACAGCCCTTGCCGACGTCGCCGTAGCCGCAGACTACGGCGATTTTCCCAGCCATCATCACGTCTGTTGCGCGGTTAATGCCATCAATCAAAGAATGTCTGCAACCATAAAGGTTATCAAATTTTGACTTGGTAACAGAATCGTTCACGTTAATGGCTGGGAACGGAAGGCGCCCATGCTTTGCCATGTCATACAAGCGGTGAACGCCAGTAGTTGTTTCTTCAGAAACACCTTTGATTGTTTCACGTGCACGACTCCAACGTTTTGGATCTTCTTCAAAAATCTTTTTGCAAAGAGAAAGGAACACCCCCCATTCTTCAGAATCTGTTTCAGGGTTAAATTCAGGAACTTTCCCTGCGTCTTCAAATTCAGCACCGCGAACAACAAGCATAGTTGCATCGCCACCATCGTCAAGAATCAAGTTAGCGCTTTTACCATCTGGCCAAATCAAAGCTTTTGCTGTGCAATCCCAGTATTCTTCAAGCGTTTCGCCTTTCCATGCAAAAACAGGAGTCCCTTGCGGATTCTCTGGAGTTCCGTTTTTACCAACAACAACTGCTGCTGCCGCATGATCTTGTGTACTAAAAATATTGCAAGAAACCCAACGCACATCGGCACCGAGTTCTGTTAAAGTTTCAATCAGAACAGCAGTCTGTACAGTCATGTGAAGACTACCCATAATACGAGCGCCAGCAAGAGGTTTTTTACCGGCATATTCTTTGCGAAGAGCCATAAGCCCTGGCATTTCGGTTTCTGCTAAATCCAACTCTTTTCTGCCCCAGGCAGCAAGGTTTATATCTTTAACTTTGTATTCCATAAGTTTCTCACTTTTATTTTTGCGTAAATATAGTTATTTCGTCTTTTTAAAAATTGTCAATAAGCTGGTTAAAAACTTCTCCTCGATGCTTGTAGTTTTTAAACAATCCAAAAGAAGCACAAGCAGGAGAAAGTAAAATAGCGCCGCCTTCTCCAATGATTAAGGAATTGTTAAAAGCATCTTCTAAAGAATTGAAAATTTCCATTTTTGCTTTTACATTCATTTCTGTAGCTTGCTTAAACATTCTTTCTGCAGTAGCGCCAATAAAAGCAATCGATTTTAATTTTTCAATCAAAGCAAGTTCAGAAAATAATTCTGTAAAGTCTGCATTTTTTTCTGAGCCACCAAGAATCAAAGCGAATGGGCGTTTCATACTGCGAACAGCCGCCAAAGTCGCATCGGGTCTTGTTGCATAAGAATCATTAAAAAATTCTATTCCATTTTTTTCGCCGCGAAATTCCATTCGTAAAGGCAAGGCTTCGTAGGTTTTTAAAGCATCAAAAATAACATGAATATCTACGCCAATAGCAAGGGTCGCAAGGGCCGCTGCCGCCATATTCTCTAACTGATAAATGCCGCGAACTTTACAATCTGACAAATGCAAAGAAACAGTCCCAATTTTAAGAGAATCGCCTTCTATTTTTGCTACTGCATTTTCGCTAGAACCAAAAGAAAATTTTTGTGCAGCAGAATTTTCTGCAATTTTAGAAGTTGGCAAAGCATCTTGCATATAAACGCAACAATCAAAAGGCTTTTGATAGCGCACAAGATTGGCTTTTGCATCTCTGTATTCTTCTACGGTTTTATGCCAATCTAAATGTTCCGAAGAAACTTTTAAAACAACGCCAACTTTGGGAGAACAGCCTAAAGTCATTAATTGAAAAGAAGAAAGTTCAAGAATATAAGTCGTGTCTTGGTTTTTATTTTCTAACAAATCAAGCATTGGAATTCCAAAATTTCCGCCGATTTCAGAAGGCTCATTGGCTGCATCTAAAATATGCTTAATCATGCTGACCGTGCTGCCTTTGCCAAGAGTCCCTGTAACGCCAATGATTTTTTCAGCCGGGACTTTTTCAAAGAAAATTTCGACTTGGCTTTTTACAACGCCTCCGTTCATTTGGAATTTCAAAAGGTCAGAATCTAAAGGATAAAAGCCTGCAGAACGAATAACTTCAAAGCACTGTAAGAGCCCATCTTTATAGTGCTCGCCAGAAACAACAGAAATTTTAATGCTTTCGTCTATTTCAGGCAATGTCACAGGTGATTTATCCATCACCACAATGTCTTTAAAACCTTCACGGATTAAATAGCGTAAAGTACTTTTCCCTTCTACGCCAAACCCTAAAATACCAATAGATTTTTGTTCCACAAAAAGCCTCTGAATAAGTAAAAGCAAAAAGTCATTATAGAAAAATTTTAAAGCATAAAAAACTGGCAAGTTTTAAGTTGCCAGTTAAAAACAAAAATCGTTTTTGATGGTTAAAGAGTTTCTGCTTTTTGCACAGCAAGGGAAAGTTCCATACCTGCAAATTCTTGTGCGCTGAACCAGCGACCACTCTTTTTGTCTTCGGCTAAAACACCTACTAAAGCACCTGGGATAACAGTAGTAACATCGTTTGGTGCGTTTGGCCCGCCTAAATCGGTACGTAACCAACCTGGGTCCATTAAGTTCATCATTACGTCGGTGCCGTTTAATTTGCAAGCAAAATCGCGGACAAATTTATCTAAAGCCGCTTTAGCGCATGCATAGCCCATAAGCTCTGGCTGGTCTGCTATACCGCTAGAAGTCATTAAAATGCGACCAAAACCATTTTTAACCATTTTAGGTAAAAAGTGGTAAGCAATTTGAACCGGAGCAAGGCAATTAACGGCATAAGCTTCTAAATAATCTTTTCTTTCATTAGAAAAATAATCGCTACAATAAGGCACTTGTAAACCGGCATTATTGAAAACAACGTCAACGATTTTTCCAGAATTGTCTATTTCTTGAAGCATAGCTTTTATAGAATCTGGATTTTCTAAGGCACATTCAAGAGCTATCGCTTCAACGCCCATTTCTTGAACAGCTTTTAGTGTTTTTTCAGCATGGGATTTAGAACGACTTTGCAAAAAAAGATTCCCGCCAAGAGATGCAACGGCTTTAGCAATTTCTGCCCCGACACCGCGAGAAGAACCCGTTACTAAAACCCATTTACCTTTTAAGTTTAACATTTGAACTCCATTGTTTTTTGATTTTTTTTAAAATAGATTTTGAAATAAAAAAAGGGAAAAAAGAAAACTATTTCGTGTTTACAACTGTAAATGATTTCTATAAAAAAAAGCCGACGTCAGTCGGCTTTTTAAATCAATTATTTTTGTTGCATACGATGTTGTTCTGCAAAAGCACGCGCCATTTCTATACGATGGTCTTCGCGTTCCTTTCTTTTGGTTTCTTCTTTACAGTTAACGCATTTGGTTGCTGTTGGAACCGCTTCGAGCCTTGCTTTTGGAATAAGCTTTTTACAGACTTTGCAGACACCAAAAGTTTCTTGTTTGATTCTCTGGAGAGCTTCTTCTAAATAAATTAAATATTTGCCTTCGCGTGCAGCTAAATCAAAAGAAGTTTCTAACGAAGTATAATCAGAAGCAGCGTCTGCTGTTAAGTGGTTACTGTAGCCGACCATATCCATCTGGTGCTTTTGTGTGTGAAATGCTCCTGATGAAGAACTGCCTACTTGTGCAGCAACAATTTCTCGCCGTTTTTCTAGCAAAAGGGATTCAAAATATTCCAAATCTTTTTTGGACATTTTAGGAACTTTTTGTTCTGCCATAGACTCCTCCATATAAAATCAGATTACCGACATAAAGTATTCTTTTTATTTGTAAAAGCAAATACTTTTTTAAAAAATATCAATATTTATTTTTAAACCATTCTTAATCAAATCTTTTCTGAAATTTTCAACATCTTTAGAAAGTTTTGACGCTTCATCAAAAAAGGTTTTTTCTTTGATAAGAGGCATTGGGGCATCTTCTGAAAAATCCGCTAACTTTTGTTTTAAATTTTTCAAATCGGCAAGTAAAGAATCTAGTTCTGATTTTCTAGCTTCAATATTTTCTATTAAAGTAGAACCATCGGTTTTTATGTTATCTAAAACGCCTTTTGCATTTTGTAAAGCATTTTCAGTTGAAGAAATAAAACCTTCTAAATTTTCTTTACTTGCACTAATTAAAGACGATGTTTCATTGATGATATTATTTCCTTTTGAAGTTATACGGGAAAGCCGTTCTCCATTTTTACCGCCAAGTAATGAATCTAACGAAGCTTCAGCTGTAATCATAATAGAATCTAATACAGAAAAAGCTTGCTTTAATTTGCGTGTAATCCCAGAAGTTCCTTCGTCATATAAACCATTTGCCGTATCGCCAGAAGCTAAAAATTCTTCAGAATTGCCTAAAAGAATACAAACTTCTCGTTCGCCCATAAGTCCAGAATTGATAAGTCTGAAAGTTGAATTTTTAGGAATAGGAGTATGGGCTAAAACTTCAATTGTTACAAATACAGCATCGTCAGTCAACTTGGCTGAAAGAATTTGGCCTCTTGTTAAACCATTTACCTGAACGCGGTTTCCAGGAGAAAGAGTTCCTATCTGTTCAAAGCGAAGTACATATTGGTTACGTAAATGATAAGGGCTAGCAGGGTGTTTGAAATACAACAAAGCAAGGCAAGTTAACAAAAAAGTTCCAGCCACAAGAGAAGCAAGCCAGTTTTGCTTAATGAAACGTTTCCACTTATTCATACGGCGTTAAATCCATATCCAAAAAAGCATCCCAGCTTTCGCCAGAAGCTTTCTTTTGGATTTTGTCAAGTAAACGTTGGTTAAAGGCTTGTGAAGAATCTTCGCCGGCACTTTTCATTAAAGTATTCATTGCAATTACTTCAGAAATAACCGTTAAGTTTTTGCCTGGTGTTACAGGAATTATAATGTGAGGAATCTGAACGCCCATAATAGAAATAGTTTCATTTGAAAGTCCGGTGCGATCTGTTGAGCACCCACAACCTTCAGCCTGGTTCCACATTTGCAATTCAACAACTACTTCAATTCTTTTAATTTTACGAACGGCATGAATCCCGAACATAGAGCGAATATCAATAATACCTATCCCGCGGATTTCCATACAATGTTCAATTAAAGGGTCTGCCATTCCCATTAAGGTGTTGCCAACTTGCATAATTTCAACAGCATCGTCAGCAACAAGTCTATGCCCACGTTCTACAAGGTCTAAAACGCATTCTGATTTCCCAACATTACTATCACCAATATACAACATGCCAATGCCATAAACATCTACAAGGCTTGCATGAATTTTTGTGTAAGGAGCAAAATATTTTTCAAGAATGCTTCTTGTTTTAAAAATGAATTCAAAAGTATATAAAGGCGAAGAAAACAGAGGGATGTTTTTTTCGCGGCACATATCGGCTAGTTCTTCGTGCGGTTTTTGCCCATGAGTAACAACCCACATTGGCGCACGGAACATAGATAGTTTTTCAAAAGCTTCACGCCTTGCTTTTGGGCCAATGGATTCTAAGTAATTCCATTCAGTATGGCCGATAATTTGTATCTGGTGAGAGCTATAAACAGATGTATAGCCTGTAAGAGCAAGGCCTGGCCTATGAATGCCTACTTCTACGATATAAGAATCAGTAGAAGAACTACCTTCATGAATAGAAAGACGCAATTCGTTTTGAAAGCGTTTATAAAATTCCAGAACCGGGAGTTTTTCCCGGTTCTGGATATTCAAGTTATCTAGCGGGCAATAAGCCACTGTTATACCACGTCGGAAACAGGTTGAGCTTTATGATCTTTTTGTTTTTCATTTTGCTTTTTCAATTGTACTTTGACTCTTTCCAAAGCAACGTCAATAGCTTTACCCATGTTTTCTTCGTCAGCAGATGCAACGACAACGCTACCAGTAATATTTACGGAAATATCGCAACGGCGCAAATGTTCCACTTCGTGATCAAGAACAACGGAGGCTCCGGTGATATTCGGGTAAAATTTACCCAATTTTTCGATTTCTTCTTGAACGCGTTCTTGCAAACCGGCAGAAGCATTAAAATGACGAGCAGTAATCGTAATATCCATAGCAGTATCCTCTGTTGAAGTCTATCGGAAAAAGAAGTATTTCCGTTCTCAATGATATACTCTATTATTTCAAAAAAAACAATTTTTTTTTGATTTTTCTTTATTTTTCTTTTAAAATTTTAAAAAAAATTAAGGGGGATTATTAATCAGTAGTTATTCTCATGACGATTTTGCAAGAAAAAGGCGTTGTTGTATTTGTAAGGCAATTAAGTAAAAACAAATAAAGGTAGGACAGTAAATGATTTTTCATTCATTTGTTTAAAGGCTAAAATAGCAGGATTTTTCTGTCGTGAACCACTAAAAATTGATTTTTTTAAAGTTTTTATCTGTTGAAAAAGGCTCAAAATGACTATTTTTTCCAAAAAAGAAAACTTCCTCTAGGAACTCATTTATGAACGACAATGTTCGCCCGGAATCAATGGTTCGTATCACAACGCCGGCTCTTGCCGAATCGTTTATTCAAGAACAAATTCAAAAAATCCAAGAACAAGTAAAAGACAAAAAAGTATTGCTCGCACTTTCTGGTGGGGTAGATTCTTCTGTTGTTGCTGCTTTATTGGTAAAAGCTATCGGTAAACAACTTGTTTGTGTTCATGTAAACCATGGCCTTATGCGTAAAGGTGAATCTGAACAGGTTATCGAAGTATTCCAAAATCAAATGAACGCCAACTTGATTTATGTCGATGCAACAGACCGCTTTTTGGATTTGTTGGCAGGTGTTGCTGAACCAGAAAAAAAGCGTAAAATTATTGGCGGTGAATTTATAAAAGTCTTTGATGAAGAAGCATCAAAACTTGAAGGCATTTCTTTCCTTGCTCAAGGAACAATTTACCCTGACATTCTTGAAAGCGATGGCGTTAAAGCTCACCACAATGTGGGGGGTTTGCCAGAAGATATGCAGTTTGAATTGGTTGAACCTGTAAAACTTCTTTATAAAGACGAAGTTCGTGTTGTAGGTAAAGCTCTCGGTCTCCCAGCAGAAATGGTTGACCGTCAGCCATTCCCTGGCCCGGGCCTTGGCGTGCGTTGCCTTGGCGCTATTACTCGCGACCGCTTGCATGCTTTACGCGAAGCCGATGCCATTCTCAGAGAAGAATTTGCAAACAGTGGCCTTGCTCAAAAAGTCTGGCAGTACTTTATCGCCATTCCTGATATGAAAAGCGTTGGCGTTAAAAATGACAAACGTTACGAAGGCTGGCCAGCTATTATCCGTGCTGTAAATACAACAGATGCAATGAGCGCTACGATTGAAGAAATCCCTTATGAAGTTCTTCATAAAATTACTGCACGCATTACAGCAGAAGTAGAAGGCATCAACCGTGTTCTTTATGATTTGACCCCAAAGCCAATTGGCACTATTGAATGGGAATAAGGAATTAAACTCCAAAAAAGGAATCCATATGGAAAAGATCTACACCGGAAAAACAAAAGACGTTTACAAACTTGAAAATGGCAATGTAATGCTCAAGTTTAAAGACGATTGCACTGGCAAAGACGGCGTTTTTGACCCAGGTGAAAATACAGTTGGTCTTACAATTGATGGTATCGGTAAGGCAAACCTGGAAACTTCCGTTTATTATTTTGAAAAGTTAAAACAAGCTGGTATTAAAACTCATTATGTAAGTGCTGATATTGAAAATGCAACAATGGAAGTTTTGCCAGCAACCGTTTTTGGTCATGGTCTTGAAGTGATTTGCCGCCTTGTAGCAACAGGTAGTTTCATCAGAAGATACGGCGAATACATTCAAGATGGTACAGTAATCGAAGGTGGTTATGTAGAATGCACATTCAAGAACGACGCAAAAGGCGATCCACTTGTTACAAGTGAAGGCCTTGAAGTTCTTGGTGTTATGAACAAAGCTATGTTCGAAAGCATGAAAGAACAAACGCTTAAAATCACAAAGATTGTTGCAGAAGATTTGAAAACTCTTGGCCTTGATCTTTGGGATATTAAGTTTGAATTCGGTTACAACAATGACGAAGTAATTCTCATTGATGAAATTGCTTCTGGAAACATGCGCGTTTATAAAGACGGCAAAATTGTTGACCCAGTTGAACTCACAAAGATTATTAACAATCGATAATCAGATTTCAAACAAAAAAAAGGATGCTTTTGCATCCTTTTTTTTGTCGCTTTACTTTTTTATTTCATTTTCAGATTTTTAGCCATAGGTTCATTTACAAAAATTTTATCTGGAAAAACATCTTGATTATCAGTTTTTTGAACTGTATTGGTTGGTATCTGAAAAATGGAAGAAGCAAGCAATGCCGACAACGAAAGCATTTCAATTTTTCTGTGCATAAATTTTCCTCATGTTAGCTTAATCTTTATTTATTAAAACTAAAACGAAAAAACTATAGCGATATTGTCATTTTTTTATAAAAAATTAATCATTGGGTTGTCTATAAAACCGTCCACTTAAATATTTTGTTTTAACGACGTTTATAAAAGCATTCGAGTCAATTTTTCTGACAGCATGCATAATGATTCTTGCTTCTGGTGCAGAAACCACAGAATAAATCATAGAGTGTTCTTGGCCTGCATAACAACCTTTTCCTTTAAAAACAGTTGCATCATGGCCGGAAAGGCTTTGAATACATTGGTAAATTTCTTCAGGTTTATCTGTGATAATAAAAAAGGTGACTTGTTGGTATTTTCTATAAAGGAACGATAGTGTTTGAGAAGAAGTAAATTGAAAAATGATAGAATAAAGAGCTTTGTCCCAACCAAAAAGAATACCAGCAGAAATAAGAATCACAACGTTTAACGCGAGAATATAATTCCAGGCATCGGCGCCGCTTTTTTCTGAAATTAGAATGGCAATAAATTCTGTGCCTCCGCTAGAAGCCCCAACGTAAAGGCAAATGGTTATAGATAAAGCCATTAAAAAGCCACCAAAAACAGCAGCTAGAAGCATGTCGTTTGTTAAGTGAAATGTGGGAATAAAATCTACAAGGCAAGAAGATAAAACAAGCATTAAACAAGATAAAATCGTAAATCTTTTACCTATTGAGAAAAAACAAATACAAGCGGGAATGACATTTAACAGAATAATAATGAGTGAATAAGGGAGAGAAATTCCGAGATAGCGAATAAAAATTTCTTGAATCAAAAGTGTGAGACCCGTAAATCCACCTGGAAATAATTCTGTGGAACGGACAAAAATATTTATTGTAAACGCAAGTAAAATTGATGCAAAAACAAGCAACAATATTCTCAAAAGAATTGGTAATCTTGATTGTTTGTATGGCATAGCTTTATGTATATATAATTTTTGAAAAGATATGAAAACTTTTCCCACAAAAAAATTTTTTTGTAAAAGGCTTTGGAATTAAAGTTTAATTTGGCGGACTAGGTGATTTTATTGAATACTTGTTTTTAAGATTGAAAAGAAATGTAAAATTCAAAATTCTGTGAATAAGCAATAATATTACCCGTAAGTTTTTGAGTTATATTTATGTAGTATTTTTCAAAGTTTTCTGGAAAAGCAAAATATGAAAAAAATTATTTTGTTATGTCTTTTATTTGCATTAAAAGTTTCCAGTAATGCTATTACAATTTCTACTCTTGACGAGCAGTTTTCACAAAATAACCAAACAGTACTAAGATTTAAAATTGAAAATAATTCTAACGACACCTTAAAAGAAATTGAACTTCGTTATCACGTAAAACAAGAGACTGCAAGAATTGCAGAACCTGATTTGTTTTAC